>CAVGEJ010000028.1:0-21813 GCA_963628215.1 Eubacterium sp. CAG:180
GAAACGCCCTCATCCGTCGCCTGCGGCGACACCTTCCCCCTTGAAGGGGAAGGCTATTGTGGGCGCTTCCCTTTGTGGTAGCATGGAATTTTGATATACCAAACGTTGAAAGCACTCTTATCATCTTCGCAGAACTTATGGAAGCCTTCCCCATCGAGGGGGAAGGTGTCGCCGAAGGCGACGGATGAGGGCGGACGATTCCTCGGATTTATTCTTCCAGTTCTCCGTAATTTTCCAGAAGCCGTTCCTCGACCTCCTGCTTCCGTTTGTCGATCTCGGCGGCGCGGACATGGTTGGATGCCGCAGAACCGTACAGTTCCTGTTCCAATGCTTCCAGTTCGGCTTCCAGTGAGGCACATTCCGCGCGCAACCGTTCCAGACGGGCGCGCTTTTTGCGTTCGTCTGCCGCCGCCTGCTTGTTTTTCAGGTACTGTTCCTTCTGCGTGGTTGCCGCGGCGGGAGCGGTTGCGCCGACGGTTGTTGTCTGCCGCTCGGCAATGCGCGCGTTCTTGTACTCGGTGAATTCGGTGTACCCGTGCCCCGCGTGATCCACATGGTAGTCCAACAGGTCGCCCGGGAAGCAGTCGCCGGGGTGCAGTTCGAGAATCCGCGTGGCAAGCTTGTCGATCAGATAGCGGTCGTGCGACACCATCACAATCGTTCCTTCAAACTGTTCAAGCGCCGCTTCGAGCGCCTCGCGGGAGTCCATGTCCAGATGGTTGGTCGGTTCGTCCAGAACCAGAAGGTTCATTTTGGAGAGCATCAGCTTTGCAAGGGTCAGCCGTGCGCGCTCGCCGCCCGAGAGAACCGCAACCTCCTTGAATACGTCCTCGCCCGTAAAGCGGAAGAGCGCCAAGACTTGACGGATCTGCGTTTCGGTTCGCGTGGGGTAGGCGTTCCAGAGTTCGTCCAGTACCGTGTTTTCGGGGGTCAGGTTCTGATTTTCCTGATCGTAATAGCCGATTTCCACATGGTAACCGGTTTCAATGACCCCGTCCGTCGGGGTCAGTTGACCGAGAATCAGTTTGATGAGCGTTGATTTCCCGCACCCGTTCGGTCCGATAATCAAGGCGCGCTCCTGCCGCTTGATAAGAAAGGAGAGGTCGCGGAAAAGCGTTCTGCCGGGAAATCCGAAGGTCAGGCGGCGCGCCTCCAGAACGTCGTTTCCCGAAGCGATCGCCTCGGAAAAGGACATCCGGATCGCGCGCGGGTCGGCGGTCGGGCGCTCAAGCCGCTCCATTTTGTCGAGCATCTTCTGCCGGCTTTCGGCGGCAATGATGTTCCGCTCGCGATTCCATGCCCGCTGTTGGGCAATATACGCTTCCTGACGGGCGATTTCGCGCTGTTGATTCCGCCAATGCCGCTCGGCAATCTCGCGGTCGGCTTCCCGTTGCGCCATGCTCTTGGTGTAGCCGCCCTTGTAGAGCGTGGCATGGCAATGCTCGATGGAAAGCGTTTTGTTGGTCACGCGGTCGAGAAAATAGCGGTCGTGCGAGATGACCATAAAGCACTTTTTGTAGCCCGCGAGGAAATTCTCAAGCCATGTAAGCGTTGCGATATCAAGGTGGTTGGTCGGCTCGTCCAACATCAGGATATCCGGCTCGCGCGAAAGCTGAACCGCCAGCGCAAGTCTGGTTCGCTGTCCTCCGCTGAGCGTTCCGACGGGCTGATTGCGTTGCGCTTCGTCAAAGCCGAGTTTGGAGAGGATCGACGTGCAACGGGCGCGGAATTCCAGACCGCCGTCCCGCACGTAGCGGTCGTGCAGGTCGGTGTATTCGCGAACCGCCGCCTCGTCGCCGCGCTTCAGCGCGTCGGCTTCCAGTTCCGCCATCCGCGCTTCCGCCGCAAGCAGATCGGGGAAGGCGTGAACCATCCGCTCCAGAACCGTCCCGCGGCTGTCCGCGGCGTCGAACGCGTCGTCCTGCCGCAGAATCCCGACGTTTTTTCCTTTTGATAAATAAACCGCTCCCGAGGTCGGCTCTAACTCTCCGCAGATCAGGCGGAACAGCGTGGACTTGCCGCACCCGTTGACCCCGATGATGCCGAGACGGTCGTTCTCCTCCAGAGAGAACGAAACGTTTTCCAACACGGGAACAGTGCCGAAAGACAGGGAAAGGTCGCTGACAGACAGACAAAGCATAGGGTTACTCCTCAGAATTTCGTTTTTGCTTCCACCGCCACGCCGAGAATGCGGGAACGTCCCGTTTCGAAATCCTCGGGGGTCAGGATAATCGGGTCGTAGTCGTCGTTCTCGGGGGAGAGGACAATGCGGCGGTTGCGCTTTTCAAAGCGCTTGACCGTTGCGCTGTCGCCGTCGACCAGACAGGCAACAATGTCGCCGTTCTCCGCATATTGCTGTTTGCGGAAGAGGACGTAAGTGCCGTCCACAATGCCGCAATCCCGCATGCTGTCGCCGCAGACTTCCAGATAGAAATAGTCCTCGGGGTCGTCCACGTCGGCAAACTCCATGCCGAGAAGCGTTTCGTTGGTGACGATCGGCGTGCCCGCGCGGATGACGCCGATCACGGGAACCATCTTCTGCGCGCGCAGACTGCGCAGGCGCGAGGCGGTTCGCCGCTCGCCGCTGTCTGTGCCGAGCAACTCGTCCAACCCGATGCCGAAATAATCGGCAATGCGGGAGAGTTTGTCTGCCTTTGGTGTGGAACGTCCGCTCTTCCAGTCCGAAAAGGTTGAGGCGGAAATGCCGGTTGCTTTTGCCACCTGATAAACGGTTACATGATTTGCCGTGAGCAGCTGTTCGAGCCTTGCATACTCCATTTTTGTTCCTCCTTGTCACAGACCGGAACATTCTGTCTGTGTTTTGACAACATTCGACTCTCCGCTTTGGGCAGAGTGCTGATATTTCGGAAATCTTAAATAAGTACTTGACAATGCTTCGGAAATGCGATATAATGTTCCCGTACACATATAGTATACACGAAAAAAGTGAAAAAGTCAACAGGAAAATCAAAAAAGGAGGAAAAAATATGGAATTCAAGGGATTTCCGAAGAAAAAGCCCATGCTTTTGAGAACGGAAAACCGAAATGCCGCGGTGCGGAAAGGCTCGGGTTTCCGAAGCATAGGAAAGGAAGGCACGGTATGACGGAAGCGGAACGGAACAGCGCGCGGGAAGCGGAGGCAAGGGAGTTTCTGGCGGGGTATCAGCTTTGTCTGGATCTGCTGAAACTGAAGCGGTACGAACGCCGTCGGGCGGAAAAATTTGACGAGCCGTGCCGTTGCGAGGATGTTCTGATGGGAAACGAGGCATTCTGGCGCGCGCGGATGGACGAGATCGAGAGGACGATTGCGGCGCTCCGCAACGGGCGGGACAAGTTGGTTCTGTACCATCGCTACATCCGGGGCGAGAGCGTGGAACATGCAGCGGGGGTGTTGGGCATCTCGCGCAGAACCGCCTACCGCGCTCATAAGAGAGGGCTTGCCATTGTCGGTATCCTGCTGGAGCGGAAAGGGCGGAACGACCCGTTCCGGGAGTAGGGGAGTATGGAAAGGTTATTTTCGGACTGTATGGTGGGAGGAAGAATATCCCCCCTCATCAGTCGCTTAACGCGACAGCTTCCCCCTGAGGGGAAGCCTGCTTTTCGCTGTGCGAACATGGCGGATATGATCTTGAGAAGGTTTTCTTTTGGCTATGGCGCGCAATTCAAAGCAAAAAGAATCCTTTCAAACTATTTGTGTTCTCTGCAGTCATGGAAAGAGGCGGGTTCGAATCTCCTCACACAATGTTTGCACCGCGTCAGATAGGCTTCCCCTTGGGGGGAAGCTGTCGCATCAGGCGACTGATGAGGGGGGATAAATTTTGTTCCACCATCGGCTGTGGATATCCCGCAATTCCGACGCTTGCTTTACCAAACTAAAATTTCTCCCCGCAATTTTTCAAAAACGGGTTGACAAATCGGTTGAATCCGTGTATAATTGTATACAGAAATACAAAGGACGGTGATACCGATGCTCGAAATATCCAATAAGACCAATCTGTTGGAGCAGAAGGCGTACAAATATTCCTTACAGGACGTGGAAGAACCGAACCTCTACCGCGACGTGTATCCGTACAGCTGCGTTCCGCGAATTCCCTTTAACCACAGGCGAGTTCCGATCGGAATGCCCGAGGACATCTGGATTACCGATACCTCGTTCCGCGACGGTCAGCAGTCGGTCGAGCCTTACACCGTGGAGCAGATTGTCGATCTGTTCCGCCTGATGTCAAAACTGGGCGGTCCTTACGGCATCATCCGCCAAACCGAATTTTTTGTTTACAGCAAGAAGGATCGTGAGGCGCTGGAGCGCTGTCAGTCCCTCGGGCTTCGGTTTCCTGAGATTACCACATGGATTCGCGCGAGCCGCGAGGACTTCCGTCTGGTGCGCGACCTCGGCATCCGCGAAACGGGAATTCTGGTGTCCTGTTCGGATTACCATATCTTCAAAAAAATGAAAATGACGCGCCGCGAGTGCATGAAGCATTACCTTGCAACGATTGCCGACGCATTCGAGGCGGGGGTTATGCCGCGCTGTCATCTGGAGGACATCACGCGCGCCGACTTTTACGGCTTTGTTGTGCCGTTTGTCAACGAACTGATGCGGATGTCGGCGGATGCAAAGATTCCCGTCCGCATCCGCGCCTGCGACACGATGGGCTACGGCGTTCCGTACCCGGAGGTTGCAATCCCGCGCAGTGTGCCGGGAATCATCTACGGTTTACAGCACTATTCCGACGTGCCGAGCGAAATGCTGGAGTGGCACGGTCACAACGATTTTTACAAGGCGGTTTCCAACGCGACCACCGCATGGCTTTACGGCGCGTCCGGGGTCAACTGCTCGCTTCTCGGAATCGGGGAACGGACGGGGAATATCCCTCTGGAGGCAATGGTGATGGAATATGCCTCCCTGCGCGGGTCGTTTGACGGCATGAATCCGACCGTGATTACCGAGATTGCGGAGTACTTCGAGCACAACATCGGCTACCGCATTCCGGCCATGACGCCGTTTGTGGGCAAGAGTTTTAACGTCACCCGCGCGGGCATTCACGCGGACGGACTGCTCAAGGACGAGGAAATTTACAACATTTTCGATACGGGCAAACTCTTGAACCGCCCCGCGTCGGTCATGCTCGGGAAGTCCTCGGGACTGGCGGGGATTGCCTACTGGATCAATGAGAATTACCGCCTGACCGAATCGGAGCGCATCGACAAGCACGACCCGTTGGTTGTGAAACTCAAGGAGTGGATCGACGGCGAGTACGAAGGCGGCAGGCAGACGGCTCTGGCGGTTCACGAGGTGGAAGAAAAAATTGAGGAACTGTCGGGCGCGCGGTTTCGTCGGCTGTAAAGCCGGTAAAACGGAAAGGGGAGAAGAGATATGATACCGGAGCATCGCAGTGTGTCGCTTGCAGAGCAGGTGTTTCTCCGTCTGGAGAATGAAATTCTTTCGGGACAGTACCCGATCGGGGCGGTTCTGACCGAAACAAAATTGGCGGGGGATCTCGGGGTCAGCCGCACGCCGATCCGCGAAGCGCTGCAACGGTTGGAGCAGGAGCATCTGATCGAGACGGGGACAAAGGGAATTCTGATTATCGGCGTATCGCACAAGGATCTGGAGGATATTTTCGCGGTTCGCCTGCGCGTGGAGGGCTTGGCGGCGCGCGCGGCGGCGGAGCGGATGACCGAGCAGTCTCTCTCGGAGTTGCGCGAGGCATTGGAACTGCAGGAATTCTATGTGCCGAGGAAAGATTCCGAGCACGTTCGCGGCATGGACAGCCGCTTTCATCAACTGATCTATCGCGATTGCGGCAGCACGATTCTTGCGGACGTGCTTCTGCCGCTTCACCGCAAGGTGCAGAAATACCGCCGCGTGTCGGTGGAGGACAGCGGGCGCGCCGCAGAGTCCGCCGCCGAGCATCGGCGCATTTACGAAGCCATTGCCGCGCACGACCCGGACGAAGCCGAGTGCGCAATGCTGACGCATATCGAAAACGCCGCCCGCCACATTCTGGACGGGTATACGGAGTAAGGGGGAGAATATGGGACTGACGATTGCGGAAAAAATTATCCGCGCGCATCTGGTTGCGGGGGAGATGAAACGCGGGACGGAGATCGGTTTGCGGATTGACCAGACCCTGACGCAGGACGCAACGGGAACGATGGCGTATCTGGAATTCGAGGCAATGGGCGTGGAGCGGGTCAGAACCGAGCGGAGCGTGGCGTATATCGACCACAACACCCTGCAATCCGGCTTTGAGAACGCGGACGACCACCGCTATATCCAATCGGTTGCAAAGAAACACGGCATTTATTTCTCCTGCCCGGGTAACGGCATCTGCCATCAGGTCCATCTGGAGCGCTTCGGCGTGCCGGGGAAAACGCTCATCGGCTCGGACAGCCACACGCCGACGGGCGGCGGGCTTGGCATGCTCGCCTTCGGCGCGGGCGGAATGGACGTTGCGGTCGCAATGGGCGGCGGCGCGTACTATATCACCATGCCGGGCATGATCCGGGTCAGCCTCACGGGAAAACTGCGCCCGTTCGTCACGGCGAAGGACGTCAGTCTGGAACTGCTCCGACGGCTGACGGTCAAGGGCGGCGTGGGGTACATCATCGAATGGGGCGGCGAGGGCGTTGCAACGCTGTCTGTTCCCGAGCGGGCGACCATCACGAACATGGGAACGGAACTCGGCGCTACAACCTCGGTCTTTCCCGCCGACGAGGTGACCCGCGCGTTCCTCCGCGCCGAGGGGCGCGAGGCGGATTTCACGCCGGTTTCTGCCGACGCGGACGCGGCGTATGACCAAACGATTGAAATCAATCTGTCCGAACTCGTTCCGATGATCGCCTGCCCGCACAGCCCCGACAGGGTAGTTCCGATTTCGGAGATTGCGGGGAAGAAGGTGGATCAGGTCTGCATCGGATCGTGCACCAATTCGTCGCTTTCGGATCTGTTGAAGGTTGCGGCGCTCCTGCGCGGGCGTACCGTTTCGCCGGACGTCAGCGTGTCGGTCTCCCCGGGGTCGCGGCAGGTGCTGACCATGCTTGCCGATTCGGGCGCGCTCTCGGATATTATCGCCTCGGGCGTGCGGCTGTTGGAGTGCGCCTGCGGTCCGTGTATCGGAATGGGCTTCTCTCCCAACTCGGGCGGGGTCAGTCTGCGGACGTTCAACCGCAACTTTGAAGGCAGAAGCGGAACTGCGGACGCAAAGGTTTACCTCGTTTCGCCCGAAACGGCGGTCGCGGCGGCGCTGACGGGGGTGATCACCGACCCGCGCGATCTGGGGGAGATGCCGGAAATTCATCTGCCCGAGGCGTTCCGCGTGGACGACAGCGCGATTCTGCCGCCTGCGCCGCCCGAGGAAGCGGGGGAAGTCGAGGTTCTGCGCGGACCGAACATCAAGCCGTTTCCCGCATGCGTACCGCAGGGCGACAGGCTCTCGGCGGAACTGGTTCTGAAGGTGGGGGACAACATCACCACCGATCATATCATGCCCGCAGGGGCGAAGATTCTGCCGTACCGCTCGAATATCCCGTATCTGTCGCAGTTCTGCTTCGGCGTTTGCGATAAGGAATTCCCCGACCGTGCCAGGCGCGCGGGGCAGGGCATTGTTGTGGGCGGCGCGAACTACGGGCAGGGCTCTTCGCGCGAGCATGCGGCGCTTGTTCCGATGTATCTCGGCATCCGCGCGGTAATTGCCAAAAGCTTTGCGCGGATTCATGCGGCAAACCTGATTAACGCGGGCATTCTGCCGCTGACCTTTGCGGATTCTGCGGACTATGACCGCGTGGCGCAGGGGGATCGTCTGGTTCTGGACGGCGTGTTTGACGGCATGGAACGCGGCAAAATGACGTTGGTTGACGAGACGAACGGGGCGGAGATTCCGCTGGTCTGCTCGTTCACGCCGCGCGAGATTGCCATTCTCAAAGCAGGCGGATTGCTCGGCGTTGCGGCGAAGGGATGATAAAGAAAGTTTTTTGACGGGAGCAGATTGATCCCCCCTCATCAGTCGCTTGCGCGACAGCTTCCCCCCGAGGGGAAGCCTGCCTCACAAAGTGGCGGGTAGATAATTGGGGAGAAACTCTTAGCGGGAGCAGATTTATCTCCCCATCAGTTGCTAACGCGCCAACTTTCCCGAGGGGAAGCCTGTATTACAAGGCGACGGATACTTGGGAACATTTCAGGCTTCAGGCTACCGATTTGGTAATTGGTTGTAAAAAGCGAATAGGATATGTAAAAGGCTTCCCCTTGGGGGGAAGCTGTCGCGTTAAGCGACTGATGAGGGGGGATATATTTGATCCAACCGCAACGGTTGCTGACGATAGGAGAAAATGATGTTTGAAAAAGAAATGAATGCGGCGGTGGAGCGGTTTCGTGCTCTGCTGACCGAACAGTTGGCGCGGCAGGAGCGGATGGAATGCGCCGTGCCCGGGAAGAACTTTGCAAAGGCGGAAAAAATCGCGGTCGGCGTTTGCGGCGGGGACGGCATCGGTCCGATTCTCATGCGGGAAACACGGCGCGTGTTGGAAGTTCTGCTGAAGAAGCCGATTGCGGCGGGCAGAATCGAATTGCGCGACATTACGGGGCTGACACTGGAAAACCGACTGGCGAAGGGCGAGGCAGTCCCTGCGGAGGTGTTGGCACAGATCAAAGCCTGCGACGTACTGCTCAAAGGACCGACTACCACGCCGAAGGGTGGAACTCTGGAAAGCGCGAATGTTGCCCTGCGGCGGGAATTGGATCTGTATGCAAACGTCCGCCCGGTCACTGTCCCGGAGGAAGGAATCGACTGGATTTTCTTCCGCGAGAACACCGAGGGGGAATATGTCCTCGGCAGTCGCGGCGTGGAGATTGCGGGCAAACTGACCATGGATTTCAAGGTGACGACCGACGCGGGAACTCGCCGCATCGCGCGCGCGGCGTTTGACTATGCGCGGGCGAACGGAAAGACCAACGTTGCAATCGTCACGAAAGCCAATATCATGAAGAAAACCGACGGGATGTTCTCGGCAATCTGCCACGAAATTGCCGCCGATTACCCCGAGATCACGGCGGAGGACTGGTATATCGATATCATGACCGCAAATCTGGTCAACCGCGATATCCGAAGCCGCTTTCAGGTGTTCCTGCTACCGAATCTCTACGGGGATATCATCACCGACGAAGCGGCGCAGATTCAGGGCGGCGTGGGCACGGCGGGAAGCGCCAATACGGGCGACTGTTACGCCATGTTCGAGGCGATCCACGGCTCTGCCCCGCGCATGATCGAAGCCGGACTTGGGGAGTACGCCGACCCGTCCAGCCTGCTCCGCGCGGCGGAAATGATGCTGCGGCATATCGCCATGACAAGCGAAGCGGATCGCCTTGCGAAGGCGCTGACAGAAACCGCCGCCCCCGATTTCCCCGTGCGCGTGACGGGCAACCGTGACGGCGCGACCACCGCGGAGTTTACCGACGCCTTGCTGAAACTGCTTTGATCGTATACGCCCCCCTCACGTTTTGCAACCGTGAGGGGCGTTTGCTATAATTACCGAAGGCTTTTGCACTTTGCAGGGGCGCAATCCGAAGGGAGCGCCCCGCAGATCAGTTCGCTTGCCGTCTCTTAACTAACCTGAACCATTTCTATCCGGTAGCGGGAGCGAGGCGTAAGCCGTCCCAATCCCGCTGGACGGGATTTCGCGCGGGAGCAGCCGGAAATAGTAGCACGGAATACGGCTACACCCAAAATCAGCACAACGTAAAGAAAAAGACATAAATCCCCCTTAGTTGAAGGTCTTGAAGGTTCTTAGGGGACTTCTCCTCAAGAAGTCCCCTGAGTGGGGTGCGGGGCAAAGCCCCGCGACCTTCCGCGACCTTAAATTTTCAGAAGAAATTTTGTAAACGGTCTTGTTTATGACGGCATTTTCTGCTATAATAAAGGTAATTGATTTTGACGCGGAAGAGGGCATACAATGAAATCCGTCACGGAAATATATCTGATAGGAAAAGGACCGTCCAGTTCGCATACCATGGGACCTGAAAAGGCGGCGAAACTGTTTCGCGCGGAGCACCCCGACGCGGATCGTTTCGAGATCCGCCTTTACGGCTCGCTCGCACTGACGGGCGAGGGGCACGGAACTGACCGCGTCCTGCGCGAAACGCTCGGAGAAGGGAAAACCGATATTCGACTTGTCCCCGACGCACCGTTCCGCCTCGAACACCCCAATACCATGGATCTGTACGCCACCAAAAACGGAGAGCAGATCGGATTTCTGCGCGTGCGGAGCGTTGGCGGCGGCGCGATTGAGATCGACGGCAGACCCAACCCGCCCGACGAGGACTGCTACCCGCAACATACCTTTGCGGAGATCGCCGCGTATTGCGAGGAACAACGCCTGACCCTGCCGCAGTATGTGGCAAGATTCGAACGACCGGAGTGGCGCGAATATTTGCGGAATGTCCTCGGCGTGATGCGGGACGCGGTGGAACGCGGCATTCATACGGAAGGCGTTCTCCCCGGGGAACTCGGCGTGAAGCGGAAAGCGGCAACCCTGTACCGTACCGCTCTCCCGAAAGAATCCCCCGAAATGACGGAAATGCGCCTGCGCAGCGCCTATGCCTATGCCGTGAGCGAGGAAAACGCGGCGGGCGGGGTCATCTGTACCGCACCTACCTGCGGCGCGTGCGGCGTTTTGCCCGCAGTCCTGCTCCGCGCACAGGCGGCGGAGGGCTATGACGACGAAGTCGTCCTCGACGCACTGGCAACGGCGGGACTGATCGGAACGCTTGTGCGAACCAACGCCTCCATCAGCGGCGCGGAATGCGGCTGTCAGGCGGAGATCGGAACTGCCTGCTCCATGGCGGCGGCTGGACTGGCGCAACTGCGCGGCTACGATCTGCGGCGCATCGGAAGCGCGGCGGAAACCGCAATGGAGCACAGCATCGGGCTGACCTGCGACCCCATCTGCGGACTGGTGCAGATTCCCTGCATCGAGCGCAACTCGGTCGCGGCGCAAAAGGCGGTTCATGCGGCACTGCTCGCGGGACTGCTTGCCGATATGCAGAAGGTCTCGTTCGATTGCATCGTCCGTAATATGTACGAAACCGGGCACGACCTGCTCGGCGCGTACCGCGAAACCTCGGCGGGCGGACTGGCAAAACTCTACAGCATCGGGTCGCTGTCATGAGAATTTTTTCACAGCAAACGGAGAGAGGAGGGGAAGTCCATGCAACCGCAGACATCCAATGAAGTTTTCTACAAACGGGCTGTTACCGCGCTCGGAATCGGCACACTGTTCTTTCTCCTGTTTCTGCTCCTGATTTCGGGAGTGGTCGCGGCGCTGTCGTTCTTTCTTGCCGTCCTGCCGTTTTCGTCGGTTGCCGCAAAGCTGATCTATCAACTGACCTACGGCGCGCTCTACCTTGCCGCGTTCCTCTGCCCCATTCCGATTATGAAGGAACTGACGCGCGCGCGGGGGCTTCCGTGGCAGGCGGTGCGCACCGATCGCGCCGCGTCGCGCTATCTGCCGCCGATCGTGCTCGGCGGAATCACCGTGATTCTGGCGCAGTCCTACTTCAACGCGGGAATGGTCAGCTTCTTTGATTTCGACAGCCTGTTTGACAGCACGCTCTCTTCCACCGACGGGAAAATGACGGGGCTTGATCTGCTGCTCTCGCTCCTTGTGATGGCGGCAGTTCCCGCGTTCTGCGAAGAGTTTCTCTTCCGCGGCGCGATTCTCGGCAATCTGCTCCCGTTCGGGCGCGGCACGGCGGTTCTTGTCAGCGCGCTCGCCTTCGGACTGATGCACCAGAACCCTGCGCAGTTCCTCTATGCCTTCGGCGCGGGCATCCTGCTCGGCACGGTCTACGAACGGACGGGGAGCATTTGGAACTGCGTAGCCCTGCATTTCTGCAACAACGCGACCTCCGTGCTGGCAACGGCGTTGCCGCAATGGCTCGGGGAGGAAAAGGGGACGGTTGTCCTGCTGATTCTTGACGTGCTTCTGGTTGTTTCCGGGCTGATTTCGATTGTATTCCTGACCCGCCGCGCTTCGCGCAAACCCGACGTGCGGGACGGCGCGTTCGGGCGTTCCCTGCCGCAGGCGGACGGCTACGCGGCGTATCGCGTAGAGCCTGCGCGCTCGGTCAGACTGCTTCTGTCCTCGCCGTTCGGCGTGTTCCTCATCGCCTGCGCGGTGATGGGGATTCTGACCGTGTTGACGTTGATGCTTGCGGGGAATACGGTATGACAGACGAATTCGATATCGCCATGATGCGCGCGGCGCTGAAACAGGCGGAACGGGCGGCGGAACGGGGCGAGATTCCCGTCGGTGCGGTTCTGACCGACGGAGAGGGGACTGTCCTTGCCGTCGCGTATAACCGCCGCGAGGAAACGAACGACCCGCTCTCCCATGCCGAGGCGGAGGTTCTGCGCACAGCGGCGGGCAAGCGGGAGAAGCGCTTTTTTGAGGACTGCACCCTGTATGTGACGCTCGAACCCTGCCCCATGTGCGCGGGTGCGATTGTCGCGGCGCGCGTAGGACGGGTTGTGTACGGCGCGAAAGATCCCCGCGCGGGCGCGTTCGGGAGTCTTTTGAACCTTGCCGATTACCCGCTTGAAGCCACCCCGCAGATCTGCGGCGGCGTGTTGGAGGGGGAGTGCCTGACTCCGCTCCGCACATTTTTTGCAAAGAAACGAAATAAACTCACATAAAGGAAACCAAACTATGGCAAACCTGATGATTCCGAAGGACTATCAACCCTTCCTTTCCCTGCGGCAAACCGAATATGCCATCAAAAAGGTGAAGGACTTTTTTGAGCGCGACCTTGCAACCGAGCTGAACCTGATCCGCGTGTCTGCTCCGCTGTTTGTGAATCCCGCAAGCGGTCTGAACGACAATCTCAACGGCGTGGAGCGCCCCGTGACCTTTGATCTCTGCTCGGGCGAGCGATTGGAAATCGTCCATTCGCTTGCAAAATGGAAGCGCTACGCCCTGAAACTGTACGGCTTCCGCCCGGGCGAGGGGCTGTATACCGATATGAACGCCATCCGCCGCGACGAGGTGACCGACAACATCCATTCCATGTTCGTCGACCAGTGGGACTGGGAGAAGATCATCACCCGCGAGGAGCGAACCGAGGCAACGCTGAAGCGGACGGTCAGGCGCATTTATGACGCGCTCCGCCACACCGAGCAGTATATCGTCAACGAATACGAGTTTATCGGAAGCCTGCTCCCCGAGAAGATCACCTTTCTGACGGCGCAGGAGTTGGAGGACGAAATGCCCGACAAAACGCCGAAGGAGCGCGAATACGTTGCGGCAAAACGCCACGGCGCGATCTTTTTGCAGGGCATCGGCGGAAAACTGAAGGGCGGCGCGCCGCACGACGGACGGTCGCCCGACTACGACGACTGGTCGCTCAACGGCGATATCATCGTCTATTATCCCGTGTTGGATATCGCGCTGGAACTGTCCTCCATGGGTATCCGCGTGGACGAGGACGCTCTGCGCCGTCAGCTTGCCGAATGCCATTGCGAAGCGCGCGCGGCACTGCCGTTCCACCGGGCACTGCTGGCGGGGGAACTGCCCTATACTGTCGGCGGGGGCATCGGACAGTCGCGGATGTGTATGTTCTTTTTGCGCAAGGCGCATATCGGGGAGGTGCAGTCCTCGTACTGGAGTCCGGAAACCGTGGAAACCTGCCGCGCGGAGGGAATTCACCTGCTCTGAAATTCGGAATCGGACACGGAGGTGTTGACCGTGAGGAAGTATAACGCACGACATAAATTGCTTGCGTTATCCGTGCTGTTGGCTGTTGTCGGCGCAGGGCTTTTGCTGTTGCCCGCGTGTCGGCGGGAGGCAATCCCCGAGCCGAAGGTACTCAAATGGGGATTTGACAAAGACCATAAAGACGATTGGCCAACGGCAGAGGATTTTTATCCCGACCTCGCTGAGGGTGCATCTGTCACTTTTGCCTCCGATAATCCATTTCCTGAAACGATGTCATTATTTAAGAGCTACGAAACGGAGCTGATTTATCGCACAGCAAGCGGCAGAACTGCAAGAAAGACTGCAACGATGGAAGTGGCAATAGACAAGGAGTCGCCCGTAATCTCGGGCGTGCGGGTGATTGCGGTCTCTGTGGGCGAAGCCGTGGCGTACCGCGACGGTGTGACTGTAACAGATGACTGCGACGGACCGATTAAATTAGAGGTGGACGATTCGCAGGTTGATATTGATACGGTCGGGGAATATCCCATCACCTATATTGCAACTGACCGCATAGGGAGAGAGACCACCGTGGAATCCAAGGTCAATGTCTATGACAATAAGATCAGCGAGGAAATGCTCTGGGAAAAACTCGATCCGATTATCGAAAACGAGGGCTTGAAGGGGCTTTCCAAGGTCGATCAGGTGCAACGCATCTGGGAGTATGTCCATGACCGCAACCATATCCGTTATGACGGTACTTCCGATAAGGGCGACTGGGTGCGCGGGGCGTATGACGCACTGGAGAAACGAGCGGGCGACTGCTTTACCTACTATTCGCTCTCCAAAGCATTCTTTGTGCGGCTCGGGATCGAAAACAAGGATATCTTCAAAGCGCCCGACAGCGGACAGGCGAACTCGCACTATTGGTCGATGGTCAATATCGGAACGGAGGCTTCCCCCGTGTGGTACTACTACGACGCAACGCGCGTGGACGAATGGATTAAAGCGGACTACGAAACCTATCTGATGACCGACAGCCAGATGAGCTTCCTCAAATCCAAACGTTCCGACCTCTACGGAACAGACCTCTCCGGCTACCCCAAAACGGGAACGCGGGAGTATGTGATCATTGATTGAGAAGCTTTGAATCTTCCATCATGATAAAAAAGTATCTGAAAAGCAACGATGGTTTTCCGCACTTTGCAGGGGCGCAATCCGCAGGGAGCGCCCCGCATTCCAACCCGCTTTTCCGATTCTCAACTAACTTGAACCATTTCTATCCGGTAGCGGGAGAGAGGCGACAGCCGCCAAAATCCCGCTCGACGGGATTTTGCTCGGAGCAGCCGGAATTCGTAGCACGGCAAACGGCTACATCAGAGTCTGCACAACAAAAAAGAGGATCAAAAATCCCCTTGCAGTAAAGGTCTTGAAGGTTCTTAGGGGACTTCTCCTTAAGAAGTCCCCTAAGTAGGGTTCGGGGCAACGCCCCGAGGTCTTACGAGGTAAAAACATGCAAACCAATATCCTGGAATATCTGGAAAACACAGCCGCGCGCGTGCCCGGGAAGATCGCGTTCTTGGACGGTAACGATAGCATTGCGTTCGGAGAACTTCTGAGCAGAGCAAAACGCGTCGGGAGCGCCCTGCTGCACCGGGGCGCGGGCGGGGGAAAGCCCGTCGCTGTCCTCATGGAGAAACACCCAACTGTCCCCGCCGCTTTCTGGGGCGTCGTCTACGCAGGGGCATTCTATGTCCCGCTCGACCCCGCCATGCCCGCACACCGCATGGAAAGCATCCTTGAAACCGTCGGCGCGGAATATCTGATTGCCGACGAAAAAGGCGAAACAATCGCCGCAGGGCTGAATTGGCAGGGGAAACAATACCGCTACAAGGATCTGGCAGAGGAAGCCGAGGACGAACCCGCGCTTGCGGCAGTCCGCCGCGCACAACTCGATACCGACCCTATCTACGTCGTGTTTACCTCCGGTTCAACCGGAACGCCCAAAGGCGTGGTTGCCTGCCACCGCTCGGTTATCGACTATACCGAAGCCCTCTCGGAAGCGCTCGGCTTTGACGAAACCTGTGTGTTCGCCAACCAGACCCCGCTGTTCTTCGACGCACCGCTCAAGGAATTGATGCCCGTCATCAAATTCGGTGCAACCGCCTACTTCGTCCCCAAAACGCTCTTTCTGTTCCCCATGAAGCTGTGCGACTTTCTCAGCGAGCACCGTATCAATACGGTCTGTTGGGTTGTTTCGGCATTGACCATGATTTCCTCGTTCGGCGTGCTCGAAAAGAACCCGCCGAAATACCTGCGCACCGTCGCGTTCGGCAGTGAGGTCTTTCCACCCAAGCAGTACGAACTGTGGCGGAAGGCGCTCCCGCAGGCAACCTTCTTCAACCTCTACGGTCCTACCGAAGCCACGGGAATGTCCTGCTATTGGCGGGCGGATCGCGAATTGGAAGAGGGTGAGCCGATTCCGATCGGTCGACCCTTCCGCAACACGGGCGTGTTGTTGCTCGACGGGAACGGTCACCCCGTGGGCGCAGGGGAAACGGGGGAAATCTACCTGCGCGGAACTTGCGTTACGCTCGGTTACTATAACGACCCCGAGCGCACTGCCGCCGCGTTCGTGCAGAACCCCACGCAGTCGCGCTATCCCGAGATTGTGTACCGCACGGGCGACCTCGCAAGCTATAACCGCCACGGGGAACTGGTGTTCCATACCCGCGCCGACGCGCAGATCAAGCATCAGGGACATCGGATCGAACTGGGCGAGATCGAAGCCGCCGCGGGAAAGGCGGAGGGTGTGCGGCAGTGCTGCTGTGTTTATGATGACGAGCACAAGCGCATTGTGCTGTACTACACGGGGAGCGCGGAAAGCGCTGCGCTGACAAGAACCCTGCGCGCGTATCTGCCGCGCTATATGTTGCCCGCAGTCTGCCGCGCTCTGGCGGCTTTGCCGCTGACGCCGAACGGAAAAATCGACCGCAAGGGGCTGAAAAGCGCGGCAAGCGAAGAAAAATAAGAAAAAAACACGTATTTTCGCAAAACGGCTTGATTTTTTCGCGGGAATGGTATATAATGTATTCGTTAAAAAAGCAAAATCACGGAGGTTTGAAACGATGCTCGTATCTGCAAAAGAAATGCTGGAAAAAGCCAAGGCGGGTCACTATGCCGTCGGTCAGTTCAACATCAACAATCTGGAGTGGACAAAAGCCGTCCTGCTCACCGCGCAGGAGCTGAATTCTCCCGTTATCCTCGGCGTTTCCGAGGGCGCGGGAAAGTATATGTGCGGCTTCAAAACGGTTGCCGACATGGTGAAGGCAATGATCGAGGAACTGAAGATCACGGTTCCGGTTGCCCTGCATCTGGATCACGGCACTTATGAGGGCTGCTACAAGTGCATTAAGGCGGGCTTCTCGTCGATCATGTTCGACGGCTCGCATTACCCGATCGCGGAGAACGTGGAAAAGACCCGCGAACTGGTTCACGTTGCAAGCCAGCTGGGTCTGTCTCTGGAGGCAGAGGTCGGCGCAATCGGCGGCGAAGAGGACGGCGTGGTCGGCATGGGCGAGTGCGCAGATCCGAACGAGTGCAAGATGATTGCGGATCTCGGCGTGACGATGCTTGCGGCGGGTATCGGCAACATTCACGGCAAGTACCCCGCAAACTGGCCCGGTCTGTCCTTTGAGACGCTTGCGGCGGTTTCCGAAAAGGTTGGCGCAATGCCGCTGGTTCTGCACGGCGGAACGGGCATTCCCGCAGACCAGATCAAGAAGGCGATCTCTCTCGGCGTTTCCAAGATCAACGTGAACACCGAGTGCCAGCTTTCCTTTGCGGCGGCTACCCGCGAATATATCGAGGCTGGCAAGGATCTCGCAGGCAAGGGCTTTGACCCCAGAAAGCTTCTCGCCCCCGGCGTGGAAGCCATCAAGGCAACCGTCAAGGAAAAAATGGAGCTCTTCGGCTCTGTCGGCAAGGCTTAAGAGGTTAAGACCTTGGGGCAACGCCCCAAGGTCTTAATCTCTTTGTGAAAATTGCGCGAAAGTGGTTGACAAGACGGAGGAAGTATGGTATAATGTACAAAGAGGAATTGAATTTCGAGAAAGGAATTTTGATTTATGAAGCATTATACCGCGCCCGAGGGAGTTTGGCTTCCTGTTGATGAAGAGAGCATCCTTGCAACGGCAGATTCCGGATCGAGCCTGAAGGTGGGCGAGGACACGGATAACAGATGGGGGAAACTGTTTCCGATCAGCAGTCGGTAACGGGGATTTTACATCATGAAAAAATGGATTTTTACTTTGTTGCTTTTGCTTGCCGCAGTGCTGTCTGCGGCGTCCTGCACGAAAGACCCGAAAGAAATTGACCGCGACAGCGTGGAAACGTCTGCGGAAAGCGGTAACAGACTTGTGGTGGTAACGGATGACGATAACGGCGGATGGGGAAAAATCAATCCCGTAAACTGAAATCAAAATACCCGCCCGTCGCATTTCTGCGACGGGCGGGTATTTTATCCGATTTCCTGCGCGGCGTTGCCGTAGGTCAGTCGGTGAACGTGTTGGAGGAAACCAGATGCTCGGCGGCAAGTTCCGAGAGCATGGCGGCACGGTAGACGAGCCGTCCTTCGCCCGAAGCGATCCGTTCGCGTACCTGCTCTTCGGTATATCCGCTTGCCACATAGTCCGCGATATAGTCGGTCTCAAAGCGGTTCAGCCAATCCGCCTCCGGCATGAGGTCGAGCGCGCGAACCACTGCGGCGGCAAGCAGATAGGAGCGGGCGGTCTCGCGGCTTCTCGCTTCCAGTGCAGAAACAGTCAAGCCGTAGAAGGACAGAAACCGTTCAAACTGCATCCCGTAGCTTGCGGCGTAGTAGTGGTAGACGTCCAACATATCCTGATAATAGTAGAGGTATGCGTCGGTTTCGTCCCGGAAATCGGCGAGTGCGGGAATAAGCGACCAGACCGCGCTTGTGATAAGGTCGTTCCAAACCGCGTTTTCCCACTCCGCGACCGTGTTGTAGTCGTTGCCCTCGTAGGCGGCGACCATTTCGTCGGTGATTTCGGTTTCATAGATGGCGTTGAGCGTCATGGTAAAGACGGCTTCCTTGCCCGCCAACGCGTCGTTTCCGTAGTCCTCGGGGAAGGTGACCGTGACATCAAAGGTCTCTCCCACCGCGTGTCCCGCAATGCCCTCGCAGAAGCCTTCGATATAGCCGGTGTCGGGCGCAACGGTCACGTCAACGCCCGTTGCCGCGCCGCCTTCAAAAGCAATGCCGTCCAGTTTGCCCGTGAAGTCGATGTTGACTGTATCGCCGAGCGCGGCAGTCCCCTCGGCGCGCTTTTCAAGGTCTTTGCCCTGCCAGTAGGTCTGCTTCATCTGTACCGTTGCCTGCAGGCGCTTTCCCGCGGCGGAAACGGTCAGCCCTGTCAGCTCGTCGGCGGGCAGGAGCGGGAGCGAAGCGGCAAGCGCCTCGAAATCGGGGTAGGGGTAGGAGGGGTGCTCGGAGGGCGCGTCGGTTCGGAGCGCCATGGTGAGCGTACCGTCCAACGTGGCGATCCCGTCCCGAACCTTGCAGGTTCTGGTCACCTGCTCGTCACCGAGCGTCATGGAGAGGGTCGTGCCGTCGTAGGTGTAGCTTCCCGTTGCCGTGTAGCTGTATTCGTATTCATACCCGGGGGTCAGACTCCAGACCGTCAGCACGCCGCCTTCGCCGAAGCGGAACACGTTGGAGAGCCTGTCGGAATACCAGATGCCAAGGAGCGCGGCAGGGTCGCTCGGCGCTTCGGTCTCCGGCTCTTCCCAGAGCGGGACATTCGGGTCGGTGGCGGGGGCGGGAAAGGAGATGACCGACGCGCAGGAGGAGAGAACCGACACCCCGAGCGTCAGCGCCAACGTTGCAAGCAGTTTTCGTTTCATAACGGAACCTCATATCAATAAAATCACATTCATTATAATACACTTTCCCGATTTTTTCAAGGCATTTCCCCGATTGTTTACAAAATCGGGGACTTATGCGGAAAAAGTCGGAATTTTTCAAAAGGAAACGCTTGCAATCGGAAGAAAAATATGGTATACTGAACCGATACCAAAATCGCGCGGCGATGCCGCAGGGGAGGTGCGGAACGGTGAAGGCGTTTGCGGGGTTGCATCCGCTTGTGTTGCTGATTTATTTTTTGTCGGTTCTGATTGTAACGATGTTCGTCACCAATCCCGTGCTGTCCCTGCTTGCCTTGCTCGGGGCGATTCTCTTCTGCGCAACGGGGGCGCGGCGCGATACGGTGGCGGGGGATATCGGCTTTTATCTGCCGATGTTTCTGTTGGTTGCCATCACCAACCCGCTCTTTTCGCACAACGGGGTCACGCCGCTGTTCTTCCTCAACGGGAATCCCGTCACGCTTGAGGCGTTCGTTTACGGCGCGGCGATTGCAGTCACGGTCATCGGCGCGATGCTGTGGTGCAAGTGCTACAGCGCGGTTATGACGAGCGACAAATTCCTCTGGCTGTTTGCGCGGGTGATTCCGAAACTTGCGTTGGTGCTTTCCATGGCGCTCCGGTTTCTGCCGATGCTCCGCAGGCAGATGAAGCAGGTGAAAACCGCGCAGAAAACGATGGGACTTTACTCCGCGCGCGGGGTTGTCGACCGCATCCGGAGCACGGGGCGGGTATTCCTTGCGGTCATCGGTTGGTCGTTGGAAAACGCGATGGAGACCGCCGCGTCCATGCGCGCGCGGGGGTACGGGACGGGGAAGCGAACCAACTTTTCAATCTTCCGCTTCACGGCGCGGGACGGCGTACTGCTTTCGGTCAGCGTTCTGCTGATGGGGCTGACGGTCGTCGGCATGGCGCGGGGGATTACCTCCTTTTCCTATTATCCGCGCATCGGGCAGGTCGACCGCTCGCCGCTCGCTCTTGCGGTGTATGCCGCGTTCGGGGTGCTGTCGCTGTTGCCGTTTGCCGTTGAGGTGGCGGAGGCGGCGGTCTGGCGGCATTGTCGGTCGAAAATCCCCATGCAGGCGGAAAAAAACTGAAAAAACGGGTGCTTGAAGCCAATGGCGGCGCGGGCATCCGTTTTTTGTGTCGGGAAGTGTCAGAAAAGCGCGGGTCGCATAGAATGATAACGAGGTGAAAGACCCTCTCGATAGTATATCAAAGGAGAAAACGGTTATGGCGGAAAACAGATTCCCGTGTGGCGGCGGAACCTCCAGAGAGACCGTGTGCATCGAGACCAATCGCGTTCTGGATTCCTGTCGGGATCGCGACTGTTACGAGAATGTGCGCGTGTATCTGTCGGATTTCGGAAACGAAATTCTGGAGCGTACCGGAGCCATCCGTGCCAAGAGCGCGGAAATTCTGTGGACGAACATCGGAATTGACCCGATTCAGTTTAACCGCGGCTTCTACGCGGTGACGATCCGATTCTATATCAGGGTGACCTGCGAGGCTTGCGTGGGCGGCGGTCGCTCGCAGGAAGTGGAGGGCATTGCGGTTCTGGAGAAGCGCGTCATTCTTTATGGCGGCGACACCAACACGCACACCTACCGCTCCGACGGTTGCGGCGACAGCTTCTGCTCGCTCCCGAAGCCGAACTGCGGCAGCCGCAGTGTTCCCACCGCTGTGGTGGAAGCGGTTGCCCCCGTTCTGCTCGGCACCCGCATTCTCGAAAAGGCGGAAGAGTGCAACTGCTGTTGCTGCTGCCACGAGAACGACCTGCCCGAGACGGTGATGACGACTTTCGATTCTCCGATCAGCTTTGCCGACCCGAGCAACGATCGCGCGCGTCGCTTCCTCACGGTTTCTCTCGGCATCTTCTCGGTCGTTCGCATCACGCGCCCCGCGCAGTACCTTGTCTCCGCGACCGAGTACGCGATTCCCGAAAAGGAATGCCACGAGGTTGAGGACGACGATCCCTGCCGCGTATTCCGCAGTATGCCTTTCCCTGTGGGTGAGTTCTCCACGGGAACAGCGCCTGTTACTCCCAATCCGCGCCCGTCCTGCGGCTGCTCCGACAGCCCTCGGCGTTGCGGTAGCTGAGACGACCTAAGACCTCGGGGCTCTGCCCCGAACCCTGCTTAGGGGACTTCTTAAGGAGAAGTCCCCTAAGAACCTTCAAGACCTTCA
>CAVGEJ010000029.1:0-21316 GCA_963628215.1 Eubacterium sp. CAG:180
GCACGGTGGTGTGAGAGGTCGGCTGCTCACCTAATGGGTAG
The DNA here is from genome assembly GCA_963628215.1 of Eubacterium sp. CAG:180. Lineage (GTDB taxonomy): Bacteria > Bacillota > Clostridia > Oscillospirales > CAG-272 > UMGS1865. The sequence continues at coordinate 42 of CAVGEJ010000029.1, forward strand.
CCTCCTACTCGATTGTTTCATTCCGTTTGTCGCGGAGTTGTTTTTCCAGTGTTGCAATCTGCTCGCGGATCAACGTAATGGCTTTGATATATTCCGCCAGTGCCTCTGCGCCGTCCTCGTCCTCGGACGTAAAGCTGAGGTAGGCGATCTCCCCGAATTCCTCATACGCCGAGCGCAGGCGCATTTTTTCTGTCCGAAGCTGCAGCCGCAAAACCGCCAGATCGGTTGCGTTCCCGAGTTTTTCCGCCGCCGCGTCGGTAATCTGTCGCGTTTGTTCCTGAAATTCCTTCCATGTCATTGCGCGTTTCCTCCTGTCTGATCCTCTCACTTCTATTATATACCGAACGGGCGCGAAAATCAAGCGATTTTCGCGAAATTTTCCGCTCCTGCGCATGAAAGTCGGCGCGCGGGGACAAACTGACGGAAAAAGGGGGGATTTTGATGAATCATCAGTCCATGGATCGCGAAACCTATCGCCGCTTTGCCGACGCGCATGCGCCGCACTCACCGATGCTTAAAAATTGCCTGCGCGCCTTCTGGGTGGGCGGCATGATCTGCGTTCTCGGGCAACTGCTCCGCACCTTCTGGAGCGCATGCGTACACCTGAACGCCGCCGACAGCGCGACGATGACCTCCGTGACCCTGATCTTCCTTGCCGCGCTTCTCAGCGGGATCGGCGTGTTCGACAAAATCGCCAAATATGCGGGGGCGGGAACGCTTGTACCCATCACGGGGTTCGCAAACGCCGTGGTTTCTCCCGCGATCGACAGCCATGCCGAGGGCTTGATTCTCGGAGTTGGCGCCAAGATTTTTACCGTTGCCGGACCTGTTCTGCTTTACGGCACACTGGCGGGCGGAATCTGGGGTGTTATCCTGTGGTTTGTCAGGATGCTCATATAAATGTTAAATAAGTGTTAACCTTTTGTCGTTTCGGTAGAAAAAGCGGGGGATGTGTGCTATACTATATATGGATTTTGTAAAAAGGAGCGATTATTTCGCGTGGCAAGCTATTTCGATCTGCATTCCCACCTGCTGTTTGGTGTGGATGACGGGGCAAAAACCAAAGAAGAAATGTTTGCCATGTTGGATATGGCATATGCGGACGGAACAAGAGCCGTTTGCCTGACTCCGCATTTTTCTCCTTATCTGTTCGGCGATACATACGAAAGTTCGCAGGCGGCGTTTGAGGTCCTGCGGGCGTACGCGGAAAAGACTTACCCCGATCTGAAACTGTTCCTCGGTCATGAGTTGGGCTATTACGACGGCTGTATCGAGGCGCTCGCATGCGGCAAATGCCGAACCGTGGCGGGAAGCCGCTATGTGTTGGTGGATTTCCCCGAGAACGTGGAGTTCTTTCAGATCGACAGCGCGATACGGCGTTTGCGCGGCGCGGGATACCGCCCGATTCTGGCGCATGCCGAGCGTTACCGTTGCCTTGCCTCGCACATGGCGTGGATTGAAGCGTTTCACGCCGGCGGCGGGGGGGTTCAGGTGAATGCCGCCGACGCGGTCGGCGGGTGGGGCAGAGCGGCAAAAGCTCTGTGGAAAAGACTGGTCAAGTGCCGACTGGTCGATATCGTTTCCTCGGACGGTCATAATCTGACCTCCAGACAGCCGAAGCTGTCGGTTTGTATTGATCTGCTTTCCCGTTTCTGCAACGCGGAGACCGTGCGCGCGCTGACATGGGAAAACGCTTGGCGGGTGGTTCGGGACGAGCCGCTCGGCATTGCGACAGAGGACAACTTTCCGGAGCGGATTCCGGTAGCTACATCAGAAAGGATATGGGGTCATGGAAGAAACGAAAAGCATGGAAGAAACGAAAAGCAGGGAGGTTGAAATCCGATTCCGCGATTTTGTAAAGGTCTTTTGCCGATGTTGGTGGGTGCTGTTGCTTGTGGGCGCAGTGGTCTGCGGCGGGTTGTTCGGCGTAATGAAAATGACGCACGTTCCGCTTTATACCGCAACGGCAAAGGTTTACATCATCCGCACCTCCGGCTCGATGCAGGCGGCGCAGGTCTCCATTTCCAACGCGCTTGTCAGCGACTTTGTGGAGTCGGTTAGCATGGGGAACGTGCTGACCAAGACCCGCGAGGATCTTGGAATGAATTCGCTTTCCAACAAGAAGCTGTCGGAGATGATAAAGGTCAGCAACACCGAGGGCTCGCGCCTGATTACGCTGTCGGTCACCGCCGCGAGCGCGAAGGACGCGGTGGATTTGGTCGATTCTCTGGCGCGGAACAGCGTGCAGTACTTCAATGACAATCTGGTGAAGGAAGAATACTCGCAGTATGTCGATAAACTCGACACGGCACACCCCGAAAACTGCGCGGTTGTTTCCAATCCGATCTCCAAATCCAAGATCCTGCTTGCGGGAATTGCCGCAGTATTGCTTGCGTATCTGGTATTCTTCATCCTTTACGTGACGGACGATAAGATCAACACGGCAGAGGATCTGGATCAATATCTCGGCGTTAATCTGCTCGGGCAGATTCCGTACCGTCAGACCTCCCGTGAAAAGGCCGCGGCGGCGAAAGGAGACAAGGCATGAGAACCGTTGAACTGATTCTGGACGATAACAAGGATTACGGCACACGCGAGGCGTTCAATACCCTGCGAACCAATATTCTGTTCAGCGGGCGGGATGTCAAGACCATTCTGATTACCAGCAGTCTGGCAGGCGAGGGCAAGAGCACGGTCGCGTTTGAAACGGCGGTCAGCCTTGCGCGCGTTGGCAAAAAGGTTCTGCTGATCGACGCAGACCTGCGCAAATCCGCCTATGCGAGCCACTACACGAAGGAAACGGGACTGACGGGCTTGAGCCAGTACCTCTCCGGGCAGTCGGAGTTGGACGGCGTGCTGTATGCCACGCAGATTCCCACTCTGAATATCATTTTTTCAGGTCCTTTCCCGCCGAACCCGACCGAGTTGGTCGGCGCTTCCGCCTTCGGGGAACTGTTGCAGGCAGAGCGGGAGCACTACGACTACATCCTGATTGACACCCCGCCGCTCGGGTTGGTGATTGACGCGGCTGTGATGGCAACCGCATGCGACGGCGCGGTGCTTGTCGTCGGCGCAGGGACGGTCAGCTACCGTATGGCACAGCGTGTGACCGAACAGCTGAGAAAGAGCGGATGCCGCATCCTCGGCGCGGTGCTGAACCGGAATCGCAAAGGAAAGCGCAGCAAAAATCAGTATTACGAGTCCTACTACGGAAAATACGCGGAAAACTAAAAACACATACAGGGCTGTAAACAGATCTTTACAGCCCTTTGCCAATCCCGAACGGTTGGCGGAAAGGAATTCCTATGAACATCTGGCACGACATCGACCCCGCACAGATCAATGCAACGGATTTTACGGCGGTGATCGAGATCCCGAAGGGGAGCAAATGCAAGTACGAATTGGATAAATACACGGGGCTGTTGCGGTTGGATCGCATTCTGTATACCTCCACGCACTATCCCGCAAATTACGGCTTCATCCCGCGCACCTTTGCGGACGACGGCGACCCGTTGGACGTTCTGGTGCTCTGCTCCGAGCCGATTTACCCGATGACGCTGATCCGCGTGTATCCCATCGGCGTGATGCGGATGTTGGACAGCGGCAAGATGGACGATAAAATCATCGCCGTGCCGTTCTCCGACCCGACCTATCTGAACATTCACTCCATCGACGATCTGCCCCCGCATATCTTTGACGAAATTCTGCACTTCTTCTCGGTCTATAAGCAACTGGAGAATAAGCAGACCGATGTCAAGAGCCTGTTCGGTCCTCGCGAAGCGGAGGAGATTGTGAAGCAGGCGATTGCGGATTACGATAAGCGTTTTTGCCAACATCAGGATTGATTCCGGTTTGGCGAAAAAAGGAAAAACCGCTTGACAAATTCCGCCAAACGGTGTATAATAGGAAACACAATAACAAAAAGAAATAACCGCCCTCGAATACCCTGAACAAGTTGAGGGGGCGGTTATTCTTAACCGGGAGGGCGCTGATTGATCGTCAACGCATCCTGTACTTATAGTATAACACATTTTCCGAAAATGTCAAGTCTTTTTGCACATTTTCTTTTTTTATGCTGTTTTCGCGCTATGCAACCAACAACAGCATCAGCGGCAGGGTAATCAGACTGCACAGCGTGGTCAGAAGCACCACATTGGCGCTCAGTTTCTGCTCGCAGCCGTGCAGTTCCGCAAGGGAGAGAATGATCGCCCCCGAGGGCGCGGCGCTGAGGACATAGAGGCAGATTTTGAAGGTCTCGTCAAAGAAAGGGAGAAAGTATACGCAAAGGTAGGCGAACAGGGGGTAAACGATCAGCTTCAGCGCGCAGACAACATAAGCAAACGGTTGCGTGAAAACGGTTTTGAATTGCATGGAGGCGAGCCGCTTGCCGAGGATGACCATGCACAGCGGCGTGGACATCTTTCCAAGCAGGGATACCGTGTCCGCCATCGGGGTCGGGAAACGGATCTGCAACAGGTAGAGCGGAATCGCAACCGCAACCGACAGCGTGGTCGGATTCAGAATCGCCGCCTTCAGGGAAACGTATTGCTTCTTTTGCGTGATGAGGAATACCCCGAGCGTAAAGACCAGAAAATTCATGCTCGTGATGTACATCGTGGAGTAGCAGGCAACAATGGGCTGGTCGGGAAACAGCCCGGTTACAAGCGGAAGCCCGAAAAAGCCGACGTTCCCGAGCACCGCGCCAACCGTGAGAATGCGGTATTTCGACACCCCGTATCTGCGGTGGAGAATCAGATAGAGAAGCCCGAGAAAGAGCAGTTGCGTTGCAAGGCTGACCCCGAAGAACTGCGCCGCTTTGCCGAAGTCGGGGAGCGAATACGCCATCGACTGAAACGCCGAGAGGATCAGGCAGGGGGAGCAGACGTAGAGCAGAAGCCCCGAAAACGAGCGCGCGTGGTCGGGGTTGGCTTTTTTGGTCTTGACCAGCACGAACCCGCACGCCATGTAGAACAGCATAATCAGAACATTGATAAAAACAGTTTGAACACCCATGGTAGCTTGACTCCGATTTCTGAAAAACTATCGGTAGTATACCACAAAAAGGAGAAAATGTCAAGGCTTTTCGGAATTCGGTTACTTCCGGACATACAGATTGAGAAATTCCTGTATTTTTTGGGCTGGAATCGCATAGCCGAGGTTTGTAGATTTTGATCTTGCAAAGTGCACTCCCGTAATCACCAGTTCCGCATTTAAAATGGCGCTACCGCTTGACCCACCATCGGCATAGGCGGTGTGTTCCATGACAGGAAATGTGACGTTGCTGGAGTAAGAGGGAATATCGCTAAGTGTAACGGTGGCATATCGATTGATTTTGCCATAGGAAATGGTGTTGGATTGCCCGTTCGGAGCGCCGACCGCAATAATCTGTTCTCCGCTTTCCGAATTATGCGTGGCAATTTGGAATGTTTTTATCTTGGAGGAATCCGCTTCAAAATAGAGGCAGGCAAGGTCATAATCAGGGGAAATGGAATGGATATATGCACGGTAGATTTGCCCTCTGTAATCTTCAACTGTAAGCTCTTGTTTGTCATAAGAGCGGTTTGCTATGGCTGCATGACAATTTGTCAGAATATAGCAAGTGTTGTTTTTTGCGTAAAAGCAGAAGCCGGAGCCTTGCGTGGTGACTCCCGGGGTTGAAGTATGTAGTTCTTGTTGTGTATTTTGAATATTCCTCTGATTGCGTCTTGCGAGATTTGGTTGGTCAGGGAAACGGCATCCAATTCAAATTTCGCATACAGGCTCAGGTTTCGTGTAATCGGCTTGGAAAAATCGTATTTTGTATTGTATTGTGCGTCCGAATACCAACCGACAAAAATATAGTTCGTTTTTCGAGGGTCTTGCGGTGCGGAAACGGTTTTCCCTTCGGAAACGGTTTCCGTTTTGATTGTGCGGTTGTCGGAATGAAAGCTGACCGAATAGGTGCGCGTCGCTTCGGCGGTTGAACTGTGTTTGTTATTTTTAACCGCACTCCCTGTTTTCTGATTGGATTTTCCGCTTAACAGGACGTCGAAAGAATCCGCCTTGTCATAGAGTTTTTTATCAATGAAAAACTGAAAGGAAATTTCGGTGTCTGCGGGGATGGTCTGTTCCTTTTCGGTTTTCAGTGTTTCCAACAGCGAGCCGTCCTTTGCGGCTACGTAAACGGTGGCGCTGTATTGGGTCAGCGAGTGCTTGCAGTATGCGCTACAGGTAATATTGTATTTGGTTGTTGTAGAACCGTTCTGAACATTCAGAGCGGTGGAGGTGGTTCGCTTTGCGGTTACATTGTAGAATTCCGCGTCGGTGACGGTATATTCCTTTTCGCCTTGACACCCGATCAAGCCGAGCAGCAATGCGACAAGTAAGAACAGGGACAGCGCGCGAAAAGCGGTATGAAATTGTTTGTTCATGATGATTCTCCCTTATGTCAGCTTCTATAGGAGAAGTATATCATAAAAGAGGAAAGATGTCAATTCTTTTTTCACTGAAAGAAAATACAGCATCATTTTCTTTTCCGCTTTCCGAACACCTTTTCGGTCTCGGTGCGGATTTCCTTGCGGCAGGCGAGAAGGACGAAGAGATTGATGGTGGTCATGGAAGCGATGGCGAAGTCGGCTGCCGTCCATGTTGCCGCAGGGGCGAGGACTGCGCCGAGCGGAATGCAGACGGCGAACGCGACGAGATAAAGCGTCAAGGGGAGTTTCCGCCGCGTCAGCGTGCGGATGGCTTCTCTGCCGTAACCCGCCCAACAGATGACCGTTGCGTAGCCGAAGCAGAACACCGCCGCGCAGAAGAACCACTTTGCCCACGATCCCAGAACGCCGGTATAGGCGGAGATGGTCATCATCACGGCATTGTCGCCCCAACATTTCACGGACGGGAAGCTGACAAGGATGACCAGTGCGGTCACGGTGCAGAGCAGGATGGTGTCGGCGAACACCTCAAAAATGCCCCAGACTCCCTGCGAAGCGGGGGAATCGGTCGCGGCGCAGGTATGCGCGGTGGGCGCAGTCCCGCATCCCGCTTCGTTGGAGAGAAGCCCGCGCATCGTTCCCACCCGCAGGGCGCGGCAGGTCAGAAAGCCGAGAAAGCCCCCTGCGGCGCTTTGCGGGTGAAAGGCTTCCCGAAAGACCGAGGCGAGCGCGGGAGCAACCGCCTCCCGCCGCAGGATGAGAACCGCCAGAGAGAGCACCAGATAGCCGAGCGACATGATGGGGACGAGGTATTCGGTCAGCGCGGACACCGCGCGCGGAGGGCGGAGAATGACGGGAACTGACAGCACAAGAAGCAGTGCGCCCGCCGCAGGGAGCGGAAGCCCGAGCGTTCCGTGCAGGGCGGAGGAAACGGCGTTGACCTGAATCACGCATCCCATACTCAACGCGTCAAGAACGGTAAGCCCCCCGAACACGGCGGCAAGCGCCGCCCCCGCGCGCGAGGGGAAGCGGTCGCGGATGTAGCGGACGGCACTGCCCGAATGTGTGCCGTCCGGCGCGGTTCTGCGGTGCGAAACGGCAAGCAGGATTTCCGCGTATTTGAGCACCATTGCCAACAGCGCTGAGACCCACATCCAGAAGAGCGCGCCCGCGCCGCCGACCCGGAGCGCGTTTGCCACGCCGACGATGTTTCCCACGCCGAGCGTTCCCGCAAGCGCGAGCGTGACCGCACGGAAGGGGGACACGCCGTCGGGACTGCTTTTGTGGGTCATGGCGCGGAGCATCCGCCGCGGGGAGCGCAGGGGCTCGCCGCGCAGGTACAAAAGAAAGAAGCCGCCGACGAGAAGCAGCAGCGGCGGAATCGCGCCGCCCGTGAGAAGCCGGATAACCGTTTGTTTCATTTTATCAACCGCCTTTTCGCCCCGTTTCGGGGCTACTTTCAGTGTATGAAGCACCGCGCGGTCTTATTCCGTCGCGAATGCCGTCGATTTTAGCACTCCTGCAGTCTGTGAAATCATATATTTTGTTAATAATATGTGAATATTGGCAAAAACCACTTGATTTTTTTGGAAAAGGGGGTAAAATATAAGCATAAGATTGGCACTCGGAAGTTTTGAGTGCTAATTCAGCCGAGTGAAAATGAAGTTAAATCAAGAGTCAAGGAGGAATATAAAATGAACATCAAACCGTTGGAGGATCGCGTGGTTGTCAAAGCGGTCGAAGCTGAAGAGAAAACAAAGGCAGGCATTTTCCTGACGGCATCCGCACAGGAGAAGCCGCAGGTTGCGGTTGTGGTCGCGGTTGGCCCCGGGGCGCACAGCGATGACGGAAAGCTGCTCCCGATGAACGTCAAGGTCGGCGACAGAGTCATCACATCCAAGTACACCGGAACGGAAATCAAGATGGACGGTGTGGAATACAACATCGTCAAGCAGAGCGACATTCTCGCAATCGTGGAATAATCAGGGAGGGATACAATCATGGCAAAGGATATTTTCTATGGAATGGACGCGCGCAACGCATTGGTGCGCGGCGTGGATAAACTGGCGGACACGGTAAAAATCACACTGGGTCCGAAGGGCAGAAATGTGGTGCTCGATAAGAAGTACGGTTCTCCGCTCATCACCAACGACGGCGTGACCATCGCGAAGGAGATCGAACTGGAGGACGAAGCCGAGAACATGGGCGCGCAACTGGTCAAGGAAGTTGCAACCAAGACCAACGACGCGGCGGGCGACGGTACTACCACCGCAACCCTGTTGGCGCAGGCGTTTGTCCGTGAGGGCATGAAGAACGTCACTGCGGGCGCAAACCCGATGGTGGTTCGCAAGGGTATGAAGAAGGCGGTTGACGCGGCGGTTGCGGCGTTGGTCGCGCACTCCAAGAAAGTCAACGGCTCGGCGGATATCGCGCGGGTCGGCACGATCTCCGCAGGGGATGAGGTCATCGGTCAGCTGATTGCGGACGCAATGGAGAAGGTCACGGCAGACGGCGTGATTACCATTGAGGAATCCAAGTCTGCGGACACCTACTCCGAGGTTGTGGAAGGCATGCAGTTCGACCGCGGCTATCTGTCGCCCTACATGGCAACCGATATGGATAAGATGGAAGCGGTTCTCGACGACGCGCTTCTGCTGATTACCGATAAGAAGATTTCCAACATTCAGGACATCCTGCCCCTGCTCGAGCAGATCGTGCAGTCCGGCAAGAAGCTGCTGATCATTGCCGAGGATGTGGAAGGCGAAGCGCTGACCACTCTGGTGCTGAACAAACTGCGCGGCGTGTTCAACTGCGTTGCGGTCAAAGCGCCGGGCTTTGGCGACAGACGGAAGGAAATGCTGCAGGATATCGCCATCCTGACCGGCGGTCAGGTGATCTCCTCCGAGGTTGGTCTGGAGCTGAAGGACACCACCATCGATATGTTGGGTCATGCACGTCAGATCAAGGTCAACAAGGAGCACACGATCATTGTCGGCGGCGCAGGCAACAGCGACGATATCAAGGCGCGCGTTGCGCAGATCCGTGCGGCGATTGAGACGACGACCTCCGATTTCGACCGCGAGAAACTGCAGGAAAGACTTGCAAAACTTGCAGGCGGCGTTGCGGTAATCAAGGTTGGCGCGGCGACCGAGGCAGAGATGAAGGAGAAGAAACTCCGCATCGAGGACGCGCTCAACGCGACCAAGGCGGCTGTTGAGGAAGGCATTGTGGCAGGCGGCGGAACGGCTTACCTGAACGTCATTCCCGAAGTTGCAAAACTGGTTGACACGGTTGAGGGCGACGAAAAGACGGGCGTTCGGATCGTGGTCAAGGCGCTTGAAGAGCCGGTTCGTCAGATCGCGGCAAACGCAGGCTTTGACGGCGGCGTTGTGGTTGACAAGATCATGAACAGCGGCAAGTTGGGCTACGGCTTCGACGCTTACAACGAAGTTTACTGCGATATGGTTGCAAACGGCATTGTTGACCCGACCAAGGTCACGCGTTGCGCGCTCCAGAACGCGGCTTCGATTGCCTCTGTTGTTTTGACGACCGAGGCGGTTGTTGCCAACCGGAAAGAGCCAGAGCCTGCTCCCGCTGCTCCCGCAGCCGGCGGCATGGGCGGTATGTACTAAGAGAAAGACCTCGGGCTTTGCCCGAACAGAATCCAAGAACTTCCCCTGCGGGACGGATTTTCGCTTTGCGAATCCGCCCCGCAGGGGAAGTTTTGAATTTTTCGGGGATTTTTTGGGGGAGGAGACTCCGAGGGACGCCGGCAGGCGGAATCCCGGCACGCGTGTGCCGGCAACAGGGCAGTTATCCCGTTATGCTTACCGAATTTCCTGCTCCAACTCGGCGAACTCGGGGGTGGCAAAAAAGTCGGGCAGGCTGACCCCGAGTCCATCGCAAAGCATTTTGATGGTCACGATTCCCGGATTCCGGCTCTTGCCGTACAGAATATTCTTAATCGTCGACGGCGGCACGGCAGATTCCATTGCCAACTTGTGAACCGACATCCCTTTTTCCTCGCACAGCAACAGCAGGCGGTTTTTTACGGTTGTGTAGGTATCCATTTTCTCACCTCATAACAGTATTTTTTCTCATTTTACCGCTTTTCAGTCTCTAAAATGGGCTATATATGGTATAATCAGGCTATAAATAGACTATTTCGCGAATTTGAAACCGAAAATCGCTTTTCGGCGTGGCGAACGGTTCGACGAGCCGACGAATTCATTACCGTTGCAATTCTGTATATGTTTATAACATAATTTATGTGATAATTATGACATATACAAAAGCAAATGTTCAATATATAATAAATAATGCGGTTGCTTCGGATAAGGAGAAAAAATGCAGGAAAAGAATTTGGTGATAGAACGAAAGAATTTACGCGGGGATGACGGGTACAAGGTTTTTTCCATCCGTGTAAAGGAGGATACGATAGCGGATCTGGAAAGACTTTCGAGGGAAACGAACCGCTCCAGAAACGAACTGATAAACCTACTTCTCGAATACGGCATACGGAATTGCGAGGTAAGGTGACGGCGCGCAATTCACGTTTGCAACACTCCCGATAAGGCGGGCGGACGCATCCTCCTGTTGTTACCGACAAAAACGGAGGCAACCGAACAAAACGCGGGGATGCGGGGGACGCGTCAGGAAAACTTCTTGGAAGAAGTTTTCCTGAAATCTTTCAAAGCAGGGGGAGTGCGAACATAGCGCATTATTTTGCGTGAGATTGCAGAGAGACCGAAGGGCTTTGTCCCGTTCTCCGTTCAGAGACTCCTTGAGAGCGCTTCCCCGAAAAATTCAAACCTTTCCCCCAAAGGGCAGGGATTTCGCAAGGCGAAAATTCCTGCCCTTTGGGGGAAAGTTCTTGAGGTTCTCAGGGACTTCTTTCAAGAAGTCCCTGAGTGGGGTGCGGGGCAAAGCCCTGCGACCTTCCCCGCATTTTCCCGCAAAAAAAGTGCGAAAAGGCATTTACAAAACGGGGGAAACATGATATAATATATACTGTATAAGTAGATTGATTTTCCCATTGCGGGACGAACGGAGAAAAAAGAGGAAATGGAACATTCGATTTGCCAAACGGTCAGAGACCTGATCGCATATGCGGAGACGTGCGGACTTGCGGATGCGCGCGACCGCGTTTATTTTGAGAACCGACTGATGGAAAAGCTGAAAATCAGCGCTTTTGAGAACGCGGGAGACCCGAACGAGCGCCCGCTTGAAGAGATGCTCGGGGAACTTTGCGACTACGCCGTGGCAAACGGGGTCATCCCCGATAACGGAGTGACCGGGCGCGACCTGTTCGATACCGAACTGATGGGCGTTCTGACCCCGCTTCCGAGCAAGGTCATCGACGAATTCAACCGCCGCGATGCACAGTCGCCCGAGGCGGCAACCGATTGGTACTACAGTCTTGCCTGCAACTCGGATTACATCCGCACCTATCGCGTCAGGCGCGACCTCAAGTGGACCTACGCGGGCAAGTACGGCACGCTCGATATCACCGTCAACCTCTCCAAGCCCGAAAAAGATCCCAAAGCGATTGCGGCGGCAAAGCTGCAAAAGCAGACGGGCTACCCCAAATGCGCGCTCTGCCGCGAGAACGAGGGCTTTGCGGGCAGTCTCACGCAAGCCGCGCGCGCCTCGCACCGCCTGATTCCGCTGACACTGGACGGCAAGCAGTGGTATCTCCAGTATTCGCCGTATGTCTACTATAACGAGCACTGCATCGTCCTCTCGGGCGAGCATACCCCGATGAAGATCGACCGCAGTACCTTTGTCAAGCAGCTGGACTTCATCACCTATCTGCCGCATTACTTCCTCGGCTCAAACGCCGATCTGCCCATTGTCGGCGGGTCGATCCTCACGCACGACCATATGCAGGGCGGGCACTATACCTTTGCAATGGAGCGCGCGGAGATTGAAATCCCCCTGACGTTTGCGGGCTTTGAAGGAATCCGCGCGGGCATCGTCAACTGGCCCATGTCGGTTATCCGCCTGCGCGGAGCAGATCGCGAACAACTGACCGACCTTGCCGACCGGATTCTCTCCGCTTGGAGAGCCTACAGCGATCCCGCCGCGATGGTGTTGGCGGAGACCGACGGCGAGAAGCATAACACCGTTACGCCGATTGCGCGCCGCCGCGGGAGCGATTACGAACTGGATCTGGTTCTGCGCAACAATCTGACCACGCCGGAGCACCCGTTGGGGCTGTATCACCCGCATGCGGACAAGCATAACATCAAGAAGGAAAATATCGGGCTGATCGAGGTCATGGGACTTGCGGTTCTGCCCGCGCGGCTGAAGAACGAGATGGGCATCCTTGCAGGTCTGCTTGCCGAGGGGAAAGACCCCGCCGCCGACGAGCGCGTTGCCAAGCACGCGGAATGGGTCGGTCGGTTTGCGGCAAAGTACGACTTTACCAAGGAGAACGCGGAGGACATCCTGCGGCAGGAAATCGGGCGCACCTTTGAGGGCGTTCTGGAGGACGCGGGCGTTTATAAATGTACCGACGGGGGGAGAGAAGCATTCCTGCGGTTTGTTTCCTCGGTCGGCGGAAAGAGGATATGAAACGGAACAATTGGTTACTGATGGCGCTGTTGACGGTCGGTGTCCTGCTTGCGGTTCTGCTGACGCTCAACCTTGCAAAAGGCGGCATGTGGCTGATCAAGGGGCTTGACGGCAAAGACGGAAACGACGGCAAAAGCGCTTACGATCTTGCCGTGGAAAACGGCTTTACAGGCAGTGTGACCGAGTGGCTTGCTTCGCTCGGCGGCAGGGACGGCAAGAGCGCTTACGAGATCGCCGTGGAGAACGGCTTCCGCGGGAGCGAGAAGGAATGGCTTCTGTCGTTGGCGTTCGGCGAGAACGGCAAGGACGGCGCGGACGGAAAAGACGGAAACGACGGCACGGACGGGAAAAACGGACAGGACGGCGAGAACGGACGGGACGGCATCGGCATCCGCAGTGTGCGCATTGACGGGAACGGACACCTGTTGGTCACGCTGACCGACGGAACGCAGATCGACGCGGGTTACATCGGCGGCAGCGTTGCGCCGACCGAGGAAAACGACTTCACAAAAGCGCAGGCGGCTGGCTATGCGGGAACGCTGACCGAATGGCTGCGGGAGCTGCAAAAGGGTCTGATGAAGGACGCGGACGGCAACAAGCTGTCGGTCAAGGACTGCTACCTCAACGAAAACGGGCATCTGACGGTTCTGCTCTCGGACGGTACAACGACTCTGGATGCGGGCGCGATTCCCGCGGACGGGTATCTTTCGGGTTCGGTGGAGCAGTACAATATGCGCCCCCGGTTTGAGACCGTGGTGCTGAACTGGGAAAATTCGGCGCTGAATCTGCGGAGCACACCGGATACGAACGGTTCTTCGAATATCCTGCAGAGTTACTCTTCGGGCAAGGAATTCCTTTGCATCGGCAGGGGAGAGGTGACGGAGGGCGACGAATTCCTGATGTTCCTGTTCCCGGACGGGCAGATCGGTTACGCGAGAAGCAAATTCTTTGAGCCGAAGCATGTTATCGTCACGGGCGCGGAGGGGATGAACCTTCCCGAAAAACTGACGTTGCTTGCGGGCAGGTTCATGCGTTTGGTTGGAACGGAGATTGTCCCGTGGGGCGATGCAAGCTGTTTCCTTGCCATGGAGGGCGAGGGACTGACGGTCACCGTGCAGGACGGAATCTTTACGCTGAGCGCGGAGACTGCGGGCACTTACACGCTGAATGTGACGTTGTATCGCCCGATGGCGGTCGGCGTTCAGCTTCTGGATGCAAAGCAGGTTGCCGTAACGGTGGCGGCGGAGAAAACGCTGACGGGGAAGAAGGGGCTTCTCATCGGGGACAGCCGGATCAATCCCGGTACGGGAATTCCCGCAAGCCTGCCGGATGCGCTGAAGGAACTTGTCCCGGGCGTGGAATGGCTCGGAACGCAGACCAATGCGGACGGCGTGAAGTGCGAGGGCTTTGGCGGTTGGAAAGCGGCGAACTTCCTGTTGACCGAGCGCATCGGGGAGAATACGAATCCCTTTTACAATCCCGACTCCGAAATCAAGCGCTTTGATTTTGCTTACTACATCGGCAACCATCCCGAATGCCGCCCCGATTTCGTGATTCTGAATCTCGGTATGAACGACGGATATTCCGTGCGCTCGACCGAATATCTGAACGCGATCGTCGCGTCAATCCATGCGTATGATCCCGATATCGCGGTTCTGGTGCTGACCGAATATTACACCGGGCGGACAACGGCATACGCGGACAATGTTGTCGCGCGGCAGTCTGCGGCGTATTCGGAGCGGCTTTCAACCGTGTTTGACGGCAGGGAGAGCGAAAAGATTTGGTTGCTCCCCAACTACCTCTCGGTAGATCCGACCTCGGATTTTGCGGATGCCGCGCACCTGAGCGCCGACGGCTACGCGCACGAGGCGGACGTGATTGCGACTTACCTGACCGACCTGTTCGGCACATGATAGAAAGGAATGAAACCGTATGAAAAAGAATCTGAGAAGCTGTATTGAACAGCCGGAGTACAGCGAGGCGGTCTGCTTCCTCGACATGAACGGTTACGACTGGATCGAGGCGAGCGGTATGAAGCCCGATCTGGGACATAAAAAAAGCGCCCATCTGACTGCGGCGTGGCGCTTTGCGCAGACTGCGCGGGTGCGCATTCCGCTTGAGACGAGCGACCTTTCGGGCTACCGTTACCTGACCTTCTCGGCGTTTGCCGTGCAGGGAGCGGGCGGCAGTTTTGCCCTGCGGTTTGAAAGCGACGAGAATGCGGGCGGCGAGAGCGGCTACAGCTGTCTGCTTCCCATCACGCGCAACGGTTGGAACGATTACCGCGTGGAACTGCCCACGCTTGCCGCGCGCAGATCTCCCGCAGGCTGGAATCACATCACGGGAATCGTGATGGACTGCGCGGTCGGCGGGCAGGCAAACAGCACCGCGATAACGCTCTGCTTTGATAACTTCTATCTGTGGGAGACGCTTGCGCCGCAGATTTATGTGAAGATGCCCGAGCTGAAGGGCGCGGCGATGTTCTCGCGCACGGCGGCTTACGCGGTGGTGGATCGCAAGCGGCTTCCCATTGCGCCCGATGCTGATCCCGCGGCGCGCCCGTTCGAAGCGGACGGCGTAATCTGGCTTCCGATGGCGCCGATTGCCGCGGCGATCGCGCACCGCGCGGTGGTGGACAACAAGGCGAACACGCTGTCCTTTACCTACCGCCGCAAGAAGTACGCCTTCTCGGGAGACAGCGAGGCGTACACCGTGGACGGCGAGAAGAACCGTCTCGGTTTCCTGCCGAAAATCGCGGGCGGAACGCTCTTCTTCCCCGCGCAGTATGTGATGGATTTCTTCCGTTGGCGGCAGATTTTCACGTCCCCGTTGGGGCTTGTGATTCTTTCCAATCGCCGCAACGTGTTTGACGCGGCGCGCGACGCGGGGCTGTTGTGGCAACTGAACGCGGAGATTACCTTCGTACAGCCCACCGCCGAGCGGGTGGTGGAGGATCTGCGCCGCAAGATCCCGAATGCCGACCGTTGCCGTCTGCTCCTGACGCACGACGAGTGGTTCGCTTTGCGCCGCGCTGCGAAAAAGCCGGGCGAGGAACGCCGGCTGATGGATCTGGTCAAAAAGAAGTACGGCAAGCAGACAGACGCCTACAAGGGCGCGCCGAGCGGGGACACCGCATGGGCGACCTGCGAGAACATCATCGCGTGGTCGGCGCTTTACCGCGTGACGGGGGAGCGGAACTACGCGTTGCGGGTTCTGGGCGAGATGAACGCGCTGGCGCGCCTTGACGGTTGGGGCGCGGAGAAGTCGGTTCATGACGCGTTGGCAGTCGGTTACGCCTGCGCGATCGGTTACGACTGGTGCCGTCAGACATGGACAGAAGCGCAGAAAGCGCCGCTTGAGCGCGCGATGCTCCGTTTTGCCCTGCGCCCGGGTGTGGATTGTCTGCGCGGGACAGGCAGGATGTGGCATGCGGGAACTTCGGAGTCGGCGGAGAACCTTTGCGCGTTGGTGGCTCTGGCTCTGGCGCTTGCCGAGGCGTACCCCGAGACCTCTTATCGCGTGTTCCTCTTCGGCGGCTCGAGTCTTGTTTCCTGTTTCGCGGCGTATGCGCCCGACGGCGGTTACCCCGAGGGAATTGCCGCGTGGGAGAAGGCGACGCGCGCGCTTGCCCTGACGATTGCGATGCTCCGCAGTGCCTGCGGAACGGATTACGGCTTTGCCTCCGCTCCGGGCTTTGCGCAGACCGCGCTCTTCGGGCAGAATCTGGAGACGAAGAACGGAATGTGGAATCTCTGCGGCGCAAAGGCGGGCATGCTGGACACGTCGGTGTTCGGTTGGTTTAGCCTGACCTACGGAAACGAGGCGTTTGCGTGGTTGCGCCGTCAGGATCTGCTTTCGGGCAAAAAGACGGTCAGCCCCTACGATTTGGTATTCTACCGTCCGCTCGGCATGACCGAAAGCCCCGTTCTGCCGTTGGATTCGGTTCGGCGGCGCGCGGGAATCGTGACCCTGCGTTCGGCGTGGGGCGAGGACGCTTGCTTTGTCGGACTGCACGGCGGAAGCAACCACGAGGTTGGCTGTGCGCTTGACGCGGGCAGTTTCTGTCTGGAAATGGGCGGCGTGCGTTTCCTCTCGGCTTGCGGAAATGCGATTGCCGACCCGGCGCTTCGCCGTCGCGCGGAGTGGCAGAACACGGTAACGGTTGACCCGCAGGACGCGCCGTATCCGGATCAGAACCCGCAGGCTGTGGCGGCGATCACCGAGGCGAAAAGCGCGCCCGACCGCGCGTTTGCGGCGGTCGATCTCGGCGGCATTTCGGACAAGCTTCTGCGCGCCAAGCGCGGCGCGTTGCTCTACGCGCACCGTTCGGTTGCGGTGGTACAGGACGAGATGCAGTTGGTTGAGCCGGGGGTCGTTGTCTGGAGCGCCTGCACGGAGGCAACGGTCGTTCGGAACGGCGGTCGTTATCTGCTTCTGGAGCGGGACGGCAAGACGCTTCTGTGCCGCATTTACGGTGGCGGGACTTCGAAGTTCGAGGTGCTCTCGGTCGGTGAGACCCAGTTCTCGCGTTTGGTCATCCGCGTTGAGGCAAAGGATCGCGTTCGTCTTGCGGTCGCTTTCGCTCTGACCGACGCTCCCGACGCGAAGCTTTACGAGCTTCAGCCGATGTCGAAGTGGGAGATGTTGCAGTGATGGGAAAGACCTTGGGACTCTGTCCCAAGCCCTGCTTAGGGGACTTCTTGAGGTAGAAGTAACGCTTCGCTACTGGCGGTTGCTTTGCAACCGCCACCCCTAAGAACCTTCAAGACCTTCATAGCAAGGGGATTATTACCCCTATTTTTTTATTGTGCAGATCCTGGTGTAGCCGTATTCCGTGCTACGAATTCCGGCTGCTCCCGCGCAAAATCCCGTCGAGCGGGATTTTGTCGGCTTACGCCTCGCTCCCGCTACCGGATAGAAATGGTAGGATGTTAGTTATTAACGGGGGCGAGGGAATGCGGGGCGCTCCCTTCGGATTGCGCCCCTGCAGAGTGCGAAAGCTTTTGGCAATAAAAGCGACATTTAACCGAAACGGAACGACACACGGGTCGTTCCCTACAGCGCTCATTCCTAAGAAAATTTTATCTTTTTAGGGGAGTGATCCGTAGGGAACGACCCGCGTGTCGTTCCGCTTCAATCATCAACTAACCTGAACCATTTCTATCCGGTAGCGGAGAAAGGCGACAGCCGTCCAAATCCCGCTCGACGGGATTTGGTTCGCAGCAACCGGAAATAGTAGCACGGCAAACGGCTACATCAGAGTCTGCACAAACAAAAAGGGGGTGACTAACCCCCCCTTAGTTAAAGTTCTTGAAAGTACTTAGGAAACTTCTTTCAAGAAGTTTCCTAAGTAGGGTTCGGGGCAAAGCCCCGAGGTCTTCCTCACATCTTGAAGCACTTTTTAACAGACTGGTAGTCCCCCAGAACGAGAAGGGTCTGGCGACCGGTCAGAAGGGTCGAGGGGGAGATCGAGATGTCCAGCTTGCCGTCCTGCTTCACCGCCATGATGTTGATGTTGAAGCGCCGACGGATGTCAAGTTCTCCAACCGATTTCCCAACCCACGCGGAGGGAACGGTTACCTCAAACATCGCGTGGTCGCCGCCAAGATCCGTGTAGTCCAGAAGGTGATTGGAACTGTAGCGGATTGCCGCCCACTTCGCAAGCTGCTTTTCGGGGTAAACCACCTCGTCCGCACCGTTGCGGAGCAGGAACTTCTCCTGAACATCCCGCTCGGCGCGCGCAACCACAAATTTCGCACCCATTTCTTTGAGAAGAGAAGCCGTTTCCAGAGAGTTCTGGAAGTTGCCGCCAATGGTCACAATGCAAACGTCAAAGTTTGCAATCCCGAGCGACTTCAGAAACGCGGAATTTGTGCTGTCGCCAATCTGCGCGTTCGTGACAATCGGCAGAACCGCGTTCACGCGCTCTTCGTTTTCGTCCACCGCCATCACTTCGTGCCCCATCTTGTTCAGTTCCTCGGCAATGTGCCGACCAAAGCGCCCGAGTCCGATTAACAGTATCGTTTTCATCATTGTAAACTCCTGAATTCCTTTCGTTATCCCACCGAAACCTTTTCCTGCGGCAGGCGGGAGGGGGTCGTGTCGGGGTTGGCAAGCGCCGCGTAAATCAACGTCAAACCGCCGACTCTGCCGAGATACATCTGCACGGTCAGAATCAATTGGGAGGCTACCCCGAGCGACGGCGTGATGCCGAGCGTCAGCCCCACCGTTGCAACCGCAGAAGCGGATTCGTACAGGCAAGTTCCGATCGGCAAGCCCTCAATTGCGCTGATGGCAACCCCGCCGCCGATAAACAACGTCAGATACATCGTCACAATCGCCGCCGCCTGCCGTACCGTTGCGGGGTCAATCCGCCTTCCGAAGGCTTCCACCTCGCTCCGCCGACGGAAAATCGCGCCCACGTTGGCAAACAGCACGCCAACCGTGTTCATCTTCATGCCGCCCGCCGTTGAACCCGAAGCGCCGCCGATCAGCATCAGCACCACCATGATGGCGCGCGAAGCGCCCTGCATTGCGGCGAGATCGACCGTGTTGAAGCCCGCCGTGCGCGGCGTGACCGCCTGAAAGAACGCGTCCAGCAGGCGCTGACCGACCGTCCCGTCGGTGAACTCAAAAAAGAAGAAAAACAGCGTAGGGAAGACGATCAGCACGGCGCTGACCGTGAGAATGAGTTTGCTTTGCAGGCGGTAACGCCCGATGCGGTGGCGGTGGGTGGCGATGTCCTCCCACGTCAGAAAACCGATGCCGCCGATGAGAATCAGCAGGGCGAGCGTGACGCAGACGAGCGGATCTGTGCGGAAAGAGGTAACCGACGGAAACGGGTCGGCGGCTGTTCCCAGAAGGTCAAAGCCCGCGTTGCAGAACGCCGAGATGGAATGAAACAGCGCGTACCAGATGCCCTTTGCGCCAAAGCGGCGGCAGAAGGACGGCAGAAGCAGGAGCATTCCCGCGCCCTCGGTGAAGAGCGTACCGCGCAGAATGAGCGAGGTCATGCGGACGATGCCGCCGACCTGCGGCGCGGAGATGGAGTCCTGCATGGCGCTGCGCTGAAAGAGCGAAATTTTCCGTCCAGACAGCCGCACAAAGCAGAGCGCGACGGTGACAACGCCGAGTCCGCCGATCTGAATCAGAAACAGGATTACGATCTGTCCGAACAGCGACCAGTGCGCGCCCGTACTGCGGACGATCAGTCCTGTCACGCAGGAGGCGGAGGTGGCGGTCAGGAGCGATTCATGAAACGGGGTGACCGTGCGGCTTTGCGAGGCGATTGGAAGCGTCAGCAGGAGCGCGCCGCACAGAACCAACGCGGCAAAGCCGAGAATGATGATCTGCGCGGAGTTCATATGTCGGCGCAGTTTGGTATGCTTCATGCGGGCGGTTCTCCTTTGCAACAGGAATTGAGAACAGTATACCACTTTTCAACGGTATTCGTGTATTGTGGGTTTTCGACGTTTCCCGCGGCGGTCTGGAAATGTAAAAAAATGTGAAATTCGCGCGAAAAAGGATTGCAAAGCGGGCGCGGATATGGTACAATGAGAAAAAACGGACGGAGGAACGCATGAAAGGGATTCGGGGCTTCAGAAAACATCTCACCTCGTTGGCTGTGGTTGGCGCAACGCTTTTGATGCTTGCCGTCATGTTGGTTCCGCTGTTTTTGCCGAACGATGACCACAATCGGAACGGGCTTTCCGACGCGGAGGATTTCGTTCTGGGGGCGCGCGCGGCGGTGGAGGCGAACCCGGTTTACGACGCGTCGTATGTAAAGGGCTATCCGCCGATGACGGCGGGGGCGTGCACGGACGTGATCTGGCAGGCGTTCCGCGCGGCGGGGTACTCGCTCCGCGACATGGTGGACGCGGACATTGCGGCGAATCCGTCGGCGTATCCGAACATCACGAAGCGGGACAGGAACATTGACTACCGCAGGGTGGTGAATCTGCACATTTTCTTTTCGCGGTATGCGGAGAGTCTTTCGATCGACAAGACAGATCCCACGGTCTGGCAGGCGGGGGACATTGTGATTTTCCGCGACGACAAGCACATTGGCATGATTTCCGATCGCACGAACGCGGACGGCATTCCGCTTGTGATTCATCACAGCGCGAAGGCGGCGGAGGAAGCGGACTACTTATCCGTTGCGACGGTGACTGCGCACTACCGCTTCGACGCGCGCCGTGTGCCGTACAGGATACTGCGCGACTGGGGGTAAGAAGACCTTGGGACTCTGTCCCAAGCCCTGCTTAGGGGACTTCTTAAGGAGAAGTC
>CAVGEJ010000030.1:0-20740 GCA_963628215.1 Eubacterium sp. CAG:180
GCACGGTGGTGTGAGAGGTCGGCTGCTCACCTAATGGGTAGCCTCCTACTCGATTGTGAAAATCGGGAAAAGGACTTGCAAATTCCTCCGACTTGTGATATAATAGAACCGCTAAACAAAACCCGATACCGAACTGCCCCCAACCAAGGGGGTATTCTTCCCTATACTCTCACCTCCTGAATTTGGCAAAAACGCTGATTCCGCCCGGTGAGAGAGCGGAAGCATATCCGCACGGTACTGAGGTTTTGTTTAGCGACATGGAATCTGCGTTTTTCGGTGCGCGGCTTTCATGCCGCGCACTTTTTTATGTGGGGCGGATCGATAATTCCGAAACCCGTAAAATCTAAAACCAAACAAGAAAGGCTATGCTATGAAAAGAATCTGTTCGCTTGTACTCATCCTGTGTCTGTGCCTCTCTGCCATGGCGGTTCTGACCGCCTGCGGGGACAGCGGCGAGAAAAACGCGTATCAGCAGTTTATCAAGAAGGTAGAGAATAATAACGACGTGAGAGAGTTGATGCCGGATAAAGAGGTCGGCAATTTCAATCCCGATTCCATCGGAAACAGCGGCTATAAGCTGAGCGGCGAAATGCACTGTTCTAAGAACTCAAGCAAGGAATCCTTTACGGTTTTCATGAAGGAAAGCTTCCAGAAAGCACCCGAGAGCAACAGAGCCGCTTATTACTATTCAATCAACTATACACTCGAATACAGCGCAAAGGAAAATCAGTTGACTGCCTATCCGACATATTACCAAGTCTTTGAAGGCGCAAGCGAGGACGAAAAGGGGAAGGTCACATGGCCGGACGGCTGCTACTACGGTCAAAGTGAGCGCTCCCTTTATAGGCTTTCCTTTGATATGAGCAAATACTTTGCAAACGGAAGCCTGACACTTGAGGACGCCACAGTTGTAACCGACGTTGACGCAAGTACCATCACGCGGAATCAAAAGATTGGCGATAAGACCTATACCGAACGCTATCCCGAATGGGAATCGGAGTTGAAAGCGAACTTCATCGCGGCGATAAACGAAGCGCTCGGAATGATCGACGCTTACGTTGCAACAAAATAATTCTGTTTTACCTGCAACACCGCCCCATGCCCGACACCGAAATATCCGAAAATAAAAAAGAAACGGAACGACACACGGGTCGTTCCCTACAACGATGTCTTTTCGGCGTTGCTGTAGGGAACGACCCGTGTGTCGTTCCGCGCATTCCAATCCCACCAATCGGGCGCGAAGCCGCACTTTGCAACAAATCCGCACCTCCCAAAACGACAAAAACTTCCCCCAAGAGCACCCGCCCCCAGCAAAGCGAAACAAATTTCCGCAATGCAAGGGCGGGTGCTCTTTGGGGAAGTTCGGGGTGGGTCAGGGAGGTTTGGAGGGTAGGTGACGGATTTTGCAAGCAAAATCCGTCAATAGCGGCTTTGCCGCGTTGAGACCGCCTCCGAAAGGGGTCTCCCTGCGCCTCCAAGGTCTTCCTCACCCTCTCGGAATTGCCTTTTGCAGTACCCCTACAAGGAAGGGGATCGGGGCGGCGCAGTCGGACGCGAGCCAGTCCGCAACGACCGACTGAATGCCGCCGAGATAGAAGGACATCAGATAGGCGCGTTCCTCGGAGGGAACTGCAAAGCGGCAGAGAATCGGATCGAAAATGTGGCGGAACATCGCGCGGTAAACCTCCTCGGTGCGGAAGTCCGAAGGATGCTCGAGCGCCGCGCGGTAAAGACGGCGGTGATCCCGGATAAAGGTCAGATACGGGGTCAGATATTCCGGCGTTATCAGGTATAACTCCTCGGCGGAGCAGCTTTCCAATTTGCCGATAAAGTTCTCGGGCGCGGCGGTAAAATAGGAGAGAAACCGCTCCTGCATCAGCTTCACACTCTCCTCCAACAGGTCGCGCGTCGTCTCGTAGTGCAGATAAAAGGTCGAGCGGTTCACACCCGCCGCGGCGCAGACTTCCTTTACGGAAATGTAGGCGAAGTCCTTCTTCTCCAGAAGCGACATCAAAGCCTCGTCCATCCGTACCGCCGTGTTGAAATATTTGCTTTCCGACTTATTCATGCGATTCCTCCCGTCCGGGCGCGGCGGCGCGAACCCGCATTGCAACGGAAATGGCAACCGTTGCAAGCGAAACGCCGATGCCCGTCAGCGTGTTCATCTGTTGGCGAAAGCCGTCCGCCTGCGCCGAAAATGTGACAATCATCCCGTTCTGCAACCCGAACAGCGACATCAGCGCCGCAACCAGACTGACCGCAGCCGAGGCGGAGAGAATCGGACTTCCCTTGCGGCGGAAGCGGACGGCCTGAATTATGGCGTGCGTGATGAGCCAGAAGGTGTAGGTCGCCGAGGCGTAGATCGTGTACCCGGGATAGGAGGAAACCTCCGAATTGCCCGCAAGTGTCAACAGGATCAGCGCAGACATCGGCAGATTGAGTACAAGCAGCAGACGGGCGGTGCGAAGATAGCGGCGGCGCTCAAAATCGGCAGGCTTGCCCGCCCGACGGCGGTAGGAAACCGCCAGAGAAACGCGGATCAGCGCAAGCAGGAGAAAATAGACAGCCGAGGCGATCAGCCATACCGAGCCGTAAAAAAATCCCGTGACCGCGCGGAATACCGCGTAGCAAAGGTTGAAAGTCAGCCCCGCGCAGATGCCAACGTACCAACGGAACAACACGTCCCGCAGGTAACGCCGCCCGACCGCGCGGGGAGAGGGCGCGGAATGCCGCGGCACGGCTCAGTTCCCGCTGATCTCGCGCGCAAGCTGAAGAATTTCAAACGCGTACTTCTTCTTGCCGCTGTCAAGCAACTTCCGATAAATGGAGTAGTTGACGCCCATGCCGAGCATCCCGACCACGCCGATGAGAATTCCGAGAACCGTCATTCCCGCCGAGCCCGAGCCGATGACCTGCATCGCAAGGCACATCCCAACGCCGAATACAAGAGCAAAGACGATTCCGAAGGTGTAGGTAAAAACGGTTGCGGGGAGTTTGGCGCGGCGATCCAGTTTCCGAAGCGCGATGACTTTGGAAGCTTCCTTCGGCGCGTATTCGTTGGCGAGTTGTTCTGCGTAAATCTTGTCTGTGTTCATGTTCACAGCCTCCTTATGTTTTTGTGATTATATAATACCACAAAAAAACGGGGAAGGGAACAACACGGTGCGGAAAAAGTGTCGGATTCAGCCCGTGGTCAGAAAAAAATGCGGCGGAATTCGGGAACTTCGGGCGCGGAGGTTGCAACGGTCAGAATGTAATTCGCGTAATTGAAGGACTGCAATGTGCACCCCGCATGATGGCGGGTGTCGGCGCGGCGCATTCCCGCAAGCCCCGCGCCCGTCCGCTTGACCAACGCTTCCTTCGCCGTCCAGACGCGCAGAAAAACCGCTTCGGCTTCCTGCGGGCGGTTCCGGATCGCGGTCTGAACGCGGCGGTTCTCGGCGGGCGTGAACCAACGGTCGGCGGCGCGGGCGAGGCGGGAAATATCCCTGCCGCGCGGCGCTTCCGCATCCAGACCGATCGGACCGCAGTCCCCGATGGCAAGCGCGACAAGCCCCGCCGTGTGCGTGGGGCTGAAATCGAATTGCGCGCCCTCTGCGTAGGGTTTTCCGCCCGCGGTTGCCCGGAGACTGGCAAGCATGGCTACCGGGTCGTCGGTGACGGCAAGATCATAAAGCGCCTGCTTCAGAAGCAAGCGCCAGACAAGGCTTTCGGGGCGGCGCACGTCCTTCGCCGCGTCACCGAGGCGCGCGCGGAGAAATTCGGTGGGCGGAAGTTCGCCTTCATAATAATAGAGACAGAGCATGAAGCCTCCTTTGGAATGGGACGGGAGCGGGCGGGGGAAGATGAAACTTTTGCTGCGTTCGCGCGGTTCTCAGGTCTCGGGATACACAACCGCGCCTCCCGAGATCGACGTAACCCCTTGCGGAATGCGCAACTCCTTCAGCGCGCGGCTATTCTGAAACAGCCGGGGGCGATTTCGGCCAGCCCGCCCGGCAGGGTGACGGAGGTCATGGGCTTTTCGGTTTTTGCATGGCAGGACATGAGCGCGCCCGAGGCGAGAAGCGAGGCGGAGAGAAGTGCCGTGAGGATGCGGAATCGGTTCACGGTGTGTACCTCCGTTTCAGTTGCTTCCATTATATCAGATTTCGGGGTGAAAGTCAACAGCTTTTCGGGAAAATGACCCGCCTCCAAAAACTCCGGCACTTTTTTACTTTTCCTCTTGCAAAAGTGCGGCAAATATGTTACAATAGGAGGTACAGGAAATCCAGTGAATACGGACGGTTGCATAGCATGGTATTTTCGGCTCTTTTCTTTCTTTTCTTTTTCTTCATTCTTTGCATGGCGTTGGTCTATACCCGCAAAACCCTGCGGGGGCAGAACGCCGTGCTTCTCGTCTTTTCTCTGATTTTTTATGCCTGGAGCGGACCCGCGCTTCTCATTCTTCTGCTTGCCATGACCTTCATCTGCTGGCTGGCGGGTCGAACCTTGGGGAGCGTGCGGATTCCGTTTTACCGTCGCGCCGTCCTCTTCATGACGGTTGCAACCTGCCTTTCCGTTTTCGGCTTTTTCAAGTATTCCGACTTCTTTGCCTCAACTCTGCAATCAATCTTCCGCTTCAATGCCGTTCTGCCCGATATCCTGCTTCCCGTTGGCATTTCTTTCTACACC
Organism: Eubacterium sp. CAG:180; assembly: GCA_963628215.1. Lineage (GTDB taxonomy): Bacteria > Bacillota > Clostridia > Oscillospirales > CAG-272 > UMGS1865. The sequence continues at coordinate 4,672 of CAVGEJ010000030.1, forward strand.
TTCCAGTTGCTCTCCTATGTGGTGGACGTCTACCGCCGCGAAGTGGAGCCGCAGAGAAATTATCTGACGCTCCTGCTTTATGCCGCACTGTTCCATCAATGCGTGGCGGGACCCATCGTCCGCTACAGCGACGTTGCGGCGGAACTCACGGATCGCAAAATCCGTCTGGCGGATATTTCGGCGGGTATCACGCGCTTCTCTCTGGGGCTTGCGAAGAAGGCGATTCTTGCCAACTATTGCGGTTCGCTTGCGGATTCGGCGCTCTCCGCCGATGCCTTGGCGAGCGCTTCGAGCGGTACGGTATTCCTCGGCACGGTGTTCTATATGCTCCAGATCTATCTGGATTTCTCCGCCTATTCCGATATGGCAATCGGCATGGGGCTGATGTGCGGATTGCACTATTGCGAGAACTTCAACTACCCCTATTGCGCCGATTCGGCAACCGATTTCTGGCGGCGCTGGCACATCTCGCTTTCCACGTTCTTCCGCGACTATGTTTACATCCCGCTCGGCGGAAACCGCCACGGGCGGAAACGGCAGATATTGAATATGCTGGCGGTCTGGTTTCTCACGGGGCTGTGGCACGGTGCTTCGTGGAACTACGTTCTCTGGGGGCTTTACTGGTTTGTCCTGCTTACGGGTGAAAAACTGTTCCTGCGCACCCCCTATGCGGAATTGCCGCTGTGGAAGCGGATTCTGCGGCACTGCGGGCTTCTTGCGGGAGTCTGGTTCGGTTGGATGCTCTTCTATTTTGAGGATCTGTCGCGCTTCGGTTCGGCAATTGCGGATCTGTTCTGCCGCAACGGGTTCTGGGATCTGACCGCCCGCCTGACGCTTCTGAACAACCTGTTCTTCCTTGCGGTGGCGGTTGCCGCCTGCACGCCGCTGTTGCCCGCCATGGTCAGACGGGTGCGCGAGGCGGCAAAAACGACCCCCGCGTGGAGAGGATTCTCGGACGCGGTGGCAGTTGCCGCGCCGGTTGCGCTGTTGGTGCTCTCCTTCCTTTCGCTGGTTGGGAACACCTATAATCCCTTCCTGTATTTTCAATTCTGAAATTCTGATCGGAGGCTGTCATGAATACGGAACAAAAACAATATGACGTACCGACGAAACAGACGCCGACGGAGCAAAAAACGGTTTCGGAAAAACCGCTTGGAAAAGAACCGCCCGTCAAAGAGCCTCGCATGACCCTTTCCGCACGGGAAAAGACCAACGTTGCCAAAATTCTGGGTTTTGCGGGGGCGCTGTTGGTCATCGGGTTTGTGGGACTGCTCTTTTTTCTCCGCCCGAGCGAATCGCAGGCGGAAAAGCGGAAGCTAACCGAATTTCCCGCGTTTACATGGGCGGATTTCTGGGACGGAACTTACTTTTCCGCAATCACCACGTGGTATGCAGACACTTTCCCCGGGCGGGACGGACTGATTTCCGCTCAGCAGGCGCTGGAAAATCTTTACGGTATCCGCACGGTTCGGGTGGTGAAGCCGAACACGAACGGCGGAAACACGGGAAACAATACAACGCCGGGACATGACGACGGCACGCCTGTGGAAAAACTGGGAACGATGTACATCAAGGGCAACCAAGCCTTTGAATCCTACCGCTACAGCGAGAGCGCGGCGGCGCGGTATGCGGCAATCCTGAACAGCGCAGCGGAAGCCATGCCGAACGCGAAGGTTTACGATCTGATTGTGCCGCTTTCCTATTCGGTCAACCTGACCGAGCGCGAACAGGCGCAGTTCGATATGTCGGACGCGGGCGAGTCAATCAATAAGATGTACGCGATGATGAACGAATCGGTCGGCAAAATTTCGATTCTGCCCGAGCTGTTGAATCACAAAGACGAGTATCTCTATTTCCGCACCGACCACCACTGGACGGCTCGCGGGGCTTACTATGCCTACCGTGCCTTCTGCGCAAGTGCAGGACTGACGCCGAAAGAGTTGAGTTCGTGGAAACACATGGAATTCGAAGGCTTCCTCGGAACGCTCTACAGCGAGGCGGGCAGACCCTCCGCGCTCGGCGATAAGCCCGACACGGTGGAAGCGTGGATTCCGAACGGAACCAACGAGATGACGGTTTATCCCGTAAAGGGGGACGCGACAACGCAGTATCCTATCATTCGGCTCTCAACCGACAGCTACTATGCGGCGGCAGGCTCGAAGTACAACTGCTTCATTGCGGGCGACAACCCGCTTTCGGTGATTGAAAACCCCGACGCGGAGCGGGACGAGGCGATTGTGGTGGTCAAGGAATCCTTCGGAAACGCGTTTGTCCCGTTTTTGGTTGATACCTACCGCACGGTTTACGTGGTGGATTATCGGACCTTCCGCGCCAGAATGGGCGTGTCTCTGCCCGCCTTCGTTGCGGAAAAAGGCGCGTCGACGGTGCTCTTCCTCAACAACATGACGGCAACTTCCGCCGCCGAGCGGCTTTCCGAAATGGAAGGAATTCTAAAATAAAAACAATACTTATTCTAAAATATCAAGCAAAACAGGCGTTTTGAGACCGGGAAAACGCCTGTTTTGCTGTTTTTTGCGGAAAATCGCGGCTTTCCACTTGATTTTTGCATTGAAATCCTGTATAATAGTATGGAATACCGCATAAAGCGGACAGGAGACAGCCGGATGTGTTTTGCGGCTCCGCGGATGTGCGGGCGTTTTATTCGGAACGGGCTTTGAAAATGAGATTCGGGCGGCGCGCCGCCGCATGAAGCGGCGCTGCCTGCGGAAAGGAAGAAACCATGGACGAAAATACGCTGAACGAACTGATTCGGGACGCGGTGAACGACGCGGATCTGTTGCCGGAAGAAATTCCCGCGATCGATCTGTATCTTGACCAGATCACCTGTCTTGCCTCGGACAAGTTGCGCGAGGGATCGCCGCGCTTCTACGACCGCGCGCTGACGAAAACAATGGTGAACAACTACTCCAAAGACGGTCTGATTTCGCCGATCAAGGGAAAGAAGTACACCAAGGAGCACTTTTTGCAGATGCTTCTGGTTTACGCCATGAAGAACACGCTTTCCATCGGGGAGATCAAGCGGATTCTGCAAAACCTCTACCGCGTGGAGGGCTTTGACGGCGAGATGCTGACCGACATCTACCGCCGCTATCTGGAAATCAAGCAATACGAGCGGAAGAACGCCTGCCGCTTTATCAAGATTTTCCTGCGGAGCGCGGGGCTTGACATTGAGAAGGAGGAGGATTTTGCCGTCATCCTTCTGGCGCTGACCTCCATTTCCTCCTATCTCAAAAACATTGTGCAGGCGCTTCTGGAGGATCACTATCCCGACACCGCCGAGGAAAAGGAGCGCGAGGAAAAAGAGAAGCGCGAGGAAGCCAAGCGGGCGAAGGAAGAAAAGAAGAGCAAGTCGAAAAAATCGGAGGAAACGACCGATGGAGTCAACGGAGCAAACCAATCCGACGGAACAGGCGGAAACGGCGGAACAGCGGGATCTGCCGCTGAATGAGTTGAGCATTCCCGCTCTGGCGTATCTCGGGGACAGCGTTCTGGAGTTGACCGTGCGGCGGGAGTTGGTTCTGCGGCGCGGGCTTTCAACGGCGGGCGACCTGAACCGCGCCGCTCTTGCTTACGTCAGCGCGGGTGCGCAGTCTGCGGCGATGGAGCGGATTCTGCCGCACCTGACCGAGGAGGAAGAACGTTGGTTCAAGCGCGGTCGCAATTCGGGGCATCTGAACATTCCGAAGCGCGCGACCCCCGCCGAATACCGCCGCGCGACGGGCATGGAGGTATTATTCGCCTATCTCTACCTCTCCAACCGCGCCGACCGTCTCGCCTCCCTCTTCCGCCTCGCCTACCCGTAGGGGGGGGATGCGGGGGCGCGGGGGATGCGATGGAGGGAACTTTTGAAAAAGTTCCCTCCAAACCTCCTTCAAAACTTTCAACGCATTTATTGGGAGAGTGCGAACATAGTGCCTCTGGCGTTTGTTGGGTGTGTGATACGGCGGAAACGGCGTATTGCGGGTTGTAAACTATTCGGTACAATGTAACTTTCAACCAATGCGGAACGACACATGGGTCGTTCCCTACAATGTTACATTTTTGGCGGGTTATGTACCTTTCAGGGGCGCAATCCGAAGGGAGCGTCCCGCATTTCAATCCGTTCACCAACTAACCTGAACCATTTCTATCCGGTAGAGGGAGCTGAGGCGAGGCAACAAGTTGCCGCCGACAAAATCCCGCTCGACGGGATTTTGCGCGGGAGCAGCCGGAAATAGTAGCACGGAATATGGCTACACTCAAAATCTGTACAACGTAAAATAGAGACCTAAACCCAATTGAGTTGAAGGTCTTGAAGGTTCTTAGGGGACTTCTCCTGAAGAAGTCCCCTAAGCAGGGCTTGGGACGGCGTCCCAAGGTCTTAACGCCTTAATAGAAAGGAAAACCATGCAAAAAGAATACGAACTGCTGAAGAAGGACGGGAGAGCGAGAAGAGGGGTGCTGCATACCGTCCACGGAGATATCCAAACGCCCGTGTTTATGAACGTCGGAACGTGCGCAGCTATCAAGGGCGGCGTGGATACCATGGAACTGCGGGAGATCGGCTGTCAGGTCGAACTGTCCAATACCTACCACCTCCACGTCAGACCGGGCGACGATCTCATCTACGACATGGGAGGACTCCATAAATTTATGAACTGGGATCGCCCCATCCTCACCGATAGCGGCGGATTTCAGGTCTTTTCCCTCGCAAGACTGCGGAAAATCAAGGAGGAGGGGGTCTACTTCCAGTCCCATATCGACGGCAAGCGCATCTTCATGGGACCTGAAGAAAGTATGCAGATCCAGTCGCACCTCGCGTCCACCATCGCCATGGCGTTTGACGAGTGCATCGAAAACCCGTCCCCGTATAAATACGTCGAGGATAGCGTCGCGCGTACCTACCGTTGGTTGGTGCGCTGTAAGGAAGAAATGGCAAGACTGAATTCCATGGACTCCACCATCAACCGCCACCAGATGCTGTTCGGCATCAATCAGGGTGGAACTTACGAGGATCTGCGTATCCGCCATATGCAGCAGATCGCGGAACTGGACTGCAACGGCTACGCCATCGGCGGTCTGGCGGTCGGCGAGGAAACCGAAGAGATGTACCGTATCATCGACGCGGTAGAGCCGTATATGCCCGCCGATAAGCCGCGCTACCTGATGGGGGTCGGCACACCGTGCAATATTCTCGAGGCGGTTCACCTCGGCGTGGACTTTTTCGACTGCGTAATGCCCGGGCGGAACGCGCGGCACGGCAACCTCTTCACATGGCACGGAAAGATCAACCTGTTCAACGAGAAATACGCGCGCGACGGTCGCCCCGTGGACGAGGGGTGCGGCTGTCCCGCCTGCCGTAACTACAGCCGCTCGTATATCCGCCACCTGCTCAAGGCGAAGGAGTCGGTCGGCATGCATCTGGCGGTGGTTCACAACCTGTATTTCTATAACGAACTGACCGCGAAAATCCGCGAGGCGTTGGACGGCGGCTATTTTGAGGCGTTCTATCAGAAGTACCGCAACATCCTCGGCGAACGGGTGGAGGACTGAGACCTCCACTGTACCGCATGCGATTGCTTCCGAAACAACTGTGGTACAGCCGAAAAGGAGCAAGGAGTAAAGAAATGATTTCAATTGAACTGTTTGCCGGGGCAGGCGGATTGGCGCTTGGTCTCGAGCAAGCCGGTTTTGAGCATATAGGATTGATAGAATTCAACCGGGACGCCGCAAATACCTTGATAACCAATCGTCCGCAATGGAATGTGCTGTGCGAGGATATTGCCCAAGTGGCGAAAAGAGACCTTGAAGAAGAGTTTGGAATCAAAAAATACGAGTTGGATCTTCTTTCCGGAGGGGCTCCCTGCCAATCGTTCAGTTATGCCGGAAAAAGACTTGGACTTCAGGATGTTCGCGGGACAATGTTTTATCATTATGCAACCTTTCTTCATAAGTTGCAACCGAAAATGTTCCTGTTTGAAAATGTGCGCGGATTGCTGACACATGACAACGGACGCACTTATCAAACCATCCTCAATATCTTTGAGGACGAGGGGTATACAACGGTTCATAAAGTATTGAACGCATGGAATTACGGCGTTCCGCAAAAGCGCGAACGTCTGATTACGATCGGCGTCAGAAACGATCTTGTCGACAAGTGCAATTTTACCTTTCCGCAGGAATATGACTACAAACCGGTTGTCAGGGATATCCTGCTCGATGAGAATCCGGACGCGTTGCATTGCGCCCGTTACTCGAAAAATAAGGAGGCGGTATTTGCCTTGGTTCCTCCCGGGGGATATTGGAAAGATATTGATCCGGCGATTGCCGAATCGTATATGAAGTCCTGTTGGAATATGGGAGGAGGAAGAACCGGAATTTTGCGCAGAATCGGTCTTGATGAGCCATCGCTGACCGTTTTGACAAATCCCGGAATGAAGCAGACGGACAGATGCCATCCATTGGAAGTAAGACCTTTTTCGGTCAGAGAAAATGCCCGTCTGCAGTCTTTTCCGGATGAGTGGATTTTCTGTGGAAAATTATCCGAGCAGTATAAACAGGTCGGCAATGCGGTTCCCGTAAATCTGGCAAAAGAAATCGGACTCGAAATCAAACGAACACTGGAGGCTTTATGATGTGGAATTTGTCTTTTATTACCGAAAGCGATTTTACTGCGCACGTGCGGGCAACGATCGAAAAATACGGTGACAAACTCGAGTCTTTCGATCTTGATCGGTTTAATAAAAATATTGTTGACCCGATCAAATTGATTTTCGACAAGACCGTATATCGCACTTCATGGGAAGAAACGATTGGCAATGAGATTTTCAGACAGAGAGATAAGGCGAACAATAACGATATCGGCTATTTTCATCAGCGCATATTTGGCTACATTGCAAATTGCCATGTGCCCGAAAACGGAGCGGAAGGCGGTTGGGATATTATTTTCCGGAATCCGAACGGCATTTCTCTGCCCGATGGTACGGTTGTCCACACTGTGTATGTAGAAATGAAAAACAAACACAACACCATGAATTCGGCATCTGCAGGAAAAACTTTTATCAAGATGCAAAACCAACTCCTGAAAGATGACGATTGCGCGTGCTTTTTGGTGGAGGCCATTGCAAAAACATCTCAAAACATCAAGTGGGAACCATCGGTTGACGGAAGTAGGGTCAGCCATAAACTGATTCGCAGAGTCAGCATAGATCAGTTCTATTCCATCGTCACCGGGCAGGCGGACGCATTTTATCAGATATGCATGGCATTGCCTGACGTAATACAAGCGGTGGTGGATGAGGCAGGGGAGCAACTCGTTCCGCATGACACCGTGTTCAAACAACTTTCCGCTGCGGCGGACAAGAGCGGCTTTAAAAAGAAAGATCTTGCTATCGCAATGGCAATCTATATGCTTGGATTTGGCTCCTATATAGGCTTTTCAAAATAAACAGTCTAAGCTATTATGGTGATTCGCAAAGACACAGCCACCCGACTTTGAAAGTCGGGTGGCTGTGTCTGGCTATGGGGTTATGAAAACCTGCCTTTAGGGTTTCATTTTTCGTCAAGCATTTCAAACACGAGGTTTCGCAGGACGGGGTGCAGGACGGTGGGGGCGATGGTGCAGTTGGCAACCTGTGTGCCGAAATAGAGCGCTGTGCGGGTCTTGCGGTCGACCATGGTGAACGCCGCATGCGCGCCGTCCCAGCCGAACTCGCCGACCGAGGAGCGCGAGAGCGAACGCACGGGATTGACGTGCACGCGTCCGCAAAGTCCCCAGCCGTAGCCGAAGAGTCTTCCTATCACGTAATCCTTCCACGCCGCAGGGCAGAGGCGGTTGACCTCCATCTCGGCGATGGTCTCGGGGCGCAGGAGCGTGTAGCCGTCGGGGGACGTGCCGTCGCAGGCAAGCGCGGTGACAACCTTGATGTAGTCGTCCACCTTGGTGTACAGTCCCGCTCCGCCGCTGTCGTAGTCGGGCGTGAGCGCGTAGCGCCCGTTTCCGATGGCAATCGGCTTGATAGAGCCGTCCGCGTTGTTGTACTCAAACGCCTGCGCAAAGCGGGGGAGTTGTTCTGCCGTGGGGCGGAAGCCCGTGTCGGTCATGCCGAGCGGCTCGAACATCAGTTCGCGCAGGTAATCGGAAAATTTCATTTCCGTGATGACTTCTGCGACTGCCGCGAGCACATCGTGGCAAAGACTGTAACGGTAGTGCGTTCCCGGCTCGAACCAGAGCGGTCTGCTTGCCATGGCGGAGCAGAGGCTCACCGTGTCGGTGTGACCCGCCGCGATCGCGTTCGTAATCTCGGGCGCGTTCAGGTCGTAATCCATGCCGCCCGTCATGGTGAACAGGTGGACAATGCGCATTGGCTCGGTGGCGGGGACGATTGTTCCGTCCTTCTGCCGCACGGTCAGCGAACCGAAAGCGGGGAGGTAGTCCGAAACCTTGTCGGTCAGCTTCAGCCGACCTTCCTCAACCAACCGCATTGCCGCAGTGCATGTGATGACCTTGGACGCCGAGAAAATCCACCACAGGGTGTCGTGATCCACGGGGCGCTTCATTTCCGCGTCCGAATAGCCGACCGTGCGGCGGTAGACCTCGCGCCCGTTCCGCGTGACCGAAAGGTCGCACCCCGGAAGCCCGCGCAGGGGCATTTCATCCAGAAACCGATCCAATTTATCTGTATTCATTCCCTTACCTCGCCTCAAAAAACTGCTTTTATTATAGCACGGCGGCGCGGTAAAATCAACCGTTTTTTTGCTTTTTTCGAAAAAAATTGTCCGAACCCCTTGCAAGAACGGCATTTGCATGGTATAATAAAGAGTGGATAAGAATGACTATCGGGAAAAACGCTACGGACAAACGCTGTGGGCGTGGGAGGGAAACTTGATCGTTGCATTAGAGAATGCGAAATATGAACTGATCGGCATGCGGAACGACGTGAAAGAGTTGGGGTTGGCGCTCCGTATCGAGGAAACAAAGGCGAATCTGCGGGATCTTGAGGCGCAGACGGCTGACCCCGCGTTCTGGAACAATACGGAAAACTCTTCCAAGGTGCTCCAGACCATCAAGCAGTCGCAGGACAAGGTGCAGGGCTACGAGCAGCTGTGCCACCGACTGGAGGACGCGATCGCTCTGGCGGAAATGGCGATTGAAGAGAACGACGAAGGGTCGGTTGAAGAGGTTCAGAGCGAACTGGAGGCAATCAAAGCCGAAGAGGAACACAAGCGGATTGAAGTGTTGCTCTCGGGCGAATACGACAAGAGCAACGCCATTGTGTCCTTCCACCCGGGCGCGGGCGGAACGGAGGCGCAGGACTGGGCGCAGATGCTCTACCGCATGATTACGCGGTGGGCGGAGAAGAACGGCTTTCAGGTCAAGCTGACCGACTGGCTGGACGGCGACGGTGCGGGCATCAAGAGCGCGACGATTATGGTGGTCGGCGTGAACGCCTACGGGTATCTCAAGAGCGAAAACGGCGTACACCGTCTTGTGCGGGTCTCTCCGTTCGACGCAAACGGGCGGCGGCAGACTTCCTTTGCTTCAATCGAGGTCATGCCGGAATTTGAGGATGTCGACAAGGTGGTCATCCGCGACGAGGATATCGAGGTTACCGCGCACCGTTCGAGCGGCGCGGGCGGACAGCACATCAACAAGACCGACTCGGCAATCCGCATTGTGCACAAGCCGACGGGTATTGTGGTCGGTTGCCAGACCGAGCGGAGTCAGCTTCAGAACAAGGAGACCGCGCTCCATATGCTCAAAGCCAAGCTGATGGAAATCAAGCTGCAGGAACGTCTGGACACGATTGAGGACATTCAGGGCAACAAGGCGAACATCGAATGGGGTTCGCAGATCCGCTCGTATGTATTCATGCCCTACACGTTGGTTAAAGACACGCGGACGGGTTACGAGACGGGCAACATTCAGGCGGTTATGGACGGCGATCTGGACGGGTTTATCAACGCCTACCTTAAGATGACCGCCGCAAAATAAAGACGGAAAAAATACATGGAGGATAACAAAATGGAACACAACAAAAGCAGTCTCTTCACGATGGTCGGCGCCGCCGTGCTGTTCAGCTCTCTTGTGACCGTGGTGGATTACTCCGTTCGCAAGAAGCGCGCGAAGACATCCCACGCCGCCGAGCTGATTGCGGGCGCGGCAGGGTTGATTCTCGGCGCGGTATTGGTTGCAGAGCCGACTCAGCAGGCAAGACGCGCGTTGGCTAAAACCGATCTGATCGACGACGAGAGCGCCGCCGAGACCGAGCAGCAGATCAAAGAGGAAATGAATCTGTCGGTTGACCGCGGCACACAGCCGTCCGCTCCCGTCAGAACGATTGAGGTTGACGACGAAACCTCGATTGAAGATTTTATTTAAGACCTTGGAGGGAGAAGGGACCCCCTTTCGGAGGGGGTCCCTTCTCCCTCCAAGCCTCCCTTAACCTCCCCGAACTTCCCTGCACGGCAACCGCCGGATTGGTGTGTGGAAATTTTCCGCGTTCTTTGGGCGGCGGTTGCCGTGCAGGGAAGTTTTGGGATTTGGCGGGAGGTGCGAGGACTTTGCAGAGTGTGCGGCTTCGCGCTTGATTCGCGAGCGGGGCGCGTAGGGAGTGTATGCTTTGTGTAAGTGCAGATTTATCCCCCCTCATCAGTCGCTAACGCGACAGCTTCCACCCCAAGGGGAAGCCTTCCTTACACTGTGCGAACATGGTAAATATCATTTTGTGTTGTGGTTTGCCTTTGCGATTCGCCCTCATCCGTCGCCGTAGGCGACGGATGAGGGCGGGCAATATTGTTCCCGCTCATCGCCTTGTTGTGTAGCGCGAAAGGATTCTTGCAAAAAGGCTTCCCCTTGGGGGGAAGCTGTCGCGCAAGCGACTGATGAGGGGGATAAATCCGCACTCCCTATAGGATGTATCTTTCCCCCGAAGCGGAACGACACACGGGTCGTTCCCTACAATGTTACATTCTTTACGGATTCCGCACCCTGCAGGGGCGCAATCCGAAGGGAGCGCCCCGCATTCCAACCCGCTTTCCGTTCCTTAACTAACTTCCTACCATTTCTATCCGGTAGCGGAGAGAAGCGACAGCTGTCCAAATCCCGCTCGACGGGATTTGGCTCGGAGCAGCCGGAATTCGTAGCACGGAATACGGCTACATCAGAATTCGCACAATGTATAAAAAGAATCAAAAATCCCATTAGTTGAAGGTCTTGAAGGTTCTTAGGGGACTTCTCCTTAAGAAGTCCCCTAAGTAGGGTTCGGGGCAACGCCCCGAGGTCTTAATCCCCATAGAAAGGAGGAGCATCCGCATGGTAACAGTCGAATCGGTCGAGAAACATAGCGCGGCGGCAGCGGCAGGGATCGCGGCAGGGGATATCCTTGTCAGCGTTAACGGACATGGCATAAGAGACGTCCTCGATTACCGCTTTTATATGACCGATACGAGCGTCCGTCTGATCCTTACGAGAGACGGGAAAGAGTACGCCGTCAAAATCAATAAAGGCGAGCATGACGACGTGGGCATGGAGTTTGCCACACCACTCATGGATAAGAAGCATACCTGCGCAAATAAGTGTGTTTTTTGCTTCATCGACCAGATGCCAAAGGGCATGCGGGAAACCCTCTATTTCAAGGACGACGACGACCGTCTCTCCTTCCTCCATGGGAACTACGTCACCCTGACAAACCTGCACGACGAGGATATCGACCGCCTTCTCACCATGCATATCTCGCCCGTGAACGTCTCGGTTCATACCACCAACCCCGAACTGCGCGTGAAGATGATGAAAAATAAACGCGCGGGGGAGGTTCTGAAGTATCTCCCGAAACTTGCCGAGGGCGGCATCGCGCTTTGTACCCAGATCGTCCTTTGCAAGAACCTCAACGATGGGAAAGAACTGGACCGTACCATGCACGACCTCGTGAAACTTTATCCCGCCCTCCGCTCCTGCGCCATTGTCCCCGTCGGGCTGACCAAATTCCGCGAAAAACTCTACCCGCTCGAAATGTTCAATCGGCAGGAAGCGGCACAGGTCATCGCGCAGGTCGACGCGTTCGGTGCAGAGTGTAAGGAGAAATACGGCACAAGACTGTTCTATTGCGCGGATGAACTTTATCTCAAAGCGGGTCTGCCCCTGCCCGAGGACGACTACTACGAGGAGTACTCCCAGATTCAGAACGGCGTGGGGATGATAACGTCCCTTGAAACCGAATTCCGCACCGAGTTGAAATATCTGGACGAATATACCGGGGATTTCAAGCCGCCGAGGCGGGTTTCTGTGGTTACGGGCGTTGCCGCGTATGACGAGATCAAGTCGATTGCCGACCGCTTGTGCGAACGGGTCGACGGACTTCATGTGACTGTGTATAAAATTATCAATCACTTTTTCGGGGAGTCGGTGACCGTTGCGGGACTGCTCACGGGCAAGGACGTTGCCGAGCAGCTGACGGGGCGCGACCTCGGGGACGAATTGCTCTTCCCGCGCGTTATGCTCCGCGCCGACGGAGACCTGTTCCTCGACGATACCACCCCCGCGTGGCTCTCCGAGCAACTCGGCGTTCCCGCAAAGCCCTCGGGCGGCGACGCACCCGAGTTGATTCATGCCATCCTCGGCACACACACGCAGGAAGAATGACGGAAGCTTTGAGCGGAAATCTTTTTGAATGCTCGGTGGGAGCGGATTTATCCCCCCTCATCAGCCGCTTACGCGCCAGCTTCCCCCGAGGGGAAGCCTGTTATACGCGGTGCGAACATGGCAAACAGGATTTTTAATGTCAAACAGAAACACAAAATTTCGTTTCTCTTCTTGCCTGAAATAAAGCGCAAAAGGAATTACGTAAAAAGGCTTCCCCTTGGGGGGAAGCTGTCGCGTAAGCGACTGATGAGGGGGGATAAATTTTCGCCTACCCGAATCCCTTTATTGATTCGTTCCCATTTGTGACACACCCCCAACCATGAAAGGACGGTGACAGTATGTCAAAACCCATTATCGCGATCGTCGGCAGACCGAATGTCGGCAAAAGCACGTTGTTCAATAAACTCATCGGCGAGCGGCGCTCCATTGTGGAGGACACGCCCGGCGTGACCCGCGACCGTATTTACGGCGAAACCGAGTGGCGCGGCAGAAAACTGGTTCTGATCGACACGGGCGGAATCGAGCCGAAAACCGACGACGTGATCCTTTCGCAGATGAAACTGCAGGCGCAGGTCGCAATCGACACGGCGGACGTGATCGTGTTTCTCTGCGACGTGCGCGCAGGGCTGACCGCCGCAGACCGCGACATTGCGGTCATGCTCAAGAAGAGCGGCAAGCCGATTGTGCTGGCAACCAACAAATGCGACAGCGTGGGCGGCGCGCCGATGGAATACTACGAATTCTACGAGTTGGGCTTCGACCACGACCCGATTCAGCTGTCGAGTCTCCATGGGAGCGGCTCGGGCGACCTTCTGGACGCCTGCCTTGACGCGCTCGGCGACTGGCAGGACGAGGAGGAGACGGACGACAGCATCCGCGTGGCGGTCATCGGAAAGCCGAACGCGGGGAAGTCCTCCATCATCAACCGCATGGTGGGGGAGAACCGCCTGATCGTTTCGGACATCGCGGGCACTACGCGCGACGCGGTGGATACGGCGGTGAAGAACCAATACGGGTCTTACACCTTTATCGACACGGCGGGCATCCGGCGGCAGTCGAAAATCGAGGATCGCATCGAACATTTCAGCGTTCTGCGGGCGCACACGGCGGTGGAGCGCGCGGATGTCTGCCTGCTCCTGATTGACGCAACGGCGGGCATCACCGAGCAGGACGAAAAGATTGCGGGTATCGCGCACGAGGCGGGCAAGGGCGTAATCATTCTGGTCAACAAATGGGACGCGGTGGAGAAGGACAACGCAACGGTGAACGAGTTCACGAACAAGATCCGCACCGCGCTGGCGTATATGCCCTACGCGCCGATCTTCTTTGTCTCGGCAAAGACGGGACAGCGCGTGGAACAGCTGTTCGAGAAGATCAACGAGGTGTTTGCGCAGGCGACCCGCCGCGTGACAACGGGAATGCTCAACGACATTCTCAGCGACGCGATGATCCGCGTTCAGCCGCCATCGGACAAGGGCAGACGGCTGAAAATTTACTACATGACGCAGGTTTCGGTTGCGCCGACGACCTTTGTCATCTTCTGCAACAATGTGGAACTGTTCCACTTTTCGTATCAGCGCTTCATCGAGAACTGCCTGCGCGAGACGTTCGGATTTGTCGGAACGCCGATCAAGCTGATTATCCGCATGAAGGGCGAGGAGGTCTGAAATGTTTATTGACCAGACAAAAATTTACCTGAAGGCGGGCGACGGCGGAAACGGCGCGGTCTCCTTCCGCCGCGAGAAGTATGTGGCGGCGGGCGGACCTGACGGCGGCGACGGCGGGCGCGGCGGCAGTGTGATCTTCCGCGTTGACACGGGCGCGAACACCCTGCTTGCCTTCCGCTACAAGCACAAATTCGAGGCGGAGCGCGGCGGCGACGGTTCGGGCGCGAAGTTTCACGGCGCGAACGGCGAGGATCGCGTGATTCTCGTTCCCCCGGGGACGGTGATCCGCGACGCGGAAAGCGGGAAGGTCATTCACGATATGTCCGAAGAGGACGGCGCGGACTACGTTGCCTGTCGCGGCGGTCGCGGCGGATGGGGCAACCGCCACTTTGCAACCTCCACGCGGCAAGTCCCGATGTTTGCGAAGAACGGGACGAAGGGCGAGGAGCGCGAGGTGATTCTGGAGTTGAAAATGCTTGCGGACGTGGGCATTATCGGCTACCCGAGCGTGGGCAAGTCCTCGCTTCTGGCGCGGATCAGCTCCGCGAAGCCGAAAATTGCGGACTACCATTTCACCACGCTGTCCCCGAATCTTGGGGTGGTGCGGGTCGCGGGAGAGCGCGGTTTTGTTGCCGCCGACATCCCGGGGCTGATTGAGGGTGCTGCCGAGGGAGCGGGCTTGGGGCACGCGTTCCTGCGGCACATTGACCGTTGCCGTCTGCTCTGGCACTTGGTGGATATCTCCTGCTTTGAAGGGCGCGATCCGATCGACGAGGTGGAGATGATCAACGCGGAGTTGGACAAGTACAGTCCCGAACTTGCGGATCGTCCCCAGTTGTTGGTTGCGAACAAGGTGGACGCTCTGGATCGCGAAGTTGTGGACATTCCGGCGTTTGAGCATTTCGCCGAGGTGAACGGATGGGAGTTGTTCTACATTTCCGCCGCGACGGGCGAGGGTGTTGACGCGCTTCTGCGGCGGACGGCGGAGCTGTTGGAGACGCTGCCCCCGATGAAGGTTTACGAGCGGGAGTACGCGCCCGAGGACGCGTATGTCGGCGGCGGGAAGGAGACGACCATTCGCCGCGAGAACGACACGTTCTATGTGGAGGGCGAGTGGCTTCTGAATCTGATGGGGCAGATCAATTTTGACGACTACGAGTCCCTGAACTTCTTCCAACGCGTTCTCCGCCGCAGCGGCGTTTTCGACGCGCTCGAGGAAAAGGGTTGCCGCGACGGTCATACCGTCTCCATCTACGACTTCGAGTTTGAATATGTGAAGTAGGGGAGGAAGGGAAGAAGACCTTGGAGGCGCAGGGAGACCCCTTTCGGAGGGGAATCCAACGCGGCAAAGCCGCTATTGACAAGATTTTGCGTTGCAAAATCTGTCACTACCCTCCAAACCTCTCTGACCCACCCCGAACTTCCCCCATGTCCCCGCCACTTAGAAAGCGAAAATTTGTTTCGCTTTTTGTGAGTGGCGGGGACATGGGGGAAGTTTTTTGTGTTTGGGGAGGTAGGGATTTTTTGCAGAGTGCGGCTATCGCGCTCGATTGGTGGGCGGGGCGCACGGAACGACTGCGGGGCGCTCCCTTCGGATTGCGCCCCTGTAGAGTGCGTAACCTGTTAGAAATGAAAGATTGTAGGGAACGACCCATGTGTCGTTCCGGTTCGGGGGAAAAGATACCTTCCTTTGGGTGCAGATTTATCCCCCCTCATCAGTCGCTAACGCGACAGCTTCCCCCCAAGGGGAAGCCTTCCTTAC
>CAVGEJ010000031.1:0-20075 GCA_963628215.1 Eubacterium sp. CAG:180
TGCTTAGGGGACTTCTTAAGGAGAAGTCCCCTAAGAACCTTCAAGACCTTCAACTCAAAGGGGTTATTACCCCTATTTTTTATTGTGCAGACTCTGATGTAGCCGTATTCCGTGCTACGAATTCCGGCTGCTCCCGCGCAAAATCCCGTCGAGCGGGATTTTGGCGGCTTACGCCTCGCTCCCGCTACCGGATAGAAGTGGTAGGGAAGTTAGCTGATGGACGGAAGGCGGGTTGATTTGCGGGGCGCTCCCTTCGGATTGCGCCCCTGCAAAGTGCAAAAGCTTTTGACAATAAGAGTAACATTCAACCGTCACGGAACGACACATGGGTCGTTCCCTACAAGCCTTATCTTCAGGAAATTTTTATTTCCAAGAGGATTTCATCTTTTCAGGGGCGCAATCCGCAGGGAGCGCCCCGCATTCCATCCCGCCCTCCGTCCCCAAACTAACCTGAACCATTTCTATCCGGTAGCGGGAGCGAGGCGTAAGCCGACAAAATCCCGCTCGACGGGATTTTGCGCGGGAGCAGCCGGAAATAGTAGCACGGAATATGGCTACATTCAGAATCTGTACAACAAAAAAAGAGGATTCAAAATCCCCTTAGTTAAAGTTCTTGAGGTCAAGGGGCTTCTTTCAAGAAGCCCCTTGTGGGTTTGGGCAAAGCCCAAGGTCTTACTCAGGACAAGCTGTCGATCAGCGAGCAGAGATTGTATACCTCGTGCTCGGCATCCCGCCACCAGTCCATGCTCCAGATGCGCTTGATGCGCCAACCGCGGGACTCCAGATACTTCCTGCGGTGGTAGTCGCGCTCTCTGGCGGAGCGGGAAATGCTGTAAAGCTTTCCGTCGCATTCAATGCCCAGAACGTACTTGCCCTCACGGCGTACCGCAATGTCAATGCGGTAGCCGCCAATGCCAACCTGCGTGTCGATCTCGTAGCCCTTCGCGCGGAGCGCGTCGGCAACCTTCTGCGCAAACGCCGTCTCGATGGGGGCGGGCATAATTCCGTAGGTCTCGCCGAAAGAGTGCAGAATGCGCTCGATCTGCGCCGTGTCCCCGTCGCTCACCGCGAACGCGTACTCCAGATAGCGCTTCAGAATCACAGGTCCTTCGTTCTTCGCGTCGTCCAAAGACAGCTCGTTCGGGCGGAAGGACGTGACAATGTGAATCTTCTTGCGCGCACGGCTCACCGCAACGTTCAGACGGTTTTCGCCGCCCTTCTGGTTCAGCCAACCGAAGTTGTGCATCAGCCTGCCCGCAGAGTTCTTCGCATAGCCGATGGAGAACATAATCACATCGCGTTCGTCGCCCTGTACGCTCTCAATGTTCTTGATGAACAAGCCTGTGTCCTCGCCGTTGTCCTTGCGGCTCATTTCCGAGCGGATCGCCGCGCCGAAAGCGGGATCGCGGAGCGATTCCTCGTCAATCACATCGTAAATCATGTCGCGCTGGGACGCATTGAACGAAATGATACCGATCGTTTCGTTGTTCTGCCGCGTTGCAAAGAACTCTTTGATCAGCGCGACCACCTGCTCCGCCTCCTTGCGGTTGGCGCGGGCGGTCCATGTCGCTCCCTGTACCAAATGAACCTCAATCGGCGGCTTTTCTGGCATGTCGGTGTTGGGCGCAATGAACAGCCGACCCTTGTAGAACGCATAGTTGGAGAAGTCGATCAACTCCTCGTAACGCGAACGGTAGTGCGTGTTCAGAAGAATGTCGGGATAGCGGAAACGGGCAAGATCCAGAAGGCTTTCCTCTTCCAGAGCCGCCGAAAGCTCCGCGTCCTCGTCCAGAAGATCCTCGTTCAATTCGATTCTGCCCTCGCCGAGACTGGACGGGCGCAGCTGCTTGTGGTCGCCCGCAATGACAACCTTTTTCGCACGGACAATCGACGGAATGCTCTTCTCCACGTACAGCTGAGAAGCCTCGTCGAAGATCAGCAGATCAAAC
The DNA here is from genome assembly GCA_963628215.1 of Eubacterium sp. CAG:180. Lineage (GTDB taxonomy): Bacteria > Bacillota > Clostridia > Oscillospirales > CAG-272 > UMGS1865. Next base: position 1,950 of record CAVGEJ010000031.1, read on the forward strand.
AGCCCGTTCTGTTGCGGAAGCACCTCGGAAACCGTTTCGGGGGTCATCAGCCAGACCTTGATGCCCTTGAACAGTTCGAAATCAAACTTCTGTACGAACTTCGCCACGCTCGGACGACGGCGGCTCTCAATGGCGCGGTTGATCTCGCCCTTGCGCTTGGAGGTGGTGATATACTTCAGGTCGTTTGCAAGCACGCCCGAGATGCGCTGACGCGTCAGCTGCATCTTTTCGTCAATGGCTTTTTCCATCGCCGCAACGATCTTTTCAAAGGACGCAACCTGCGACATCAGCGTGCGGTTTTCGGTTTCAAAGCGCTGAATCTGCTCGAACAGAATCGTGTTGTACAATTCGTCGTTCCACTCGGTCACTGTTCCGCCGCAGATCTTGTGAATCTTCTTCAGCGCCGCAAGATAGGTGTTTTCGTGCTCGGTCAGCGACTGCACAATCGGCTTGAGGTTGGCGTAGCCTTCGGTGAACTCTTTCAGGCTCTGCTTTACCGCTTCGGGCTGTTCCATCATCAGGCGCAGAACGTAAGAACCGCCCTTGATAAAGTAGTCTTTCGTCGCCTGCGCAATGTCCTTGGAGAGACGGGAGCGGGACGCCTGCCGCTTGAGGAAGGGAAGATTCCGCCATTCGTCCACCTTGAGAATCATTTCATCGATCGAATCCGAGAACAGAATCAGATCGTAGTTGGAAAGGTCGTCCCGCATTTTGAGAAACCACGGGTAGCGCTCGATGGTCAGCTGATAGTGGTCGAGACTGCCCGTCAGCTGTCCGTTGGCAAACTTCTTGTGGATTTCGGCAACCTCGTCGTATTTCAGACTCAGAAGTTCCTCGGTCATCAGATTGCGGATGGTGCGGTAGGTCTTGATCTGGTCGTGATTGCCGAGGTTGATGCGGCGGCTCTCCAGATAGAGTTTGTACGGCTCTACGCCGAACGCGCCGGGGCGGTAAAGCTTGTCCGCGATGGTCTCCAGAACCGCCACATTATCGTCCACTTCGCGGGAGATTGCGGTCAGGTCGGGCGCGGAGATCGGAACGCTCGGATCGGTGCTGTAGAGCAGGCGCTCCAACTGCCCGTAGAACAGGTTCTTGTTGGTTGCGTCGTCCAGCATGATCGCATAGCGCGAGAGGTTGCCCAGACGCGAGTAAACCACATCCAGAGCGGTCTTTTTCTCGGAGACCATCAGCACCGTGCGCCCGTCGTTGATGAACTGCGTGATCAGACTGGTGATGGTCTGGGATTTACCCGTGCCGGGAGGTCCTTCAACCACCAATTCGTCCTGATGCTCGGCGGAGTAGAGAACCGCTTCCTGCGCGCTGTTCAGCGGGTTGATATAGACCAAGGACGATTCGCTGACCGAAACCGGTTTTTCGGTCGTGTTCAGTTCCTCCACGGTTGTTTCGTCCGAGTAGAAATCCGTTCCGCCGTAATCCGAAATCAGGTCGGTGACAAGGCTGTTGACCAAGCCCTTGTCGAGAATCTCGTCAAAGTCGCGCTGAATGGAATTGGAATAGGCGGGGAAGCGACCGATTACAATGTTCGGAACGATTTTCAGCGTTCCCTTGGTGTAGTGCGGGAAGCTTTCGCCGACATATTCCGTAAATTTTTTGAGTTTTTCGGGCGTTCCTTTTTCAATGCGGATGTCGTTTTCCGCATAGAAATTCAGAAGGGTATCGATGAAGGTTTCCGGCTCTGCGTCCTCGAGCGAACAGTCGGGGAGGGCGGTGTCAAGATTGTTGAATTTGTCATGCGCCAGAATCAGCGTGGAGTTGTAAAGAATGTCGCGCGTGGGGTCGGCGCTGACCGTGATGTTGGCGGTGGAGATGTCCAGCGTGACGGGGAAGAGGCAGAGCGGCGCGCGGATGCCGAAGTCGCCGCCCACCAGACATCCCTGAACGAACGGATACCCGACGTACAGGTCGTTCTGTCCTCTGTCGCGCTGATCGCGGACGGTTTCGCGGTTCAGCATAACGAGGTTGCGATAGCGTTCGCGCGCGGGATCGGTGCGCGGCAGATCCTGATCGGTCACGTCCGCAATCGTCAGCGGAGCGGAGGCGTTGAACAGGATGTCGAGCGGGTTATAGCGCCCCGACGGGTCGTAAATATCCACGGCGTATTTCGACGACAGGCGCGGCAAAAACAGCATCCGGTTGTTGCGCGTGATGCTGATAAGCTTCTTCGACAGTTCGCGGAGCGTTGCCATGGTTGCGTTGTCAATCTCCTGCGCTTTTTCTCCCGCCGCGAGAACATCAAGAAACCGCCCGGCGTACTTTTCGACAAACACCTCGCCAACGCGCGGGATGCTTTGAAAGTCGGAGGGCTTTTTCGGCATCAGACGAAGCATTTCGTCGATGGATTCGTCGCTGCAAATCGCAGGCGTGTGACCCGTCTGCGCCTTTTCCTGTTCCCTCAGTTCCTGCCGGAGCGCGAGCAATGAGGCGCGCAATGCGTCTGTCTGAGCGGGGGTTTTGTTTTCTTCCATTTGCGTCCTTCTTTCTGTGGCTTTTTCGGTGGTACTTACTTTTAGTATAGCATACTTCGGCGCTTCCGTCAAGCGCTTTTTTACAAATTCAGGGAGATTCTTTTTGCAACTTCCGAAGCGGGCGGCGCGGCGGTACGACATCCGATACGACAAGTGCCGCGACATTTTGTCGCAGGAGTCGTCCGATCGAAAAAAAGAGGGAAAAAACTGAAAAAAATCCAAAGAAATTTCCGAAAACCCCTTGCATAATCCGAAAAAATATAATATAATATAAGCACGGTGGTGTGAAATGGTGCGGAGTGGTGTGAAATGGGAGGAAATCCCGACCGATCCGCAACCGACCCGGGAAAGGAGGACCCGAAATGCTCGGCGGTGAATACAGACATACGCTTGACCCCAAAAACCGAATCTTTACGCCTGCAAAACTGCGCGACGAGTTGGGTTCGACCTTCTGCGTGGCAAAGTCTCTCCGCGACAAATGCCTGAAGGTATTTTCGCTCGCGGGTTGGGAGGCATACCTCGCGCCTCTGCGGGAGCAGAACCGTAAACTGCAGGATCAGGTGTTCCGTATTCTCAACTCCACAAGCGCGCAGGTGACGCCCGACGCGCAGGGAAGAATTCTTCTGACGCAGGAGTTGGTCGACTATGCGGAAATCGAAAAGAACGCGGTGGTTGTCGGTTGCGGCGACTACGCGGAAATCTGGTCCGAGGAAAACTACGAGAAGATGAAGAGCGAAACCGATATGGCGGATATTCTGCGCCAGTTGGAGGAACTCGGACTCTGACGGCGGAAAGGAGCCGAATTATAATATGGAAGAACAGATTCGGTTTTCCCACAAGCCCGTACTTTTTGAGGAATGCATGGAAGCGCTGAACATCCGCCCGGACGGCATTTATGTTGACGGAACGGCGGGCGGCGGAAATCACAGCTTCGGAATCGCTTCCCGCCTCGGCGAGGGGGGACGGCTGATTGCCATCGATCAGGACGAGGACGCCATCCGCGCGGCAAGCGAAAAGCTCGCGCTGTTCGGCGATCGCGCGTCGGTGGTGAGAAGCAATTTCAGGCAGGTGGCGGATGTCTGCCGGATGCTTGGAATCGAAGCCATCGACGGTCTGCTTCTCGACCTCGGCGTTTCATCCTATCAGCTTGACACTGCGGAGCGCGGATTCTCCTATCAGGTGGACGCACCTCTTGATATGCGGATGGATTCACGCAATCCGCTGACTGCATACGATGTGGTCAATACCTACAGCGAACAACAGCTTCGTCGGATTCTTTACGACTACGGAGAAGAACGCTTCTCCGGAAGAATCGCCTCCGCTATCCTGCGCCATCGGGAAGAAAGACCGATTCGGACCACAGGGGAACTGGTTGGAATCGTGAAGGAAGCAATTCCTGCCGGTGCGCGGGATGGGGGGCACCATCCGGCAAAGAGAACTTTTCAGGCAATCCGCATTGAAGTCAATGCGGAACTTGATGTGATAGAACCTGCGATCCGCTCTGCGGTCGCAATGCTGAAACCGGGCGGCAGAGTTGCCGTCATTACCTTCCATTCTTTGGAGGATCGGATCGTGAAACAGACCTTCGCGGATCTCGCGACGGGCTGTACCTGTCCCAAAACCCTTCCGGTGTGCGTGTGCGGAAAGAAGCCGACGGTTCGGCTCGTCAACCGCAAGCCGATTCTGCCGGGGGAGCGGGAACTGGAAGAAAATCCGCGTTCCAGAAGCGCCAAACTGCGGATTGCGGAAAAACTGTAACTTGCTTATATAATAATGATGGAACGGAGGTGCGGAAATGGCGGAAACGGAATTGACGGAACGGAGTGACGGACAGGCTTTCTGCCCGAATTCCGTGTCCTCGGTCTTTGCGGGGCGCGGACTTGCCAAAACAGTCCGTCGGGACGCAGAGGAACAACAGGCGCGGGAGACCGAAACCCGCGTGGAAGCGCCGCTTGCATACCGTCTGTCCGATATGGACGAGAACGGGGTCAACGCTTACCGGATCAACGGGGAAGAGATGACCGAGGACGGTCTGCTCCGCTATGCGGGGGAGAGCCGCGCGATGCGGGTGGAGGGAAAGGACTTCTCTGCCGACACCGCAGGGGTCTATGAGAGCGCAGAGGCGCACGCATTGGAGCCTGCCGTGAGAAAACAGACCGCGCTTGATACGGTGCGGAAAACCGGCGAAAATCTGAAAAAACTGCCGTCGCAAACCGTCGAAACCGTGAAAAAAAGGCATTCTTTATGGTTTGATCCGCGAAAAGGGTCGACCGAAAAGGAAAAACGGCGGTTTCCGCTGTCGGCTTTTGCCGCAGTTGCCGCGGTTGCCATCTCTATGATGCTGATTGTGGCGGGCTCGCTGATGGTCATCGGCGCGGAAACGCAGATCAGCCGCCTGAATGCGGAGATCACCAAACTGCACGAGGACATTACCGACCTCAAGTCCGATCTGGAAACATCGGTCGATCTGTTGGAGATCCGACGGATTGCAACCGAGGAATACGGAATGGTCGGCGAGGAATACCTCAAAATGGATTACATCGCGCTTGACCGCGACGAGATTGCCGAGGTCAAGGGAGAAAAGAAGAATTCCGGAATCGGATTGGCGGGACTTCTCAGCGCCATCGGTTGGAAATGATTCCGAAACAGTCATAACCCGTCTGCTTTGTCCATACACTATACCGATGGCGGAGAAAGCAACCGAGTTCCGCTGACCGAAAGACCGTTGGGAGGGGGAGTCGGATGAAACCAAAACAGAACAGACCCGACGGTCCTGCAGACGGACTGACGGTTCGCCGCGCGGGAATCCTTGCGCTGACCGTTACGGGTCTGCTTGCCATCCTGCTGATCCGGATTCTGATTCTCCAGACCGTGGAGTACGACCGCTATCAGCAAAAGGTCATTGACCAGATCACCACGCAAACCGAGGTCGCCGCCAACCGCGGCGGCATTTATGACCGCAACGGCGTTGCGCTTGCAACCAACATCACAACCTACCGGATCTTCATTTCGCCCTCGTCGATTTCCGACGCGCAAGCCGAAATGAAGCGGAACGGCGAGAATATCAATCTCGGCGAACTGATTGCCGACGGACTTTCGGAGACGTTGGATGTCTCGCGCGATTTCGTGCTTCAGGAGGTGGCGAAAACCCGCTATCTCGACCGTACCGTCAAGCGGAACGTCAGCGAGGAAACGGCGGATACCGTCCGCGCTTTCATCAAGGAAAAGGGGCTGCAGAGAATGGTTTATCTGCAACCCACCTCCACCCGCTACTACCCGCGCTCCACGCTTGCCTCCCATGTGCTCGGCTTTACGGGGAGCGACGGAACGGGACTTTACGGTCTGGAAAATTACTATAACCAACTGCTTGCCGGAACGAACGGTCGGATCATCACCGCCCGTGACGCGCGCGGCAATGAAATGCCTTATGAATATGAAGAGTACATCGAGGCGAAGGACGGCTACAACCTGACCACAACTCTGGACGCTTATGTGCAGGCGGCGCTTGAGCAGCAGCTTGAGAACGCTTACACCGCGTCGGGCGGCAAGAACCGCGCGGCGGGCATCGTGATGGACGTCAACACGGGGGAAATCCTCGGCATGGCGGTCTATCCGTTTTTTGACCTCAACGACCCGTGGACGCTGGATGAACAGTCCGAAGAAAAGCTGAGCGAATGCGAATGCGAAGAGGGAACGGAGGAGCACGACGCCTACAAGCAGAAGCTGCTCATGGAAATGTGGAAGAACAAGGCGCTGACCGATTCCTACATTCCCGGTTCGACCTTCAAGGTCATTACGGCTTCCATGGCACTGGAAGAGGATAAGGTCAAGGTGGACGAAACGCACACCTGTATCGGCTATGAGACCATCCTCGGCCACAAAATCCATTGCCACAAGACAACGGGGCACGGCACTCTGACGTTTTCCAAGGGCATTCAGCAGTCCTGCAACCCGTGGCTGATGACCGTCGGTCTGCGGATCGGGAAAGAGACTTTTTCAAACTATATCACTTCGTTCGGATACCGCGAAAAAACCGGTATCGACCTCCCCGGAGAAGGCAAAGGCGTGATTAAGGCGGCGGGAGACATCTCGGATCTTGACCTTGCCATTTATGCCTTCGGACAGAACTTCAACGTGACCCTGATTCAGCAGATCACCGCGATTTCCGCAGTGGCAAACGGCGGCTATCTGGTAACCCCGCATCTGCTTTCCAAGGTGACCGACCGCGACGGAAATGTGATCCGCTCCTATGATACGCAGGTTCGCCGTCAGGTGGTCAGCGCAGAGGTCTGCAAAACCGTTTCCGCCATTCTGGAAGAGGGTGTTTCCACCGACGGCGGCGCGAAAAACGCCTATGTTGCGGGCTACCGCATCGCCGCAAAAACCGGTACGTCCGAGAAAAAGGATGTCGGGGCAAAGGGCAAATATGTCTGCTCCACGGTTGCTTACGCACCGGCGGAGAACCCGCAATACGCGGTCATCATCATCGTCGACGAGCCGAGCAGAGGCGTTCTCTACGGAAGCACCGTTGCCGCGCCGTATGTTGCAAACGTTATGGAGACCATCCTGCCGTATCTCGGCGTGGAGGCGGTCTATTCCGAGGACGAACTCGAGCACCAAGTGATCGAAGCGCCGCGCGTGACGGGTTGGAATGTCAGCGCCGTGCAGAACCGCTACGGCGAGAAATTCGAAATCCACGTTGTGGGCGACGAGGACGGCACGGTCGTTGCGCAGTATCCTGCGGCGGGAACGGCGGTGGAGCGCGAGACGGCACAACTGATTCTCTATACGGGCAAGCGCGCCTCGGATGTCATTCCCGAGACCGTGATCGTCCCCGACCTGACCGGTCTGACGGCTGTGGCGGCGGCAGGAAAACTCCGCCTGCTCGGGCTGAATGTCCGCATCAAGGGGACGAAATACTACACCTCGGGAACGAACGCAACCGTTGTTTCGCAGTCGGTGGAAAAGGGAACTCCTGTTCCGAAGGGAACTGTCATCGAAATCCGCTTCTATTCGCAGACCGATGACGACCGCGGGTGGGAGGATGACCCGTAAAAATAGTTTTGTTTCCTTTGATTTTATCTGATTGATCCCCCCTCATCAGTCGCTTGCGCGACAGCTTCCCCCCAAGGGGAAGCCTTGGAGAATGTCTGCTTGTTCTATTGTAGCCGTGAAAATGTGAAGTATACGCATTTTCAAACGGCTGTATCCCAACCCTTTTATGAAAGTTCTTGAAGGTTCGCAGGAAACTTCTTTTAAGAAGTTTCCTGCGTGGGGTGCGGGGCAAAGCCCCGCGACCTTCCCGGATGTCAAAAGACGGAAGTCCTGTTGTGCCGGAGGAAGCCTTGAAGCTGAAAGAACTCTGCCAAGCGGCGGCGCTGGAATGTCCCGGGAGCGGCGTCGAAACGGAAATTTCCGCAATTGCAATGGATTCGGGACGTGTGACGAAGGGAAGTCTCTTCGTCTGTATCCGCGGTCTGCATACCGATGGGCATACTTACATCGGGGAGGCGATCGCAAAAGGCGCGGTTGCGGTTCTGTGCGAAACGGGACGTGAACCTGCGTCGATTCCGACTGTTTATTCCGATAACCCGAGGCGCGCCGCCGCAAGGCTTTACAACGCGTTCTGGGGCAATCCCGTCGCAAGCCTGAAATTCATCGGCGTGACGGGAACAAACGGCAAAACCACCGTAACGCATATGCTCCGCGCGATTCTGGAATCCTCCATGTACCGCACGGGACTGATCGGAACGGTGGGGTGCGAATCCTGCGGGCGGCATCTGGCGGCGCAAAACCGCGATCCGCTTGCAAACATGACCACGCCTGACCCGCCCGACCTCTACCGGATGTTGCGGGAAATGGTTGACGACGGCGTGGAATATGTGCTGATGGAGGTCACCTCCCACGCACTGGCGCTCGGGAAACTCGATCCCATCCGCTTTGCGGCGGGCATCTTTACCAACCTGACCCCCGAGCATCTGGACTTTCACGGAACGATGGACGCCTATGCCGACGCAAAGGCGGAGCTGTTCCGACGTTCCGCTTTGGCGGTCGTCAACACCGATTCCCCCTACGGGGAGCGGATGCGGCGCGCGGCGGCGGGGCGGTGCGTGACCTGCAGTGCGGTCGGCAGACCTGCCGATTACCGTGCGGAGAACCTGCATCTGGCGTCGGTTCGCGGAGTGGAATACGAACTCCATTCCGGAAACACAAGAATGAAAATTTCCTGCCCGATTCCGGGCGGCTTTACGGTTATGAACTCCATGCAGGCGGCTGCCTGCGCAATCGAACTCGGTATCGGTCCATCCTCCATTCAGGACGCGCTTGCGTCCATGACCGGTGTCCGGGGGAGAATGGAGCGTGTCCGGCTCGGCGTGGGCGCAGACTTCAGCGTATTGATTGACTACGCGCACACACCGGACGCACTGGAAAAGCTGCTGCGCACGGCGCGCGATTCCTGCACGGACGGACAGCGGGTTGTCCTGCTGTTCGGCTGCGGCGGGGATCGCGACAGAAGCAAACGGGCAATGATGGGGAGCGTGGCGGAACTTTACGCGGATCGCGTGATCGTCACCTCCGATAACAGCCGGAGCGAGAATCCGCAGGCGATTATCGCCGACATTCTCGCGGGCATGCGGCACGGTACGGCGGAGGTCATCCCCGACCGCGCCGAAGCAATCCGCCATGCGGTTCTGACGGCGGAAAAGAACGACCTGATCCTGCTTGCGGGAAAGGGACATGAAGAGTATGAGATCGACCGGACGGGGAGACATCGTTTTTCCGAACGCGAGTTGGTGCAATCCGCTTGCGAGGAACGGCGTCGCTGCGAGCGGGACGACTGACCGGAAAAATCCCGCGGCAGGCGGACGGGAGGCTTTGAGACAGTGAAAATCCGATTCAGTATGGGCGCGATCAGCGCCGGAACATTTGCGGAAATGTGCGGCGGCACTCTGCGGGACGGCAGGGGAGCGGAACTGCGCATCCGCGCAATCTGCACCGACTCGGGCGAAGCCGACGGAGAGACCGTTTTTACGGCTCTGCGCGGGGAACGCGAGGACGGTCACAATTACATCGCAAACGCGATTGCAAACGGATGCCGCTGTATCCTCTGCGAGCACAGTTGCGACGCGATCGAGCAGGCGGGAGCAGCTGCGGTGGTGGTCAACAACACCGAACTGGCGCTTTCCTATTTCGCAAACGCCTGCCGCCACGCGCTGACCTGCCACACGGTTGCCGTTACGGGAAGCGTGGGTAAAACCACAACGAAAGATATGATCTGGGCGGTTCTTTCCGAAAAGCACAAGACCTATCGCACGCCCGGAAACCACAACAGCCTGATCGGAATGCCGCTGTCTGTCAGCGAGATTCCCGCCGACACCGCGTGGGCGGTGTTGGAGATGGGCATGAGCGCGTTCGGCGAGGTCGAGCGGCTGTCGGTTGCGGCAGAACCCGATTTCGCAATTATTACCAACATCGGCACGGCGCACATGGAAGCGCTCGGTTCGCGGGAAAATATCTGTCGGGCAAAGCTTGAAGTCCTGTGCGGACTGCGCACGGGCGGCACGCTTCTGCTCAACGGCGACGAGCCGCTCCTGCGCGGCATCGGCGGAACGGGATATCGGACGGTTTACGTCTCGCTTGACAACGTGAAAGCCGATTTCCGCGCGCGGAACATCCGCGTGGAGGAATCGCGCACGCTGTTTGACCTCTCGTGGGAAGGCGGCGAGGAACGTGACCTGCGCGTGAATGTCATGGGCAAGCATAACGTCTATGCGGCGCTGTTCGCCTTTGCGATCGGCGTGATGAGCGGGATGACCCCGGAAGAGATCCGGCGCGGACTGGAGCGCTTTGTGCCCGAAGGTCTGCGGCAGAGAATGACCGATCTCGGAACGCTGACGCTCATTGAGGACTGCTACAACGCGTCCCCCGAATCCATGACCGCTTCGGTTGAGGTACTGCAGGATTTCTGCCGGCAGACCGACCGCAGAAGCGTGGCGGTTCTGGGAGATATGCTGGAACTCGGCGGGCAAAGTCCCGCGCTTCACCGCAGAGTCGGCGCGCACCTTGCGTACCTCGGCGTGGAGCAACTCATCACCGTAGGACCGATGAGCCTGCAGATTGCCGCAGGCGCTCGCCAGATGGGACTGAATCCCGAGGCGATTCACAGCTTTTACGATTGGAGCGATATCACCCCCGTGGTGGAAACGCTCAAGGAAATCCTGCTCGACGGCGACGTGGTGCTGTTCAAGGCAAGCCGCGCCGTGGGGGAGGAGCGGATCATCGAAGCGCTCAAGCGTGAGACCGCTTCCGTGAATCCGTAGCAAAGAAGAAACAGGCGTTCCCCGCGCGGGGAACGGAACGATAAGCAACCGGAGTAAGACGAGACATGAAAGAATTCAGCATCACATTCGCAATCGGCGCGGCGGCGGTGTTTGCTCTGACCGTGGCGGCGGAACGGATTCTCATTCCGATTCTGCGCAGCCACAAACTGGGGCAGAAGATCCTTGACATCGGTCCCCGTTGGCATAAATCAAAAGAGGGGACTCCCATCATGGGCGGACTGGGCTTTATCCTTGCCGCTCTGGTCGTTATGGCAGTCTTTTTCGTCGTGCGCGGAGTACAGGGGCGCGGGGCGGAGTATATTCCGTTGGCGCTGACGCTCGGGCTTGCGGTCGGAAACGGCGCGATCGGGTTTGTTGACGATTACTGCAAACTGGTCAAGAAGCAGAACGAGGGGCTGACGTGGAAGCAGAAGCTCTTTCTTCAGCTTGCGCTCGCGATCGCGTATGTAGTGGTCATGTCCTACACCGGCAATCTTTCCACGGCGGTGAACCTGCCGTTTACCGACAAAACACTGGAACTCGGTTGGGGCTTCTATCCCATCGCGGTCATCATCCTTGCGGGCGTGACCAACGGCGGCAACATCACCGACGGCGTGGACGGTCTTGCCTCGGGCGTGACCTTCGTCATCGGCGCGTTCCTTGCCGTTTGCGCGTTCTCTATGCGGGACGAACAGCTCGGCGCGGTGTCGGCAATCCTTGTGGGCGCAACGCTCGGCTTTCTGGTTTACAACTTCCACCCCGCAAAGGTCTTTATGGGGGACACGGGGTCGCTCTTCCTCGGTTCTCTGGTCATCGGTTGCGCGTTCATGATGCGCGAGCCGATTGTGGGACTGATTGTTGCGGCGGTGTATATTCTCGAAATGCTCTCGAGCCTGTTGCAGGTGGTCTACTTCCGCCTGACGCACGGCAAGCGCCTTTTCAAAATGGCGCCGATCCATCACCACTTCGAACAGTGCGGGTGGGGAGAGAACCGCATTGTGCTGACCTTTTCGTTGGTTGAGGCTCTGTTCTGCGTGCTCGCTTGGTTTGCCCTGCACTGATCCTTGTGCGGGAGGGGGTATGCCGATTTATGAATGAAGAAAAACGGATGGCGGTCCGGACCTCTCTGCCCGTAGCAAGCGGCGGAGAGGAGGACGCGCCTCTCTCTGTAAAAGGAAGTCCCGACATTCCGATGCTGCTTCTGACCGTGATTCTGGTTCTGTTCGGGTGCGTGATGGTTTACAGCGCCTCGGCGGTCTATGCGGAGCAGTACCATCACGACAGCACTTACTTCATCGTCCGACACCTCATTTTCGCGCTCATCGGCGCGGCGGCAATGTTCCTGATTATCCGCTTCTGCACACCGGTTTTCTGGCAGGACTTCGCCGTGATTCTGTTTGCGATTTCGGTTCTTCTGCTTCTGGCGGTGCTTGTGGTCGGCGACGACCTGGGAAGCGGCGCAAAGCGGTGGCTCAACTTCGGCTTCATCACGCTTCAGCCCTCCGAGGTTGCCAAACTGGCGCTTGTCATGATCCTTGCAAAGTATATGACCAAGTACCGCGATAAGGTACGCTCGGAATACCGCTTCGGCGGCAGTTTTCTCTACGGCGTGGTGTACCCCGGTATGATTATCGCCGCCGTGGCGGGGTTGATCGCACTGGAGCATCATATTTCGGGGTTGATGATCGTCGGAATGCTCGGCATTTCGGTTATGTTCCTCGGCGGAACAAAAGTGCGTTGGATTGCGGCGATCGGCGGCGTGGTCGTTGCCGCAGGCTGTGTGTTGGTGTTGGTTTCGTCCTACGCGCAGGCGCGCGTGGATACGTGGCTTCATATCGATCAGGCAGACCCGCTCGGCGCGGCGTGGCAGACCCTGCAGGGGCTGATGGCAATCGGCTCGGGCGGGCTGTTCGGAACGGGGCTCGGAAACAGCCAACAGAAATTCGGCTATGTTTCCCAACCGCAGAACGACTTTATTTTTACCATCGTCTGCGAAGAACTCGGCTTTTTCGGCGCGTTCATTGTGGTTGCGCTGTTCGTCATGTTCGTCTGGCGCGGATTCTACATCGCAAGGCACACCACCGATGCCTTCTCCGCGCTTGTCGTTTACGGTCTGACCTTCAAGGTGGGGCTTCAGGTGGCGCTGAATATCGCGGTTGTGACCAATTCCATGCCGAACACGGGAATTTCGTTGCCGTTCTTCAGCTACGGCGGAACTTCGTTGGTTCTGCAGATGATTGAGGTTGCGATCATTCTGTCAATTTCGCGCTACGCGACGCATCGGAAGATCTGAGGAGGCGGCATATGAGAGTGTTACTGACCGGCGGCGGGACTGCGGGGCATATCAATCCCGCGCTCGCCATTGCCGAACTGATCCGTCGGAATGCCGCGGGGGCGGAGATCGCGTTTGTCGGTATCCGCGGCGGAAAAGAGGACGATCTTGTTCCGCGCGAGGGCTATCGGCTGTATTATGTAAAATCAAAGGGAATCCGACGGTCGTTCAGCCCGTCGGCTGTGGTGTCCAACGTGCAGGCGCTCTGGCTTGCGGCGTGGTCGCCCTACGCCCGTTCGACCCGCGCGATTCTGGACGAATTCCGCCCCGATATCGTAATCGGGACGGGCGGCTATGCTTGCTGGCCCATCATGGCGGCGGCGGCGCGGCGGGGAATCCCGACCGCTCTGCACGAGTCCAACGCGCTTCCGGGGCTTGCGGTGCGGAAGCTGCAAAAAAAGGTGGATCGCATCTGGATCAACTTTGAAAAAACTGCCGACCTGTTGGATTCCGCCGCCTGCGTCAAGCGGGTGGGAAATCCTCTGCGCGGCGGGTTCGGCACGATTCCGCGCGACGCGGCGAAGGAAAAACTCGGGTTTGGCTCGTCGGAAAAACTGGTTCTCTGCTTTGGCGGCAGTCTCGGCGCAGAGCCGCTCAACCGTGCGGTGATTGAGGCGATGCGCGCGCTTGCGCCGAAGTGGGGAAATGTCCGTTTCTGCCTTGCAAGCGGCAAGCGGGACTACGCGGCGGCGGGCGAGATCTGGCGCGCGGCGGGGTTGGACGCGGTTTCCAACTGTATGCTGTTTGATTATATTTACGATATGCCGCTGTGGATGTCGGCGGCGGATCTTGCGGTGACGCGGGCGGGGGCGATGACGCTCTCGGAACTCGGGCGGATGTCTCTGCCGTCGGTTCTGATCCCGTCGCCCCATGTGGCGGACAATCACCAATACCTCAACGCCAAGACCTTTGCGGACGCGGGGGCGGCGGTATTGGTTGAGGAAAAGGAACTGGAGAGCGGCCGTCTGACTTCCGAATTGGACGCGCTTCTCGGGGATGACGCGCGGCTTCTTTCCATGTCGCGCGCGGCAACGCCCTTTGCGGAGACTGACGCGGGAAGGGCGATCTGGGAGGATATTCTGGAACTGACCGAAAAAAAGGAAGTCTGAAATTTGCAGAAAAGGGGATGAGAAAATGGAGCGGACGGTACCGATTTCCGCAGGACATGCGGAATGGAAAAAGAAGCAACGTCTGCGCTTGGGATTGATCCGGGCGGCAATTATTCTGTTTTGCGCGGCGGTTGCGGTGATCGGGCTGATGCTTCTGATTTTCCCGACCCTGCGGGTCAAGGAGATTGTGGTCAAGGGGAACAGCGTGACCGCAACGGCGGATATTCTCGCGGCGGCGGGGGTATCGGTCGGGGACGGGATCTTTACGGTGAACCAGATGCAGATCGTTGACCGGTTGGCGGACAAATTCCCGACGATGCAGAAGATCCGCGTCACGCGCGGGTTGTCGAAGATCACGATAGAGGTCACGGAGCAGGGGGTCGGATACATCGCGTATGCGGGCTACTGGTTTCTTCTGGATCGTGATCTGAACGTATTGAGCATGAGCGGGGCGCAGGAGGACTATGCGGCGTATCCGCGCTTGGTTCTGCCGACGGTTGTGAAGCTGTCGGTTGGAAGCCGGGTTCAGCTTCGCGAGGATGACATCGGGAGGGATTACATTGAGGAACTGTTCGATCTGTTATCGCGCGAGGGGCTGATGTCGCACGTTACCTACATTGACGTGAGCGAGAAGTACCACATTTCCTACATTCTGGAGGATCGGATTCGCGTGGTGCTCGGAAAACTTTCGGACGTGGATCTGAAGTTGGAGATGACCGAGCAGATTCTCGGCGCGCGCTTTGAAAACGATTCGCCCTACGCGATCGTGGATGTTTCCGACCTCAAAAAAACAACCTACCGCGGCATGCAATCCGCCGAGCTGTTGCTGAGCTATTAAAGACCTTGGGGAGGAAGAGAACCCCCTTTCGGATGGGGTTCTCTCCCTCCCCAAGCCCCTCCTTCTCTCCCCGAACTTCCCCGCAAGCACCCGCCGACCAAACGGCAAAGATTTGTTTCGCTTTGTATGGCAGCGGGGGCTTGCGGGGAAGTTTTTGTCAATCCGGAGCGGTGGCTTTGACTTGGTTGCGGGCGCGGAAAATCGGTGTATGATTTTTGCTTTTTCACAGGGCTTTTTTCGTGTTTTGACGGAAAACGATACTGAATAGCGATGAAAATCGAGATAGTGGGAAGAAAAACAAAAAAATAACGGGAATTTCAAAAAAAAAATTGAAAAAAGACTTGAAAAAAGCGCAAAAAAATAGTAAGATATTATATGAGTAGATTCAGCAACACCCTGCGTGATGCGAAAAAGCCGAAGAACCTTTCCGACCGAGCGGTGCGGGGAGGAAAAAGCAGAAGTCCGGGAGGAAAAAAACATGACCTTTGAACACGACGATAGCCTCGAGTGCGGTGTGAATATCAAGGTTATCGGTGTCGGCGGCGGCGGAAACAATGCCGTGAACCGCATGATCTCCGCAAACATCCAAGGGGTCAGCTTCATATCCGTGAATACTGACCGTCAGGCGCTCCGCAAGTCGGAGGCGCCCAATCAGCTTGTGATCGGCGAGAAGATCACAAAGGGCTTCGGCGCAGGCGCAAACCCGACCATCGGCGCGCGTGCGGCGGAAGAATCCATTGAGGAAATCCGCGCGCTGTTGGAGGGGACCGACATGGTCTTTATCACGGCGGGAATGGGCGGCGGCACCGGAACGGGCGCAGCTCCCGTATTGGCGCGGGTTGCAAGAGAGATGGACATTCTGACCGTCGGTATCGTGACCAAACCGTTCGTGTTTGAGGGATGCAAGCGGATGGCACAGGCAGAGGCGGGCATTGCCGAACTGGCGCAGTTTGTCGATTCGCTTGTGGTCATTCCGAACGAGCGCCTCAAGCAGGTTTCCAATGCGAAAATTTCGCTCTCCAACGCGTTCGGCATTGCCGACGATGTTCTGCGCCACGGTGTGCAGAGCATTTCCGACCTCATCAACGTTCCCGGCTTTATCAACCTTGACTTTGCCGACGTGACCAGCGTCATGGCAAACGCGGGCTACGCGCACATGGGCGTCGGTTCTGCAACGGGCAAGGACAAGGCGGAGGAAGCCGCCAAGGAAGCGGTTTCCAGTCCGCTGTTGGAAACTTCCATCCGCGGCGCAAAGGGCATTGTCATCAGCATGGCGGTGTCCGAGGATGTGGGACTGGAGGATGTCGACCTTGCCGCTTCCCTGATCTCGCAGGAAGCAAGCCCCGACGCGAACGTTATCTGGGGTGTGTCCTTCGATCCCGAACTCGAGGACGAGATGAAGATCACCATTATCGCAACCGGCTTCCAGAAGAAGCCCGAGGACGCGAACCGCGCGGGCGCGACGGTCAAGACCAATCCCGGGTCTCCTTTCCGTCGGGAAGCGGCACAGCCCGCAGCCCCCACAGCGGCAAAACCGGCAGCACCGACGGGCGCAAGACCCGCACAACCCCCGCAAAGACCCGCGGCACGTCCCGCACAGCCCCCGCAAAGACCTGTTTCCCGTCCTGCTCCCGCACCTGCGGCGGCGGACGACGATTTCGATGACCTCTTCAATATGGTCAACGGCAACAGAAGAAAGAACTGATACAACTCGGAGGAAAGAATACCATGATTTTTGAACATGACGATACCGCAACCGATTGCGGCGTAAAGATTAAGATTATCGGCGTAGGCGGCGGCGGCGGAAACGCGGTGAACCGGATGGTTGCCGCGAATGTGCAGGGCGTGGACATCTACGCGCTGAACACGGACAAGCTGGCATTCCGGAAGTCCGAGGTTGCAAACAAGATTATCATCGGCGAAAAGATTACCAAAGGCTTTGGCGCGGGCGCGAATCCGCAGATCGGCGCGCGCGCGGCGGAGGAGTCCATCGACGAGATCAAGGACATTCTCGAAGGAACGGATATGCTGTTCATCACCGCAGGTATGGGCGGCGGCACCGGAACGGGTGCAGCTCCCGTTGTGGCGAGAATGGCGCGGGAGATGGACATTCTGACCATCGGTATCGTGACCAAGCCCTTCAACTTTGAGGGTGCGAGAAGAATGGAGCAGGCGGAGAAGGGCATTGCGGAGTTGGCGCAGTACGTCGACTCTCTGGTGGTGATTCCGAACGAGCGCCTCAAACTCATTTCCACTGCGAAGATTTCGCTCTCCAACGCGTTCAGCACGGCGGACGACGTTCTGCGCCGCGGCGTACAGAGCATTTCCGACCTGATTAACGTTCCGGGCTTTATCAACCTTGACTTTGCCGACGTGACCAGCGTCATGGCGAATGCGGGCTACGCGCACATGGGCGTTGGTTCTGCAACGGGCAAGGACAAGGCGGAGCAGGCGGCGATGGAGGCGATCTCCAGTCCGTTGCTTGAAACTTCCATCAAGGGTGCGAAGGGCATTCTGATCAGCATGGCGGTTTCTCCCGACGTCGGCTTGGAGGATGTGGACTATGCTTCCACTTTGATTGCAAAGGAAGCGAACCCCGACGCAAACATCATCTGGGGTGTGTCTTTCGATCCGACTCTCGAGGACGAGATGCACATCACCATTATTGCAACGGGCTTTGCGAAGAAGGACGAGGATGCACAGCGGACAGTGAACAAGGTAAAGCCGAACCCCGAGTCTCCCTTCCGTTCGCAGGCTTCCGCAGGGCAGAGCCCCGCGCAGGGGGCGAACATGCAGAGACCTGCTCCCGCACAGCGGTCTGCCGCGCCCGCAGGGCAGAGACCTGCCGCGCCGCAGCAGAGACCCGCGCCCGCTCCGCAAGCGCCCACCCGCAAGCCTGCTCCCGCGCAGAGTGCGGCGGTTGAGGATGACGATTTTGACGACATTCTCACGATGATGAAGAACGCGAGAAAGAATCAGTAAGGGTAGACCTTGGGACTCTGTCCCAAGCCCTGCTTAGGGGACTTCTTAAGGAGAAGTC
>CAVGEJ010000032.1:0-19897 GCA_963628215.1 Eubacterium sp. CAG:180
TGGAATCATTTCAACACCTCCCGTTTCTTGTCAAAGTCCGAGAGAATCCGTGCGGTTTCCTCGGGGGTTAATGGTTGCTGTTTCATGTTCTTCTCCTTTACCAATCATTTTCTTCGTCCTCGTCCCGCTCCTTTGCGTAGCGGACGCCGGGGTCTTGCGGGTCGATTCCCATTGCAACAAAGTAATCGAGGACGTGAATCAGACCGTCAACGTGAAGTCGGTCAGACCGCCGTTTCAAGTCCCGCATAATCTTTGCTGCCATCGAGTAACCTTTGCCTGTCAGTAGCATCATGTCCTCAATGCTTAGGGCTTCTTTGGAAAATATTTCTGCTCTTGTTTGGTAAGTCATAGGAATTCCTTTCTATCAATAAACCGTTGTTTTCAAACAACGTCCAAGTCAAGGAAAATTTTATTCGCAGGAATATTGAGTGCTGAAACAAGTCGGACAATGGTATCGCCATCCGGCACAACTTTTTCGTTCTCAATTTGTGACAATGAAGAACGCGAGATTCCCGCTTTTGCCGCCAATGCTTCCTGCGTCAAACGCTGTTCCCATCTTATTTCTTTAATTCTGTTTCTCATAGTTGCCTCCTGTATTTACATTTCAAAAAAAATAGACGAAACAGAAACGCCATAATAAGCAGCCAACTTAATTTTAACTTCATCACGAGGAATCCGAATTCCGCATTCATACATACAAAGGGCGCTTTTAGAAATTCCAAGAGCCGCTGATACTTCTGCAATCGAACGATTGCCACGTAATTCTTTCAACTTTTTTCCGATTTGAATTGCATCCATGCCTTTTCTTCCTTTCAATTTCACACAATGTGTGTTTCTGTATCTCTATTTTACGCGATACGTGTTATTTTGTCAATAGCAAAAATCAAAATTTACACATTTCGTGAAATCTGTACAAAACGTGAAATTCTGTATTGACAAATTTCACAAAGTGTGATACAATCAAAAACGGAAAGCGAGGTAGAAAAATGAATTTCACAGAAAGATTGCGTCAACTTAGAAATGAACAAGAGCTTTCACAAAAGGATTTGGGGAAAAAGCTCCACTTGGGAACAAGTGCAATTTCTATGTACGAAAGAGGAGAAAGAGAACCTGATTTTGAAAAATTGGAAACAATCGCCGATTATTTCAACGTCAACATTGACTACCTACTCGGTAAATCGGACGAAAGAAATCCCAGTCAAAAAAATGTTCGGTATTTTGAAAATCTATATCCGATTGAAACAAAAAAATTTCCTATGCTTGGTGAGATCGCTTGCGGACAACCAATTTACACCAACGAGGACAGAGAATCCTATGTCTCCGCCAGTACAGAAATCAGAGCGGATTTTTGTCTCAAGGCAAAGGGGGACAGCATGGTAAATGCACGAATCATGGACGGAGATATCGTTTTTATCCGTCAACAACCGGTTGTAGATAACGGTGACATTGCGGCAGTGGTAATAGATGATACCGCAACCCTAAAACGGGTCTACTACTATCCGGAGGAACAAAAAATTGTACTAAGTGCGGAAAATTCCCGTTATGCGCCTATTGTGTATACGGGGGAAGAGTTGGATCATGTTCATATTCTTGGATTGGCGGTTGCTTTCCAAAGCGATGTCAAATAAAAATATCACAAAAAAAGTACTGAAAACATTGGAGGGATCATCATGCCGACTTTGCTTGTTATTGAAATTATTGTCGCATTTATCTTATTCATTTTTACAATTATATCTGTTATAGACTCTGTAAGAAGTAAAAAAGATCCGCTTATGAAGCGAAAAATATCCGTTCAATGCCCGTGTTGTAAAAGTAAGAATATAAGATTCCAATCCATACAAGTCAACCGAGGAAAACCGTTTTCCGTTTTTTCCATGCTGAATTTTATTTCTTCCTATTTTTTTGCAATTATCAATTTCTTTTATATTCTAAGCGAGGAGGAAGAAATGAAAAATGCTTTCTTTCAAGCTATATCCGGAACGCAACTGATAGAAACCACAGTAAAATCCGCAACAGATATTTATATACTCGGTTGCATGACAAAAATATTTTTAATTGCTGGAACGGTCTTTCTTGTTATCTGTATGCTTATGCCAAACGAAATAGAAAATCAATTGGCAAAGATTTGCATGGATTGCGGATCGGTATCCGATGCGGACAGCGAACCCGAACCTAAGAAAAAAGAGCCTATATGGGCAGTCATACCGCCAAAAAATGACTGAATACTATATTTCCTCCGCCAAATACACCATCCAAGAGCGGCAAACGAAGCGAAACGGCACGGTTTACGACGTGGTTTTCCGAATCGTCACCATGGACGGTGAGGAAAAGCAGAAAAAACTGTCCGGCTTCAAAACCAAAACAGCCGCAAAGCAGGGGTACACCGAATTCGTTACAACGAAATGCACCCTTGTCCGAAACAATCCAATAAAAAAGAAAAAGACCTCAGCCGAGGCGCTGACGCCGCCAACGGTTGAGGACTTGCTATCAAAGTATATTCTTTCCATTCGGAATCAAAACAAGGACAGTTCCATTTACGACAAAAAGAAGATGTACGAACAGTACATTCTGCCGGAGTTCGGAAACTGCCTGATTACAGACCTGACAAAAGAACGGCTGTATCAATGGCAGGACAGTCTGTGGGCGATGCGGAATCCGAGAACAGGAGAGCCCTACAGTTACGAGTATCTGGCAAAGATACGCGGTCACTTCGGAGCATTTCTCATGTGGTGCGAAAGCCGGCACGGCTACCCCTGCCATCTGCGGGAAGTAGCCAAACCGAAACGGCGAGTGCCGAAAACCGAAATGCTGTTCTGGAGCAAAGAAGAATTTGAACGGTTCATTGAATCGGTCGACAATCCGACCTACAGAACCATCTTCACCATGCTGTTCTATACAGGACGGCGGCGGGGCGAGGTGTTGGCACTTACTCCCGAGGATGTCAAAGAGAATCGAATCCGATTCAATAAGACCTACAGCCGAAAGACCATAGACGGCAAGCCGTACAATATCACATCTTCCAAGAACGAGAAAAAAGGGGAGACCCCCATCTGCGAAAGGCTGAAGCGCGAACTGGAGCAATACGAGGGACAAAGCCCGTTCTTTTTCGGGGGAGAGAATCCAATCCACGAAAACACGCTTTCCCATGCTTTCGAGGCGTACATCAAAAAAGCGGGTGTCAAGCGAATCCGAATGCACGACCTGCGGCATTCGTTCGTGTCCATGCTAATCCACCTCGGCGCAAACTTCATGGTGGTTGCCGACCTGATAGGGGACACGGTCGAGCAGGTGACCAAAACCTACGGTCACATTTACGAGGCGGACAAACTGGACATCATCGCCAAACTTGGATAAAAACCGAAAGCCCGAAAATAGTAACGTAGTAACAAACTTAGTAACAAATTACCGATTTTTGCGATTCACCAACGCTCTCTATAAGAATTTATCTCCCGAAAACTGTACTGTATAGCCAATAAGCAAAGCAAAAAGCCCTTGATTCATGGCACATTTGCCAAAATCAAGGGCTTTTCGGTTATCTGGTGGAAACAGGGAGGCTCGAACTCTCGACCTTACGGATGTGAACCGTACGCTCTAACCAACTGAGCTATGCTTCCGTCGACTTCTATATTATACCACACTTTCGTCCCGATTGCAACCCCTTTTCGCAAGTTTTTTTATTTTTTTCGGAAAGAAATCCTCCAAGCACGCAAAAAACGGAACGAACCGCTTCCGTTTGACGGGAAGTCGGTTCGTTCTGAACCATATCTTCATATTCAGGATGATCGCAAGCCGTGAAAAATCGGATACAGTGGGGGATCGCCGAAGTGGATCAGCCCTGCTGCTGTCGATGCTTCTCGAAGCAGGCGCTGCAGTAGACCGGTCTGTCGTTGGAAGGCTGGAAGGTCAGCTTTGCCTCGCCTCCGCAATCCGCGCAAACCGCAGTGAAGTACTCGCGCGGTGCTTTGCCGCCGTTTTTCTTTGCGTCGCGGCAAGCCTTGCAAGCCTTCGGCTTGTTCATGAAGCCTTTTTCGGCGTAGAATCTCTGCTCACCTGCGGTGAATACGAATTCTTTGCCGCAATCCTTGCAGACCAAGGTCTCATCAACAAACTCGTTGTCAGCAACTGCGTCGTAGTTTTCATCCTGGAACATTGTGTTTACCCTCTCTTGTCAGATAAGAATTTATTTTTGCCCCCTGTCGGATTTTCACCGACATCCTCTCTTGCGAGCCGCTCTGATTGAGCTAAGTCGGGCATGATGACGAATGATTTCTGTCGCATTACGCTGTTACGCTTCGGAAAAACTTTCCCGCAACTTTTTTCTTGCGCGGTACAGCGTATTCTCCACGGATTTTTTGTCGACTCCGAGTTGCGTAGCAATCTGCGGCGCGGTCAGCCCCGAGATGAACAGCATCCAGACCTCGCGCTCGGCGGGGGAGAGGACAGCTTCCATTTTGCGGCAGAGATCCGCGTAACGTTCCGCTTCCATAATATAATGGGCGGGGTTGCTTTCCTCGCCTGCGGGCAGGGCGTCGGGATCAAGACCGTCCAGCGAGACGGTGTGATGGATTTTCCGATAGGCGCGCAGGGCGCTTGCGAGTCGGTTTGCAATGCAGATTTGCGCGTACAGACCGAACGTGACATTGTTTTGCTCGGTATCGTAGCGGGCAACCGCTGCGGAAAATGCATCGATTGCGTCGGATCGCAGATCCGATTCGGGAACGCCCTCGGCGGAATATCTGGCAACCGACCGGTCAATCAACGGGGAGTATGCGCGGAACAGTGCTGTGAACGCGTTCTCGTCTCCGCCTCGGGCAAGCTCTATCAGCTTGCGCGCCTGTGATGTACTGTTGTCGACTGTTGCCATGCGATGGGATACCTTTCTGCCACAAAAAACGCTCTCCGACCGACTTCGGTTTACTGCCCTCTGACAATCAACCGATGCCAATGCGGGGAGTCGATCTGATTTCCATTTCATCTGCTGTTAATATTATACCACATATTTGCATAATGTCAATGCTTTTTGGAAAGATTTTTTTGACATCTTTCAACAAACGCAGCGCATGTTTGGATGACATTACCAAATCATGAGGTTAACTTATGGCGAAAATAAACATGCAAATCCTGCTTTTTTGTCATTTCCGACAGTTAAAGCGTGAAAAGATTGTGAATTATTTTTGTTGCTTTGCAGGGGAGTTCCGCCACCCCGGGAGAATCGCATTCGGTTTGTAACCTGTAAACTTTCGGAAATGCCTTTACAGACGGCGGGAAATATGGTATAATAAAAGGAGAGACCCTCTCAACTCTCAACGCTCAACACAAACGGAGGAATGACCATGCGGTTGGATAAGCTGATATCGGAATGCGGTCTGGCAAGCCGCACGGAGTCCGCGCGGGCGTGTCGAAGCGGGAGTGTGACGGTGAACGGCGTTCCCGTCAGAAAGCCCGATACGCACATTGACCCCGACGCAGATCGCGTGGTATTCTGCGGAAAGCCTGTGGTCAGGCAGCAGTATGTCTATCTGTTGCTGAATAAGCCGCAGGGATACGTCAGCGCAACCGATGACCGAAGCGCGCCGTGCGTGACTGAGTTGGTGTCTCCCGAATACCGCCGCAAAAGAATTTTTCCCTGCGGGCGGTTGGATAAGTACACAACGGGTCTGATGCTTCTGACCAACGACGGTCCGCTTGCGCACCGTCTGCTTGCGCCGAAAAGCCATGTGACCAAAAGCTACGGATTTACAACCGAGCGCCCGCTTTCCGCGGAAGATATTGCGGCATTGGAAGCGGGGGTCGACATCGGCGGATATGTGACCGCGCCCTGCCGCGTGACCCTTTCGGCATCCGACGCGGGGGTTATTTTCATCACGGAAGGCAAGTATCATCAGATCAAACGCATGATGGAAGCGGTGAACAACCGCATTCTCACGCTGGAGCGGCTGACCTTCGGACCGCTGACGCTTGACCCCGCTTTGGAGCGCGGCGCATGGCGCGAGTTGACCGGGGCGGAGATCCGCGCCCTGCAAACGGGCAATCAAACCACATCCATTACAACGGAAAGGACAGAATCGAATGAATATCAATGAAACGCTTGCCGCGGAATTTTCTCTGAAGCCCGAACAGGTGGAGAAAACCGTGGAGTTGATCGACGAAGGGAATACCATCCCGTTTATCGCGCGTTACCGCAAGGAGGTAACGGGAAGTCTGGACGACACGGTTCTGCGCGACCTGTTTGACCGGCTGACGTTCCTGCGCAACCTGCAGAAGCGTAAGGAAGAGGTCTCGGCGCTGATTGCGGGGCAGGAGAAGATGACCCCCGAAATTCAGGCGGCGATTGACGCGGCAAAGACGATTACGGAAGTGGAGGATATCTACCGTCCCTTCCGCCCGCACAGAAAGACGCGCGCGTCGGTTGCGCGCGAGCGGGGACTGGAACCGCTTGCGGAACTTCTGATGGCGCAGGAAAAGACCTATACGCCCTCCATCGAGGAGCAGGCGGCAACCTACATCAACGAAGAAAAAGGCGTTGCAACGGTTGAGGACGCGTTGCAGGGCGCGCGGGACATCATTGCGGAGGACATCTCCGACAATGCGGAGTACCGCAAGGAACTGCGCGCGCTGACCTTCAATCTCGGCATGCTGGTCACCAAGGGGGCGAAAGAAGAGGACTCGGTCTATTCGCAGTACTACGATTTCTCCGAGGCGCTGAAGAAGATTGCGCCGCACCGCGTTCTGGCGATCAATCGCGGCGAGAAGGAGGAATTTCTCAAGGTGACCCTGACCGTGGACGAGGACACCGTTCTGCGCGGTCTGCGGGCGAAACTGCTGAAAACCAACGGAAGCCCCGCAACGCCGCACGTTGCCGAGGCGCTGACCGACGGCTACGAGCGCCTGATTGCGCCGTCCATCGAGCGGGAAATCCGGAGCGACATCTTCGACAACGCCTGCGAGGGCGCGATCAAGGTCTTTGCGGACAACCTGAGCCATCTTCTGATGCAGTCTCCGCTGAAAGGGAAAACCGTTCTCGGCTTTGATCCCGGCTATGCGCACGGGTGCAAACTGGCGGTTGTGGACAAGACCGGCAAGGTGGTGGACACGGGCGTGATCTATCCCGTCAAGCCGCGGCAGGAGACCGAGAAGAGCAAAGCTGTGGTGAAGCGGATGATTGCGCGGCATCATGTGGACGTCATTGCCATCGGAAACGGAACGGCTTCCAAGGAAAGCGAAATTTTCATCGCGGGACTTCTGAAGGAGATTGATGCCGATGTGAAATACATTGTGGTCAGCGAGGCGGGCGCTTCGATTTATTCCGCTTCCAAACTGGCGGCGGAGGAATTTCCCGAATTCGACGTTATGCAGAGAAGCGCGGTTTCCATTGCAAGACGCCTGCAGGATCCGTTGGCGGAATTGATTAAGATTGACCCCAAGGGTATCGGCGTGGGGCAGTATCAGCACGATATGAAGCAGGCAAGACTCGACGAGGCGCTCGGCGGCGTGGTTGAGGATTGCGTGAACGCGGTCGGCGTGGATGTCAACACCGCGTCCTATTCGCTCCTGTCCTATATTTCGGGCATCAACCTTGCTTCGGCGAAAAATATTGTCAAGTACCGCGAGGAGAACGGGGAGTTTGCCTATCGCGCGCAACTGCTCAAAGTTCCGCGCATCGGGGCAAAGGCTTACGAACAGGCGGCGGGATTTTTGCGCGTTCCGGGCGGCAAGGAGATTCTCGATAACACGGGCGTACACCCCGAGTCCTATGAAGCAACCGAAAAACTGCTGTCCCTGTTCGGATATACAAGAGAGGATGTGCGCGAGGGGAATCTGAAGGAACTGCGCGGAAAGGTGACGAAGGCGGGAAGTGCCAAAGTCTGCGAACAGCTCGGCATCGGTCTGCCGACGCTGAACGACATTCTGACCGAGTTGGAGAAGCCCGGGCGCGACATTCGCGACACCTTGCCGCCGCCCGTGTTGCGCGACGACATTCTGAGCATGGAAGATCTCAAACCCGATATGGAACTGACGGGAACGGTTCGCAACGTGACGGACTTCGGCGCGTTCGTGGACATCGGCGTGCATCAGGACGGACTGGTTCATATTTCGCATCTTTCGAACCGTTATGTCAAGCATCCCTCCGAGGTGGTCAAGGTCGGGGACATCGTCAAAGTCCGCGTGCTGAGCGTGGACGTTCCGAAGAAGCGGATCGCGCTGACGATGAAGCAAAAGAAAGGCTAATCTTAATATATTAAGACTCTGAAAATCAACGATCGGCGTTTTGTTCACAGAAAAATGAGCCGATTTGGCAGTGTTGCACAAAACCGGGACGGAAATTTTGGGGAAATAAACTCTTTCTTTTTGGACAAAAATCTGGTACAATATTGTAGGTTATATTATCATCCCGCACAGGGCACAGGAGGATCACAAAAGATGGCAAGCGTATCTTTGAAGCATATCTATAAAAAGTATCCGGGCGGCGTAACTGCCGTTTCCGATTTCAATCTGGAGATCAAAGACAAGGAGTTTCTGGTTCTGGTCGGACCTTCCGGTTGCGGTAAGTCCACAACCCTGCGTATGATCGCGGGTCTGGAAGAAATTTCCGAAGGAGAACTGCGCATCGGCGACCGTCTGGTCAACGATGTTGCGCCGAAGGATCGTAAGATCGCAATGGTGTTCCAGAACTACGCTCTGTATCCGCATATGTCGGTGTTCGAGAACATGGCGTTCGGTCTGAAGCTGAGCAAAGTTCCGAAGGAAGTCATCAAGAAGAAGGTTGAGGAAGCCGCGCGCATTCTGGATATCACCCACCTGCTTGACAGAAAGCCGAAGGCGTTGTCCGGCGGTCAGAAACAGCGTGTCGCTCTGGGACGTGCAATCGTCCGCGACCCGCAGGTCTTCCTGCTTGACGAGCCGCTTTCCAACTTGGATGCAAAGCTTCGTGCAACCATGAGAACCGAGTTGACCAAGCTGCACAACCGCGTCGGAACCACCTTTATTTACGTTACGCACGATCAGGTCGAGGCTATGACCATGGCAACCCGTATCGTTGTTATGAAGGACGGTCTGATTCAGCAGGTCGACGCACCGCAGAAGCTGTATGACGAGCCTGTCAATATGTTCGTCGCGGGCTTCATCGGAACGCCGCAGATGAACTTCATGGACGGCAAACTGGAAGAGGAGAACGGCAAGCTGTACTTCGTTTACGAGGGCAACAAGCTGCTTGTTCCCGAGGAGAAGGCAACCAACGAGGCGCTGAAGGAATACATCGGCAAGGAAGTGGTTGCGGGTCTGCGTCCTGAATGCATCTATGACAGTGCGGAGGCTCTGGAGAAGTATCCGGATTCCACGCTGGAAGTCGATGTGGATGTTACCGAGTTGATGGGCGCGGAAATCTACCTCTACCTGTTGGTTGGCGAAGAGGGCAAGCTGACCGCCCGCGTTTCTTCCCGTTCCACCACGAGAGCAGGCGACAAGATCAAGATCGCTTTCGATATGACGAGACTGCATATCTTCGACAAGGACACCGAGCGCTGCATCGTTCACTGATCCGGACTGATTTCATCATGCAAAAGATGCCGACATTGCGTCGGCATCTTTTTGCTGTCCGAAAAAAATCCGACTGTTTCGACAGGAAACGCTTTGACTTTGTCTCATTTGAAACACTTGTTTTGCGGCGGTCGAGATGGTTTCAAGCATATGTTAAAAATGTGCCGCTTTTCGCGTTCTTTTGCAAAATTCTCACAGAAAAATTGCGCTTTTTTCGGAAAAACTATAGACTTTTTGTCGGTTATGTAGTATAATATATGTTGGTTGTGTAAAATTCCATATATCACAGGAGGTTTTGGAAGTTATGAAAAAGAAACTGACCACGGTTGCTTTTCGCGGAACGCCCGAGCAGGAAGCTGCTTTGCGCGCCGTGATCCGGAAGCACGCCGGGGAAAAGGGCGCTATGATGCCGATTCTTCAGGAGGCGCAGGAAATCTACGGATATCTGCCTGTTGAAGTTCAGCGCATCATTGCATTGGAAACGGGCGTTTCGTTGGAGGAAATCTTCGGCATCGCATCGTTTTATGCGCAGTTCAAGCTCAATCCCGACGGACAGTACAGCATCGCGGTCTGTCTCGGTACCGCTTGCTATGTCAAGGGATCGGGTGAAATTATTGAGGCGATCTCCGAACAACTCGGCGTTCCGGTTGGAAGCACGTCCTCGGACGGAAAGTATTCCATCGAAGCGACCCGTTGCATCGGCGCTTGCGGTCTTGCTCCCGTCCTTACCGTCAACGGTGAGGTCTACGGCAGACTGACCAAGGCGGATGTCCCCACCATTCTTGCAAAGTACATGGATTGAGGAGGAGAGAACCCAAGATGAAAATTACATCGGTTGCTGATCTTCAGGCAGCTTACGAATCTCTGAAGAACACGGTTGCGATCCGCGAGGGCGTTCACGAAACGATCGACGGCTACCGCAAACATATTCTGATCTGCGGCGGTACGGGTTGTACTTCGTCCGGCTCGCACGCACTGCGCGAGAAACTGGAAGAGGAACTGGCGGCGCATGACCTTGAAAAGGAAGTCAAGGTTGTGACCACGGGTTGCTTCGGTCTGTGCGCGCTCGGTCCGATCATGATCGTTTATCCGGACGGCACGTTCTACTCCCGCGTGACCCCCGAAGATATCCCTGAAATTGTGGAAACGCATATTGTCGGCGGTACGCCGGTTGCGCGCTTTGAGTATCACGAAAAGAACGGCGATCATCATGTGGTCAACTCTCTGGGTGAGATGACCTTCTACAAGAAGCAGCACCGCGTTGCGTTGCACAACTGCGGCGTGATTGACCCCGAAAACATCAACGATTACTTTGCCCGCCGCGGCTATCAGGCGTTGGCAAAGGTTCTGACCTCCATGTCCCGCGAGGATGTGGTGCAGACCATGCTGGATTCCGGATTGCGCGGGCGCGGAGGCGCAGGCTTCCCGACGGGTCTGAAGTGGAAGTTCGCGATGGGCTCTACGGGCAAGAAGTATGTCTGCTGCAACGCCGATGAGGGCGACCCCGGCGCATTCATGGACCGTTCGGTTTTGGAAGGCGACCCGCACTCGGTTCTGGAAGCGATGGCGATTGCGGGCTATGCAATCGGCTCTGACGAAGGCTACATCTATGTCCGTGCGGAGTACCCGATTGCCATTCACCGTCTGAAGATCGCGATCGAGCAGGCGCACGAAGCGGGTCTGCTCGGCGAGAACATCTTCGGAACGGGCTTTAATTTCGATATCTCCCTGCGGTTCGGCGCAGGCGCGTTCGTCTGCGGTGAGGAAACCGCGCTCATGACCTCCATCGAGGGCAAGAGAGGCGAGCCGAGACCCCGTCCGCCGTTCCCGGCAATCAAGGGTCTGTTTGATAAGCCGACCATCCTGAACAACGTGGAGACCTATGCGAACGTCGCGCAGATCATCCTCAACGGTCCGGAATGGTTCGCGGGAATGGGCACTGAGAAGTCCAAGGGGACTAAGGTATTCGCGCTCGGCGGCAAGATCACCAACACGGGTCTGGTCGAAGTCCCGATGGGAACTACGCTCCGCGAGGTCATCGAGGAAATCGGCGGCGGCATCCCGAACGGCAAGAAGTTCAAGGCGGCGCAGACCGGCGGACCTTCCGGCGGATGTATCCCCGCAAGTCTGATCGACACGCCGATCGACTACGATAACCTGATTGCCATCGGATCTATGATGGGGTCGGGCGGACTGATCGTCATGGACGAGGACAACTGCATGGTGGATATCGCGCGGTTCTTCCTCGATTTCACGGTGGACGAGTCCTGCGGAAAGTGCACGCCCTGCCGCGTCGGTACAAGACGTCTGCTTGAAATCCTTGATAAGATCATCTCGGGCAAGGGCGAGATGGAGGACATCGAGCGGATGGAAGAGTTGGCAAACTACATCAAGTCCGCGTCGCTGTGCGGTCTTGGTCAGACCGCTCCGAACCCCGTGCTTTCCACCCTGCGTTACTTCAAGGACGAGTACATTGCGCACATCGTGGACAAGAAATGTCCCGCGGGCGTGTGCAAGAAGCTGCTCCGCTATAACATTGACCGCGAGAAGTGCATCGGTT
Source organism: Eubacterium sp. CAG:180 (assembly GCA_963628215.1). Classification (GTDB taxonomy): domain Bacteria; phylum Bacillota; class Clostridia; order Oscillospirales; family CAG-272; genus UMGS1865. Next base: position 12,098 of record CAVGEJ010000032.1, read on the forward strand.
GCGGAATGTGCGCGCGCAGCTGCCCTGCAGGCGCGATCAACCGGACGGACTACACTGCTCCCGGGCACAAGCTGGCTTCGATGGAAATCGATCCCGCAAAGTGCGTGAAGTGCGGCGCTTGTATGTCGACCTGTAAGTTCAAGGCTATTTCCAAGGGTTAAGAAGGGGGATTGTGGACATGGATATGATCAAAGTAAAAATCAACGGCAGAGAATATGCCGTCGAAAAAGGCGCCACGGTTCTCGAAGCCGCAAAAGCGGCGCATATCGACATTCCGACGTTATGCTATCTGAAGGATATCAACGAGATCGGCGCGTGCCGTCTCTGTCTGGTTGAGGTTTCCGAGCGCAGAGGTCCTGCGATGGGACCGTTCCGCATGGTGACCGCCTGCGTGTATCCCTGCACGGACGGGATGGAAATCAAGACCGGCACCCCGCGCATTGCAGAGTCCCGCCGCATGAATCTGGAACTTCTGCTCTCCAACCATGAGAAGAAGTGCCTCTCCTGCGTGCGTTCCACCAACTGCGAACTGCAGACGCTCTGCCGCGAATACGGCGTGGACGCGTCCCGTTTTGAGGGCGTTGTCAACCACTACGAGGTGGACGCGAAGTCCCCGATCATCCGCGATAACAACAAGTGCATTCTCTGCCGCCGCTGTGTGGCAACCTGCTCCAAGGTGCAGGGCATCGGCGTGATCGGTGCGAACAACCGCGGCTTTGATACCTACATCGGCTCGGCGTTCGGAGAAGCGCTGGCAGATACCTCCTGCATCAACTGCGGACAGTGCATCGTTGCCTGCCCGGTCGGCGCACTCTACGAGAGAGACGACACCGACGAGGTGTTCGAAGCGTTGGCTGACCCCGACAAGCACGTTCTGATCTGTGCCGCTCCGTCGGTTCGCGCGCAGATCGGCGAATGCTTCGGCTACGAGCCGGGCACGGATACCGAGGGCAAGATGGTTGCCGCGCTGAAGGCGCTCGGCTTTGACGGCGTGTTCGATATGAACCTGACCGCCGACCTCACCATTGTGGAAGAGGCGACCGAGTTGCTCGGCAGAATTCAGAACAAGGGCGTTCTGCCGATGATTACCTCCTGCTCGCCCGGATGGATCAAGTTCTGCGAGCACTACTTCCCGGATTTCGTTGACAATCTGTCGACCTGCAAATCCCCGCAGCAGATGTTCGGCGCGGTCGTCAAGACCTACTATGCCGAAAAGATGGGCTGGGATCCCAAGGATATCTATATGGTGTCGGCAATTCCCTGTACCGCGAAGAAGTTCGAGGTTACAAGACCCGACGAATGCGCGGCGGGACTGCCCGACGTGGATGTGGCGATCACGACCCGCGAGGTCGGTCGCATGATTCAGAAGGCGGGCATCAACTTCCGTTCGCTTGAGGATGAAAAATTCGACGACCCGTTTGCAATCGGCTCGGGTGCGGGCGCGATCTTCGGCGCAACGGGCGGCGTTATGGAGGCGGCTCTGCGCTATGCGGCAGAGGTCATTCTCGGCAAGAAGCTTGAGAAGGTCGACTTCACCGAGGTGCGCGGAACAGAGGGCATCAAGCTTGCTTCCTACAAGTTGGGCGATCTGGACGTCAAGGTTGCGGTTGCTTCGAGCACAGGCATGGCAAAGAAGCTGTTGAACATGATCCGGAACGGCGACGAGGCGGTGAAGGATGTGATCTTCATCGAGATCATGGGTTGCCCCGGCGGTTGCGTCAACGGCGGCGGACAGCCGATTCAGCCCGCAAAGGTTCGGATGAACACCGATCTGCGCGCGGTTCGCGCGGCGGTTCTGTATCGCGACGACGCGGAGGAATCCCTGCGCAAATCGCAGGATAACCTTGCGGTGCAGACGCTTTACAAGGAGTTCTTCGGAGAGCCGAACAGCCACAAGGCGCACGAGATCCTGCATACCTCGTACATCAAGCGCGGTCTGTAAGGAAAAAGGCAACGGGCAGAGCAGGAATTACACTCTGTCTGTTGTTGCATTTCATGATTTTTCACAATGCAAGCACATCCGTTTTGTCTAAAACGACAAAAATGCAAAAAGACGCAAAAAATGATTGAAAAATCCTGAAAAATGTGATATCATTTAACTGTATCATTAGATGTCGCAGGGTGGTGTATCACCCGCAAACCTCTAATATGTATAAAAGATTTGGAGGGCTTTTATCATGGCTGAAGTAGTTACAATGTTCAGAAACAAGATGAACGGTTACAACAAAGAGGAAGTCAACCTCTATGTGAAGGACCGTGAGGAAAAACTGCAGGAGAAGGACGCGACCATTACATCGCTCAACGAGCAGGTTGCGGAACTCCAGAAGCAGTTGGCAGAGGCGCAGGAAGCCGCAAAACTGGCGGCTGAGACTCCCGCACCCGCAGAGGATTCCGATCCCATTCTGGACGCCGAGATCGCCGAGAAGGCGGAGAAGTTCGATCTGCTGATGAAGCGTTGGGGCGATGAGGAAATGGGTCCCGCGATTGCAAAGAAGAAGGTCATTCTGGAAGAGGCTGAGAGAGCTGCAGACGTGTTCTACGAAAAGTCGGCAGAGAAGGTTGCCGCTTGCCTCGACGCGGACTTCGCGAAACTGGCAGAGGCTCTGCGCGCAGACCTCGACGCTTACCTCTACAGCAAGTCGTTGGCGGGTCGCGTCAAGACCTGCGTGGATTATTCCAAGCGCATTTCCGCCAAGATTGCGGCGGGTCTGCACGCGCTGTTCCAACTCCCGGGCAAGGTTTACAAGGCAACCTCCGAGAGAGTGAACGAGGCGACCGACCGCGCAAAGGCAATGGCGGCTACATACAAGGCACACAAGGCGGCTTCCAAGGCGCAGTAAGTTTTCCTTGGCGGTAACGCGGTAAATCCTGCGGTAGAAAGTGATGGTTTTCGGATGAATATCGGTGAGAAGATTCGATCTTTGCGGGTTGCAAAACTGATGACGCAATCGGAACTTGCCGGTAACAAGATCACCCGGAATATGCTGAGCTGTATTGAAAACGGCTCTGCGCAACCGTCGCTTTCTACCGTTGTTTATATTGCCGGACGGCTGAATGTGCCGGTCGGCTTTTTGCTCGCGGAAGAAGGGGACGAGATTGTCTATCAGAAGATGAACAGTCTTGCCAACATCAAGCGCGCATACAAGGCGGGAGACCTTGCGGGGTGTCGTTCGCTTTGCCTCTCCGCCTGCCCCGAACCGGACGACGAGATCCGCCTTTTGCTTGCAACCTGTGATGCGGGCATTGCCTGCGAGGCGTTCCGCCACGGGAAATTGCGGCTTTGCTGTCGGTATTTCGACGAGGCGTTGCGATATGCGGATGAATGCCTTTATCCGCTTCCGCAGATCACGGCGCAGGCGACGGTCTACTTTGGATATATGGAACGTCGGATATCCCCGATGCTGACCTCCGACGTGTTGGACGCGGATCGTTCCGCCGTGCTTCGGGACGAAGAGCCTTTTGCGCTCTATGCGCGGGCGTTGGACGCTTTGGACGAAGGGGACGACGAACCTGCTGCCGCTTTTCTTGCAAGCGCAGAGGTTGGCGATCCGCGCTTTTACGCAGAGCATTTGCGTGCGCGGTGTGAAATGGCGAAGAACGGGTATCGGAACGCGATGCCGATTCTTCTGCGGATGCTGAACGGGGAAGCCCCTCTGGACGAGGTGGGGTTATATGCGGTGCTGTGCGATCTGGAAATCTGCTGTCGCGAAACCGAGGATTTCAAGGGCGCTTACCGCTACACGAACGAAAAGGTGCAACTGTTGGAACAACTCCTGAAAGAAAACTGACAGGAATACGGAAAAGCCGCAACCGAGCGATGCCCGGTTGCGGCTTTTTTCTGCATCTCGAAGAATATGTGGCAGGAATATGTCCTTACACGAGCGCCGACGGAATCCCGACACTTGTGCATGGGCGGTTTCAGAACATCTTTTCGATGTCCTCGCGAGTAAAAGTCTGCTTTTTGTCGCAGAAACGGCAATTGACGGTCAGAACAGGCGGCTTGCCTTCGGCAACCTGCTCGTCCAACAGCTTCAGAAGTTCGGGCTTTCCAAGCGTAATGAGCGCCCGGGACACGCGGTCGCGGTTGCAGGTGCAACGGTAGGCAACATCCAATTCGTCAAAAATATCGTAGGGGATATCCCGCAGGGCGATGTCGGCAATCGCTTGGTTGGTCATACCTGCGTCAAAGAGCGCGGAAACGTTGGAGAGATCCCGTGCGTTCCGCTCCAGAAGGTCGATGACATGATTGTCGGCGAAGGGGAGAAGCTGAACCAGAACGCCCCCCGCCGCGCGGCAGCTTCCGTCTGTCCCGATCAGAACGCCGAGCGCGCAAACCGTTGGAATCTGCTCGCTTTGCGCAAAGTAAGCGGCAATGTCCTCGGCAACCTCGCCGCTGACCAGTGGAACAGACCCGTTATAAGGCTCGTCCCCGCCCATGTCGCGCACAATCGTGAGCAGTCCGCGGCCGACAGCGCCGCCGACATCCAATTTGCCGTTTGCCTTCAGCGGCAGATCAACCGCGGGGTTCTGAATGTAGCCGCGTACATTTCCGATGTAGTCGGAGACCGCAATGACCTTGCCCGCAGGACCGTCACCGTTCAGCGTAACCGTGATGCTGTCGGTCTTTTCTCCGAGCATACAGCCCATAATAGACGTGCCCGTCAGCAGTCTGCCGAGCGTAGCCGACGCGGTTGGCGTGGTGTGATGATAGTCGATCGCCCGGTTGACGATCTCTGTGGAGTTGATGACATGAATCCGCGCGCTGCCGTCTGCGGTCATGGCGCGGAGAATAGTTGATGACATATTGGATTCCTCTTTTTTTATTTGATGGCGCGCGCCGCGAAATACCAACGCTCGGTTTGCTCGGTCGGGGCAGAGAAGCGGTAGTCGGAAAACACTCCGAGCAGTTCCATCCCCGAAGCCGCGAGCGCCGATCGGATTTCTTCCAAGTCGTAGCAACGCTCCTGCTGATGTTCATCGGAGCGCAGATAGACGCCGTCCGGTTGCTCCTCGAAAATGGAAAGGTCAAAATCGCAGACGCGGGTCTTTTCGTCGTAAAAATTCTGCCATGCGCAGAAAATATCCGTCCCGCCGTCCTCTTCCGGGCGCTCGTCTTCCAACACATAGGCGTTGTTGCCGTAAACCGTGCGGAATTTGTGCGGCGTGTTCATATCGAACAGGAACAGTCCGCCCGGATCGAGGTAGTTGTGCACGGTTCGGAAGCAGGCGGCAAGATCGCCGTCGCCGAGAAGATAGTTCAGGCTGTCCAGACAGCAGATAACCGCGCCGACCGTTCCGTACAATTCAAACGAGCGCATATCCTGCTCCAGAAACAGCACGTTTGACCCCTCGGGCTTGGCGGCATATGCGCGGGAGAGCATATCGGCGCTTCCGTCAACGCCGATCATATCGTAGCCCCTCCGCGAAAGTTCCAACGTCATGATTCCGGTTCCGCAGGCGAGATCCAGTACCAATTCGGGGCGGGCGGGAAGATAACGGTCAAAGCACTGCTCGATAAAATCCGCCCATGCGGTGTAGTCGATCTCCCGGTTGAGCAGATCGTAAACGCCTGCGAGCGCGCGGTATCCTTCACATCCGCTCATGAATCGGTAGACATGCGGCGCTTTTCGCGGCGCTCGGCTTGATCGAGACGTTCAAGAACCGTCAGGTATCCGTCGCTGCCGTACTTGAGACAGCGGTTGACGCGGCTGATTGTTGCGGTGGAAAGCCCCGTTTGCGCGGCAATTTCGGAATAGATGCAGTTATCGGAGAGCATTTTTGCCGCCTGAAGTCTGCGGGACATTTCGGTCAGCTCCGAAATTGTGCACAGATCCTCAAAAAAGGAAAAGCATTCCTCCGGGGTCTGCAGCGTGAGGATGCCGCGGATCAAATATTCAACGTTCTTGTCCGGCTTGCGATTGCGCATGACGGTGTTCCTTCCTTCTATTTTATATTCTCTTATTATCAACACATAATATCATACCATAAAACAGGAAAAAAGTAAAGAGAAAATGAAAAACTTTTGTGGGATTTTTGTTTGACATGAAAAAAGAAAGATGTGTGAAAAATGCAAAAAAAAGGGGAAAAGGTCTTGACAAAACGCCGCAGGTAGGGTATAATATAGTAAATAGGCAAGGAGGGTATACTTCTATGAGCAAAATTACAGAGCTTTTACATACCGGAGTGGGCGATCTGCTCATCAAGGTCAATAACCGTTTCGATTGGCTCGCCGAAAAAACAGGTTGGAATACCACCGTTTTCTATGTGGTGGCAATTGCGGTTGCCGTTGTGATCGGACTGTGGGCAATGCGCCTGATTAAACCGATCAGCGCGCTTGCAATCGGCGGCGTCGGCTATCTGGCGGGAACTGAAATCTACCGCCTGTTGGTTTCCAATATCGAATTTATGGAAAAGTGGCCCGATTGGGGAAAATACATCCTCGGCGGCGTTCTGGCAATCCTTCTTGCAATCCTCGGTTGGAAGAAGTGCCTGCACGCGGTTCTGGTGATCTATGCAATTGCGGGTTACTATTTCGCTTCCTACTATTTCGCCAACAATGTGTTGGTCGGAATTGCGGGCGCATTGCTCCTGACTTTGCTGGCGGCTTTCGTGGTTCGCTTCGCGTTCATTCTGGCAACCAGTGCGGGGAGCGCGTACCTTCTGGTTCTGGCGCTTGGGAAACTGCTTCCCAAAGTCAGCTTCTTGCAGATTGCGGGCGCTGACAGAACCGTTCCGCTCTGCGTATTCGGAACAGTTGCCATTGTGCTGTTCCTGATCCAGTGCGAAACCACCAGAAGCTACGAATTGGGATAAAAACGTAGAAAAGATCCGACCGATCCTTTATGGGAATCGGTCGGATCTTTTTTACATTTGTTTCCGCATCTTTTCCAGAGCCGCTTTTTCAAGTCGTGAAACCTGCGCCTGCGAGATCCCGATCTCTCCCGCAATTTCCATCTGCGTTTTGTTGCGCCAGAAGCGAAGCTGAATGATATTTCGCTCGCGCGGGGTCAGGCGCTTCATCGCGTCGCGCAGAACGATGTTTTCAAGCCACATGGCGTCGCCGTCCGAGGAGTCGGAAAGCTGATCCATCAGATACAACGCGTCGCCGCCGTCGTTATAGACCGGTTCATAAAGTGAGAGCGGCTCGACAATCGCTTCCATCGCGTTCAGAACCGCTTCCTTTTTCTCCCCGAGCCGGGCTGCAATCTCGTCCACCGTCGGTTCGCTTTCCTTTGCGGCAATCAGTTCCTCCCGTGCCTGCAGGGCGCGGTAGGCAAGGTCACGCGTGGAACGGCTGATGCGGATGGCGTTGTTGTCGCGCAGATACCGTCGGATTTCGCCGATAATCATCGGAACAGCGTAGGTCGAAAATTTGACGTCCAGATCGAGATTGAAGTTGTCAACCGCTTTGACCAACCCGATGCACCCGACCTGAAACAGGTCGTCCATACTCTCCCGTCTGCCCGAGAAGCGCTGAACGATGGAGAGCACCAACCGCAGATTTCCCGATATCAGTTCCGAGCGGGCGCGCTCGTCTCCCGAACGGGCGCGGAGCAGAAGAGAACGCTTTTCCTCGTCGGTCAGAACCTTGAGATGCGAGGTGTTGACCCCGCAGATTTCAACCCGATTTCGTTGCATGATAAACCTCGCTTGTGTGAGATACTTTGAGTATTGACGATCGGGCGGGGCGGTTATGCAGGAAAAAAGGCCCAACGGCGTGACAAAAAGAAAGATTTTTGGTCAAATGTATATTTGTCAATGATGTGAGACCGAAAAGAAGAAAAAATAATCAAGTCCAAA
>CAVGEJ010000033.1:0-19857 GCA_963628215.1 Eubacterium sp. CAG:180
GGTTCTTAGGGGACTTCTCCTTAAGAAGTCCCCTAAGCAGGGCTTGGGACAGAGCCCCAAGGTCTTAACAAAGGAGAAACAATGAAACTACCGTATCAAATCGACCTCTCGGATAAAGTGGTCGCAGTCACGGGCGCGGGCGGGGTGCTTATGAGCGAGTTCTGCCGCGCATTGGCGGCGTGCGGCGCAAAGGTCGCACTGCTCGATATCAACGAAACGGCGGCAAAAGCGGTCGCGGACGAAATCGGCGAAAATGCAGTCGCAATCGGCACAAATTGCCTCGATAAGAAAAGCATCGAGGCGGCAAAGGATATCATCTGCCAAAAGTTCGGACAGGTCAACTTCCTCATCAACGGCGCAGGCGGGAATAACCCGCGCGCAACCTGCGATAACGAAACCATGACGCCCGATCTCGACAGCGATACCAAAACCTTCTTCGATCTGGAGGAATCGGGACTGAAGTTCGTGTTCGACCTCAATATCACATCCGCATTCCTGACCACACAGGTCTTTGCCAAGGATATGACCAAAACGGGTGGAACGATCATCAACATTTCGTCCATGAACGCCTTCCGCCCCCTGACCAAAATCCCCGCATACAGCGCGGCAAAGGCGGGAATCTCCAACTTTACCGAGTGGCTCGCGGTTCATTTCGCCCCCTGCGGTATCCGGGTCAACGCCATTGCCCCCGGGTTCTTCGTGACCAACCAGAACCGTGCCCTGCTGTTTGACGGGGACGGCAACCCGACCGCGCGCACGGGCAAAATCCTCGCCGCAACCCCGCAGAAACGCTTTGGGGAGGTCGGTGACCTCATCGGAACGCTGCTCTGGCTCGCGTCCGACGCAGCAAGCGGCTTTGTCACAGGCGTTGTCGTGCCCGTTGACGGCGGATTCAACGCATACAGCGGGGTCTGATAGCCCAAATTCCCGAATACAAATTTGCCCGCCCGATATCCAAACGATATCGGGCGGGCTTTTAGAACATTTAAGCCGCCGTGCGGCTCTTCGTCCGCCGTTTCCCAAGCAGATGCTTCAAAAGGCTGATCGCACCTTTCATCAATAAGTTGACCAACAGAATGATGAGCGCCACAATTGCGGGCGGAGCAAGAGAGGTCTGCGACGCGTCGAATTTCGGCAGCATCAGCGCAAACAGGTCGGTGTCAATCGTGGTCAGGAAGGAGACCGCCGAAATCGTCATCATGGAGTTGATGAAGAAGTAGGAGAACATCTCAAATAGCGTTCCCTTGACCTGCGGCGCAATCACGTCGCGGAGCAGACGGAATTTTCCGATTCCGAGCGTTGCGCCAACCGTCTCCAACTCGGCGGGCAACTTTCCAAGGCTGTTGTAAACCATCAGATAGGGAGAGGCGAAAAAGTGAATGATGTTCACAAGCACCAGAATGGCAAACGTTCCGTAAAGGAAACTCGAACGGAAAAACAGCACATAGGACAGACCGAGCACAATGCCCGGGATTGCAAGCGAGGTGATGGCAAGCAGATTCAGCACCGCCGAGACGGGCGACTTGATCCGCGCCGTCAGATAGGCGCAGAAGAACGCGCACAGCGTGCCGATCGTTGCAACCAACAGGGCAACCAGAACCGAGTTGCCGAGGAACTGCCAACCGTCCTTTTCTCCCATGACCTCCGAGAAGCGATCGAAGGAGAATCCCATGTCAAGCGGGTAGTTCTCCGCCAGCGCAACGGGGATGAAGGAGAGAATCGGAAGCAGAACCGCGATCACAATCACTGCGAGAATCGCATAGGCGATGATCCTCTTGCGGCGGGAACTTGCAACTTCAAACGGCGCGGCGCTGACGCTGCGCAGCTTGTCCTTTCCCGAGAGCAGATCGAAGAGAAAGGCAATCAGCGCGGGCAGGAGCAGAAGCAGACCGAACACACTGCCCTTGGCGTAGTTCATGCGGTGAATCGTTTCCTCGTACATCAGCACGGGGAGCGTTTTGTACATCCCGCCAACCATCAGCGGAACGCCGTAGTCGGTGATAATGGTCGTAAAGACCGCAAACACCACGCTGATCATCGGCTTTTTCAGATAGGGAAGCGTGATGACCGCAAAACGGTTCTTTTTCGGAATGCCGAGAACCTGCGCCGCCTCATAGGGGGACTTGTCCTCGTATTGCAGAATATCGGCAATCATCAGGTAGGCAATCGGAAACGCGTACATCACCGAGCCGAATACGATGCCCCAGAAGCCGTAAATACTTCTGTTCAGCCCCAAAAGGCGGGTCAGAATGCCGTTGTCGCCCCACAGGATAATCAGTCCCGTTCCGTGCGAGATGGAGGGGATCAGCATGGGAATGACCAACAAAAGGTTGAACAGCTCCCGATGGCGGATGCCCGAGCGGTTGACGCACCATGCCGCAACGAATGCAACGGCAATGGACAGAACGGTTGCGGTCAGCGAGATCTTGACCGAGTTGAAAATGGCGGGCACTGTTTGCGGGTGCGAAAAGATGGCGGGAATGTTCGCATTGCGCAGATTGGTCATCACCGAAATCAGGGGAAGCAGAACCGAAACAAGGAAAAACAGCCCCAGAACAACCGATGTGACCGTGCTGAACGCGTGGCGGCGGATGGGGGAGGTTGTAACCGAACGCATAGCCACCTCCGCCGTCAGCGCATATAGCGCGAGAGGGAATCGATCTTGGTTTTCAGGTTGCGGATGACGAACTCCTTCACATAGTCGTCCGCAGGCGCGTCCAGAATCTCATCCGGCGTTGCAAGCTGATGAATCCGCGCTTCCTCCATGACCATAATCCGATCCGAGAGCGCAAACGCTTCCTCCTGGTCGTGGGTAATGTAAATCATGGTAGTTCCGAAGTCCTTCTGAATTTCCTTCAGCTGAACGCGCAGAGCAAGCCGCGTGGCAACGTCCAGTGCGCTCATCGGTTCGTCGAACAGAATGATTTTCGGTCGGAGCGCAAGGGTTCGCGCAATGGCAACGCGCTGTTGCTGACCGCCCGACATCTCGGACGGATATTTGTCCATGTGCTCGGACAGTCCGACCACGCGGAGCAACTCCGCCGCGCGCTCGTTCGCGCCCTCCCGCAGGGCGGGCTTGAATTTCATGGCATAGGAGACGTTGCGGAGCGCGGTCATGTTCTCGAACAGCGCGTATTTCTGGAACACAATGCCCATTTCGCGCGCGTCGGGGGCGGCATGCGTGATGTCGCGCCCCTCCAGCGTGATCGTTCCCTCGTCGGGGGAGATCAAGCCGATCAGCAACTGCAAAAGCGTTGTTTTGCCGCATCCGGATGGTCCGAGAATCGAGAGAAATTCGCCGTTCTCAACCGAGAAGGAGACATGGTCGAGCGCAAGCTTGTCCCGGTAGGCTTTGGTCAGCCCGTTAATGTTCAGTATTTCCATACGTCAAGCAATCTTTCCTTTACAGCGGTATCGTCGTTGCCGCGCATATCGGCATAGGGAATGTCGGTGGGGAAATTCTTAATGGTGAAGGTTCTGTCCTTGTAAATCTGCTCGGGCGCGTAAAGTTCCTTATCCTTGGGCGTGACGTCGGACAGCAGGTATGCGAATACTTTTTGGACATCCTCGTCGGTCTTTTTGCCCTCGTTCGCAAGCTTTGCGGCAAGTTCGCCGGTGGAGCGGTACTCAACCTTGATTTTGTATTCGGGGAATTTTTCGTTCAGCATCTGCTGTGCATTCTTGATGCGGAAATCTTCGCTCGTTGCGTAGATTGTAATGACTTTTTTCTTCTCGGAGCAGGACGCAAGCAGGAAGAGCGCCGAGACCAGCATGGAGACCGCAAGCAATACAGACAGAATCTTTTTCATGGGAAACTCCTTTTGACGATGTTCAATTTTTGCGCACAAGGCGCGCAGTATGAACATTATAGCACACAAAATCGCTTTTGTCAACCCTTTTTTCAATAAATATAGCCTTTCAAAACGAACATCGACCGCGCGAATCGAACAAAAGAAAAAATGCGACCAAATACGGAGATCAAGGTGCAGGAACGCCCTCATCCGTCGCCTGCGGCGACACCTTCCCCCTTGAAGGGGAAGGCGATTGTGCAAATCTCTTTCGTTTTGAGGTGTAGTTTTAGTATATGAAACGTTTGAAGTATTCTTTTCCGAACTTGCAGACCTTTCGGAAGCCTTCCCCTTTGAGGGGGAAGGTGTCGCCGCAGGCGACGGATGAGGGCGGATTCTGTCGGGCAAATATATCGCGATCAGATGAGATACAAAACAGGGGCTTCTTTCAAGAAGCCCCTTAAGTCGCGTCCTTATTCTTTCTCTTTCAACAAATCCTTGCGGTAGGTGAACTTGCAGTCACCTGTTTTGCGGATGCACTCGGGCGTGACCTCAACCGCGGCAATGTCGCAGCGGGAGGGAACTTCGTACATCAGCTTTGTCATCGCGCTTTCCAGTATCGCGCGCAGACCGCGCGCGCCGGTGTTGCGCTCCAGAGCCAGCTCCGCAACCGTGTCCAACGCCTCGGGAGAGAAGCGCAACTCCACGCCGTCCATCGCAAACAGCTTTTCGTATTGCTTGGTCAGCGAGTTTTTCGGCTCGGTCAGAATCTGCACCAGTGCGCTCTTGTCCAGATCGGACAGCGCCACGATAACGGGAATCCGTCCCACCAACTCGGGAATCATACCGTACTTCACAATGTCGTGCGGGATGACATCCTTGAAAATTCCGCTGCTCTTTTTCTCGGACTTCGTGCGGATCTCGCCGCCGAAGCCGATGGTCTGGTTGCCCTCGCGCTTTTCGATGATGTCCTCCAGACCGTCAAACGCGCCGCCGCAGATGAACAGAATGTTCTTGGTGTTGATCTGGATGAACTCCTGATTCGGGTGCTTTCTGCCGCCCTGCGGGGGAACGTTGGAGACCGTGCCCTCCAGAATTTTCAGAAGCGCCTGCTGAACGCCTTCGCCCGATACGTCGCGCGTAATCGAACGGTTTTCGCTCTTGCGGGCAATCTTGTCGATTTCATCAATATAAATGATACCGCGCTCGGCAAGCTCCACATCGTAGTCCGCCGCCTGAATCAGCCGGAGCAGAATGTTCTCCACATCCTCGCCGACATAACCCGCCTCGGTCAGCGTGGTCGCGTCCGCAATTGCGAAGGGAACCTTCATGGTTCGCGCCAACGTCTGCGCCAGGTAGGTCTTTCCGACGCCCGTCGGACCGATCAGAAGCACATTGCTCTTCTGCAATTCCACATCGTCCTGCGAGGTCTCGCTCTCCGTCTCGGCGGCCTTTTTCTTGCCCTTTCCCGCCGCAGATTTTGCGGGGGTGTTGGTCAGAATGCGCTTGTAGTGGTTGTAAACCGCCACCGAGAGCGCAACCTTTGCCTCGTCCTGCCCGATGACATAGCGATCCAGGGTTTCCTTGATCTGCACGGGGCGGGGGAGTTCCTCAAGCGTCAGCTTCCCTCCGATTTTCTTCTTCCGCGGCGTTTCCTCGTCGAGGCTGTCAACCAACTGGTTGCAGGCGTCCAGACAGTAGTCGCAGATAAAGACCGGGCTTGTGGGGGAGGGAATCAGAAAATCGACCTCTTTTTCGCTTCTGCCGCAGAAAGAACAGTAGTGCATACCGTTTTTGTTACTTGCCATGCTGTTAAAATCCTTTCTTCGGTCCGCTCAGGCTCTCTTTTCGATCACGCGGTCGATTAGACCGTATTCCATAGCCTCCTGCGCGGTCATATAGTTGTCGCGGTCGGTGTCGCGCTCGATGATCTCAAGCGGCTTTCCCGTGTTCGCGGCAAGAATGCCGTTCAGCGTCTTTTTGATGTGCAGAATCTGCTCTGCCTGAATCTGAATGTCGGTTGCCTGACCCTTTGCGCCGCCGAGGGGCTGATGGATCATGATTTCGCTGTGCGGCAGCGCCAACCGCTTGCCTTTTGTGCCGGACGAGAGCAGGAACGCGCCCATGCTTGCCGCCATGCCGATGCAGATCGTGGAAACGTCGCACTTGATGAACTGCATGGTGTCGTAAATCGCCATGCCCGCGCTGACCGAGCCGCCGGGGGAATTGATATAGAAGGAAATCTCCTTGTCGGGATCCTGCGCTTCGAGGAACAGCATCTGTGCCACGACCAACGACGCGGTGGTGTCGTTCACTTCATCCGCGAGGAATACGATGCGGTCATTGAGCAGGCGCGAGAAAATGTCATAGGAGCGCTCGCCGCGGTTGGTTTGTTCCACCACCATCGGGACGAGTGCGGCACGGGTAAAATCTCTTGCGTCAAGCATTGTTTGTACCTCTCTTTCGGATAATTTGAACCGGAAACGCCGACGGGCTTCCGGTTCATAATGGATTACTTCTTGATAACAGCCTTTTCCTTGACCAGATCCATTGCCTTCTTGACCTTCATGTCCTCGGCAACGGAATCGAGCGGAACAGCCTTGCGAACGTCCTCTTCCTTCATCTGGTAAGCGTCCGCAATCCGCTTGATCTCGCCGTTGATGTCCTCTTCGGTGGCTTCCAGCTTCTCAAGTTCTGCGATCTTCTCGAGCGCCAGACGCAACTTCACCTGCTTCTCTGCCTGCGGGCGAAGCTGTGCGCGGAGTTTGTCGAGATCCAGACCGGTGTACTGGAAGTAGGTCTTGAGATCCAGCCCCTGCATCCGCAGACGGTTGTCGTAGTCGCGCACGAAGTTCTCGGTTTCGGCAACATACATCGCCTCGGGAATCTCCGCTTCCACCTTTTCGATCAGCGTATCGAGCACGGCGCTTTCGAATGCGGAATCGGCTTCGTCCTCATGTCTCTTAGCGATTTTCGCCTTGACATCCTTCTTATATTCATCAAAGGTGTCAAATTCGGTGAAATCCTTTGCAAAATCGTCGTCCAGAGCGGGCAGTTCGATGTGCTGAATCTTGTGAATGGTGGTCTTAAAGACCGCGGGCTTGCCTGCCAGTTCCTTGACATGGTAGTCGGCGGGGAAGGAGACCTTCACGTCGAACGTCTCGTTCAGGGTGTGTCCCGCAACCTGCTCTTCATAGCCGGGGATGAAGTTGCCCGAGCCGAGCTTGAGCGGGTAATCGCTGCCCTTGCCGCCGTCGAAGGGAACGCCGTCGATCGAGCCGTCGAAATCAATGGTGCAGATATCGCCCATTTCCGCCTTGCCGCCCTCGTCGAGGTCGGTTTCGCGGGAGTTGCGCTCCTGCAGGGTTTTGATCTCCTGATCGACTTCCTCGTCGGTAACCGGAGCAACCTTCTTTTCGGCTTCGATGCCGAAGTAGTTCTCGATTTTGACCTCGGGTCTGACCGCAACCTGTGCGGAGAAGACCACGCCGTCCTCGTCGCTGACCGACACGACGTCGAAATCGGGCTGACCGACCGTGTCAAGCTTGCTTTCCTTCAGCGCTTCCTCGTAAGCGGCGGGCAGAACCGCGTTGAACGCGTCCTCATAGAAATAGCCCTTGCCGTACATCTTTTCCACAACCGCGCGCGGCGCTTTTCCCTTGCGGAAGCCGGGAACGGTGATCTTTCCGGAATTCTTGCGGAAAGAGTCGCTTACCGCCTTGGCAAAGGTGTCCTTATCAACCGAAAACTGCAAGGTCCATATGCCTTTGTCGGTCTTTTCGGATTTGATGAGATTCATTTTACTATCCTCCAAACATGATATTGGTTCTGATTTTACATACAGAATATATTATATAATTTTTTGTGCTTTTTGTCAATAGGTTTTTGAACTTTCGGCTTTTTGACCAAAAAGGTCAGAGAACAATCGGCAGGGGTGCAAAATTCAGATAGTCGGCGGCGCAGTTTGTAAAACGGATGCCCTCATAAATCAGGGTCGGCGGGGCAGAATATGCGCCGTGGATATGCCCGAACCAACAGTTGCGGATTCCGTATTCGTGCAGCACGTCCAGAATTTCGCGGCAGACGAAATCGCCAAAGACCGGCGGAAAATGGAAAAACACGCAAATCGGAGCTTGTTGTGCCTCGGTCTGTTGTATCTTCACCGCCGCGTCCAGACTCATCCGCAGGCGGATCACCTCGCGGTTGATGATTTTTGCGTAGTCGACCTCGCCCACCGTCCGCTGTTGTTCCTCGTCCAGAAACCATCCGCGCGTTCCCGCGATCAGCACGCCTTCGCGCAGAAACGCGTTGTTGGAGAGCAGGCGCAGGCTCGTCGCGCCGATGCGATTCCAGAATTCTTCGGTCTTTCGTTGCGTCGACCACCAGAAATCGTGGTTTCCCTTGCCGATGAGTTTTTCCCCCGGCAGGGAATCGAGAAAGCGGAAATCCTCCGCCGTGTCCTCCAAACGCAGTCCCCACGAAACGTCGCCGGGGACGATGACCGTGTCGGTCGGCTTTACGGCGGCGCACCAGTTTTTTTGCATTTTTTCGGTATAGCCGACCCAACGCGCGCCGAAAACCTCCATGGATTTGGAGCGGTCGGAGGACAGATGCAGATCCGCCATGACGAAAAGCGACATAATGGGTCTCCTTTTTCTCGGAATAAATCCCGCCGTTGCGGGGTATCATAAGGACACCGGTTCATCCGGAATCGTTTTTTGGAAAGAGGACAGGAAAATGGAAGATCGGAAGCAAGAATGCGGCTGCAAGCACATCAAGGGAATTCACTGCGACGTTCAGAACTGCTACTACCATGACGCGCAGACCTACTGCACGGCGGAGCAGATCGCCGTGGGTCCCAACAACGCGGGCTGCTCGGGCGAGACGCTCTGCGTGACCTTCAAGCCGAAGGAGAACTAAGACCTCAGGCTTTGCCCGAACCCACTCAGGGGACTTCTTGCAAGAAGTCCCCTGAGAACCTTCAAGAACTTCCATAAAGGGGATATCGGGAAGGTATTTACAGGGCGCGATTACTTCTTTTTTACAAATTCCATCACCACGTCACGCATTTCGTTCACCTCGCAAACGCGGGTGAAGCGGACGGGGCGCTTGGCAAGTCCGGCGAGCGGATAGGGGATGCGGGCTTTGGTCAGGGCGGCAAGCTGATCGAGCGCGTCCGTGTCCGAAGCCGCGTTTTCGCCCGTCAGCGCGCGGTAAACCGTTCCCGCAAATTTGAAGGGACTTGCGGTGGAATCCACAACCATCGGGATGCCGTCGGTGAATTCGCTCATGTAAGCCTTTGCCGCGTGGATCGCAACTGCGGTGTGCGGATCTGCGAGGTAGTCGCCGTCCCGCCACGTCCGGCGGATGGTTGCGATGGTGTCCTCTTCGTTCGTGTAATAGCCGACGAAATGCTTGCGGATTTCACGGAAGGTGTCCGCGTCCACCGTATATTTGCCGGTTTCCTTCAGTTCCTGCATCCAGCCGGCTGTTTTTTCGCTTCCCGCGATGCAGTAGAGCAGACGTTCCAGATTGCTCGAGATCAGGATATCCATCGAGGGGGAGACGGTCATATGGAAGTCGCGGTTGCGGTCGTAAGTTCCCGTGTGCAGGAAATCGGTCAGAACGTTGTTGGCGTTCGAGGCGCAGATCAGCTTTGCAATGGGAAGTCCCATCTGCTTTGCGAGGTACGCCGCAAAAATGTTTCCGAAGTTCCCCGTGGGAACGCAGACGTTGAAGCGCGAGCCGGGCTTGCACTTGCCCGCGTTGATGAGGTCGCAGTACGCCGAGATATAGTAGACGATCTGCGGAACGAGTCTGCCCCAGTTGATGGAGTTCGCACTGGAGAACAGGATTCCGCGCACACGGGCGCGGGTGACCATTTCGGGGCTGTTGAGAATCGATTTGACCCCGTTCTGTGCGTCGTCAAAGTTGCCTCGGATGCCGCAGACCTCCACGTTCGAGCCCTGTTGGGTTGCCATCTGCAGCTTTTGCACCTGACTGACCCCTTCGGACGGATAAAAGACGAGAATCCGCACGCGGTCAATGTCGCGGTAGCCCTCGAGCGCCGCTTTTCCCGTGTCGCCCGAGGTGGCAACCAGAATCATAGCGTCTTTCTTTTCTCCCGTTTTGACCAGCGCGCGGGAAAGAAGTCTCGGCATGATCTGCAGCGCCATGTCTTTGAATGCGGCGGTAGGACCGTGCCACAGTTCCAGAATCGCCATGGGATATTCGGTGTGCAGTCCGATCAGCGGGGCAACCCCGCCCACGAAATGCTCCCGGCTGTACGCGGCGCGGCAGTCCTCCAACAATTCCTCATGCGTGTAGTCGGTCAGAAAACGCGCGAGAATATCTGCGGCGCGCTCGGGATAGGTCTTTTTGCTCAGCAGCTCGATCTCGGGGAGCGTCAGGGTCGGGATGCTCTCGGGGACATACAGTCCGCCGTCGGGCGCGAGTCCTTCCTTGATGACCTCGGCAGAGGTCAGGCTTGCCTCCGCAGTGCTTCTGGTGCTTTTGTAAAGCATGGTTGTTCTCCTTTTGCGTGTTTATCGGGTGGGCTTCAGCGCATCGCGGAGAACGCGGTACGCGTTGTCGAAAAAGATGCTCCGAACCAGAGTTTCGGGGTAATTGTGCCGCAGGAAACATTCCGCAAGCGCGGGAAGCGCGGCAAGGTCGTGCAGATCCTGCGGCAGATCCGCACCGTCCATATCACAGCCGAGCGCAAGCGCGCGTTCCGCGCCGAGCGAGAGAAAATGCTCGGCATGGCGCAGGACGTCCTCTGCGGTTGCCGGGTGATCGGAAGCGAGAAACGCCGTGTAAAGGTTCAGCCCGATCAGACCGCCGCAGTTCACGATTGCGCGGATCTGTCCGTCCCGCAGATTGCGTGAAACGGGCGTGACGGCATAAGCGTTCGAATGGGAGGCGAGAACGGGGCGGCTGTATTCGGCGGCAAGATCGAAGATTTCGTCCGCCGACGAAACCGACGCATGCGAGATATCGGGAAGCATGCCGCGTTCCAACGCGCGCCGCACCGCGAGTTCTCCGAAGTCGGAAAGCCCCTCGTCGGTATCGTGCGCGCCGCCGATGCAGGTCACGCCGCGCCAGAGCGGGGTGAAAACGCGAACGCCCATCTCGAACAATTCGTCCACGCGCTCGGGGTGCAGTTCCAGCACCCGCGCGTCCTCAAGCCCGAGCAAGAGGGAGACGCCGTCCGCGCGCTCGGGGCAGACCGTCCCAAGTCCAACGACTCCGCCCGCCACGGCGGGGTCTTTTTTCAGGTTCAGCGCCATACGGCGAACCTGTTGCCAACCCTCCGCGTCGGAGAGACGGTCATTTGCCCAAAACGCCATGACCTGTACGTACTGGCGGAATGCCGCGGCTTTGGAAAGCGAGACGGCAAGGCTGTCTTCGCCGAGCGGCTGACCCGTGGCAAGCATTTCGCCCGCCGTGTCGCAATGTAAATCAAACAGGGATAAATTTTCCATAATGTGTTTCCTCAATAAGCGCCCGCGAGGTGACAAATTTTGCGCACCCGCGGACGTTTTCCGGGCTCGACGGGGGAGAGCAGAACCTCAATCACATCCATGCGCGGTTTGCGCCATGTGGGATGCAGGGCAAGGTATTTCTGCGCCGCCTGCCGCGTAAAGCGCCGCTTGTCGGCGTTGACCGCGTGGCGCGGCGGAGGCAGAACGCCGATGGTTTCTTCGGTGTAGGTTCTTGTTTTGACCTCGACGAACGCGATCACGCCGAAGCGAACCGCGATCAGGTCGATTTCGTGTCGGTCGATATGCAGATTCCGATCCGTAACGCGGTAACCGTGCCTGCGCAGGTAGCGCGCCGCAACCGTCTCGCCGTAATCTCCGACGGTTTGTTCAGCGGTTCTCATCGTCAAGAAACCGAATGAATTTGGTTCTGTGAATCGGGGACGGACCGTACTGCCGCAGGGCGTCCATATGCGCTTTCGTGCCGTAGCCCTTGTGTTTGGCAATGCCGTATTGCGGGTAAAGGTGATCCAGTTCCAGACATTCGCGATCCCGCGTGACCTTGGCAAGAATCGAAGCGGCGGCAATGGAAGCGGAGATTGCGTCCCCGTGGATAACGGCGCGGGCGGGAATCGGGAAATCCCGCGCGATGTTGCCGTCGATCAGCGCATAGTCGGCGGGAATCCGCAAGCCCGCAATCGCACGGCGCATGGCAAGCAGATCGGCTTCGAGAATGTTCAGCTCGTTGATCTCTTCCACGCTCGCCTCGGCGATGCAGTAAGCCACTGCCACCCGCCTGATTTCGTCAAACAGCGCGTCGCGCCGCTTGGCGGTCAGCTTTTTGGAGTCGTTCAGTCCCTCGGGGATCACGCCTGCGGGCAGGATGCAGGCAGCCGCCACAACCGGACCGCAAAGAGGACCGCGCCCCGCTTCGTCCACGCCGCAGATTGCCACAAACCCCGCCGCGCGCAATTCGTTTTCAATTGTTTGATCCGGCTGAGCCATATCCGTTCTCCTTTGTCGGTTTTTCTACGCGGTCGAGCGTGATTCTGCCGATTTTTGCGCCGCGGAATTCGTCAAGCAGCAGGTTTGCCACCCGCTCGGTGTTCACCTCACCGCCCGCAATCAGGCATCCGCGCTTGCGCCCGACCGTCAGAAACAGGTCGTAGTCGCTCATGTCCTCGGGAATTTCCGTCAGCTTGTAACGCTCGCAGAACAGCGCGGGGTAAAGCACCCGCATTCTACGGCAGAGCAGAACCCCGAGCGCCTCGGTGTCGAGAATATCGTCCTTGATCGCGCCGGTCAGCGCCAGATTTTCCCCGACCCGCTTTTCTTCAAACTTCGGCCAGAGAATTCCCGGCATATCCAACAGATCGATTCCCTGTGAGGTTGTGACCCATTGTTTGTCGCGCGTGACGCCGGGGCGGTCTTCCACGCGCGCTTTCCTGTTTCCGCAAAGGCGGTTGATGAGCGAGGATTTTCCCACGTTCGGAATTCCCACCACCATCGCGCGCAACTGCTTGCCCCGCATGCCCTTGGCTTCCCAACGGGCAAGCTTTTCGGCGCACAGTTCCCGCACGGCGGGGGCAAGACGGTTCAGTCCCGCGCCGCTTGTGCAGTCGGTGAGAATACAGCGGGTGTTCGCGCCGCTGAGCTGTGCCTGCCAGACCGCGTTCTGCGCGGGGTCGGCGAGCGAGGCTTTGTTCAGAAGAAGCAGGCGCGGTTTGTCGCCGCACAGCTTCGCGATTTCGGGATTTGCCGAACTGTAGGGAATCCGCGCGTCGCGCAGTTCCAGAACAAGATCGACGTTCCCGAGATTTTCCGCAATCAGACGGCGGGTTTTCGCCATGTGACCGGGAAACCATTGAATATTTTCGGATGGCATAGGCAGTACCTCAGTTGAATACGGTGAAGGGGGAGAGCCGCAGAACCGCGCGCCCCAGAACACAGCGCACGTCAACGAATCCAACATCCGGGTTGCGGCTGTCCTTGGAGTTGTTGCGGTTGTCTCCCATGACGAACAGATATCCGTCCGGGACGGTTGCGCGGAAGATTCCGGTTTCCCCGTCGTAGCCGTAGCCGAACAGCGAGGTGTAGTACCGACCGATCTCAACGTCGGTCGAGGCGCTTTTCAGAACGCTGTGTTCATCGGCATATTCGACTCCGTCTACGGTGATTTTCCCCGTCAGCGTGTTGATTTCCACGGTCTGTCCGCCTGTGGCGATAACGCGCTTGACCAAAGTTTTTTCCAGATTCTTTTCGGGTTCGGTCAGATGAAAGACGATGATATCGTCCTGCCGCGGGGTGTAGCCCGCGCTGAACAGGAGCAGGCGTTCGCCGTTGTGGAGCGTGTTCTCCATCGACTGTCCGTCCACCTGACAGAGGCGGAAGCCGAACGTGAAAATCAGGAGAACCGCGAAAACCGACCACGCGAACATTTCCACGTAGTCAAACAGCACCGCTCCGACCGTCCGCCGCTTTTTCGGCGGAACTTCGGGCACGTCGGGCACGTCGGGCACGTTCGGCGTATCGGGCGTTTGGGGCGTTACCGGCATCTCTTCATTCATGCGTGTTCTCCTCACTGTCGGGATTCAGGAGCAGTTCCATCAGATGATACCCATAGGGGAGATAGAACTGCTTTTCCGTTGCCGTTTCTTCGGTAAAGCGCTCCACGCCGTCACGGCGCTTGTCGGAGGACCAGATGAAGAACGGAACGGGCAGGGACGTATGTGTGCGCAGGCGCACGGGAGTCGGGTGGTCGGGCAGAACCATCACGCGGAAGTCCTCGCCCGTCCCCGCGAGGTAGTCAAACACGGGGCGGAGAATTTCCGCGTCAATCTTTTCCACCGACAGCACCTTGTTTTCTGTCTCCGCGCGGTGTCCGCACTCGTCGGGGGCTTCCACATGGACGTAAACATAGTCATAGCCGTCGCGGAACGCGCCGATTGCCGCTTCCGCCTTGCCGCGGTAGTTGGTGTGAACGTTTCCCGTCGCGCCTTCCACGTCAATCGACTTCATCCCCGCGCAAAGTCCGATTCCCTTGATGAGATCCACGGCGGAAATGACTGCGCCGCGCAGCCCCCATTGCTTGCCGAAATCGGGCAGTTGCGGCTTTTTCCCGGGACTCCAGAGCCATGCCGAGTTGGCGGGCTTCAGTCCGCGCGCCCGCCGCGCCTCGTTTACGGGATGATGATTCAGAATCTCAAAGCTTTCGCGCATCAGATCGTAGAATTCTCCGCCGCCGTTCTCGCGCTTCGGCAGGTATTCCCCGATGCGCTTGCCGAGAATATCGTGCGGGCGCATAAAGGGATAGGCATCGTTGCCGCCGCGGATCATCAGGCAGTGGCGGTAGCTGACCCCCGGGTAGAACCGCCGCGTATCGTTGCCGAGTTTTTCCTCCAGTGCCGCAATCAGTTCGGCTGCCTCGGGGGTGGTGATCTCGTCGGCGCTGTGGTCGAGCATGATTTTGTCGTCGTAGTCCTCGCCCTCGTCTGAGAGCGTGACCACATTGCAACGGTAGGCGGTGTCGTCGGGCGACATTTCAAGCCCCATGCTCACCGCCTCCAACGGGGAGCGCCCCTTGGAGTAAATGCGCGGATTAAAAGAGAGAATCGCCATGTTGGCGGTGTCGCTTTCGGGAACCATGCCCTGGGGAACATTGGAAACAGTTCCCACCAATGCGTCCTTGGCAAGACGGTCCATCATCGGCTTTTCGGCGGCTTCCATCGGTGTTCGGTTTCCGAGCGCGGGGATTTTTTCATCCGCCATGCCGTCGGGAATCAGTACAAAATATTTCATATCGCGATCCTCCCTGTTCGGTTGCTGACTTCTTTATAAATTATAGCACATTGCGAAAGAAAGTACAAGAAGATTTTACCCATTTTTTTGAAAGTTTTTGTGAAGCCACAGAAAATCGGTTGACAGGACGCTCAGAATCGTGTATAATGTCGGGTAGAGAATACGGAGGTGACGGCATGAAGGACGAAGCGAAAACGGGAATGAGCAAATGCGGAGGGCAGGTCTGTCCGCATGGGGAGATTGTTTGCATGAGAAAGGTGCTGGAGTAAGATGCGGAAAAACAAACGGTTACAAATCGCGCTGCTTGTATGCGTCGGGGTCGTTTTGCTCGCGATCCTGACCGTGGTGCTTCTGTCGGTTCTCCTCCCGAAGGACGAGCCGGCACAGCCCTCGCAGGACAGCGGGACATCTTCCATCCGCTTTTACCCGCCCTATGAGGGGGACATTCGCACCGCCGCAGTCTATACCGATCTGGACAGGCAGTTCTACTTCTGCGACGCGAACTACGGATCGGAGGAAGCAATGTCGCGTGAAGAGGTGTCGGCGAATCCCGAGTGGGAGGTGCTGTGGAACTATTTCGATTGCCTGATTGACGGAAACGCGGAGGGACTGCGCGCCCTGCTTGCCCGGGATGCAAACGGAATTACGATATCCGATTTTGCCCAACAGATGGTTTATGAAATGAAGGTGACGCGGGTCGGCGAGGAGACGGCAAACGGCGCTCTGCGCGTGACCTATCGGCTGGAATACCGGATTCACCGGAACAACGGGACTTACCGCCGCGATGTCGGAAGCGACGCCGTGCGCCCCGAATACCTGATCCTGACGAAGGACGAAAACGGCAATTTCCGCATTTTTGACATTCAAAGATAGCGGATTCTGACGAAAAAACGCCCGAAAACATCGGAAAACGGTTGAAAAAGTAGAATAAGAACTGATTTTATTCTGAAAAGTCGACGTCAAACAGAACCGCCCGTTCGGTTCTGTTTTTCTTTCCGACCGCATACAATGGAACATCAAATGACGGAAAGGCGGTAAAAAACATGAAATCGGGAATTCGGAAACGGTTTGCGGGATTGCTCTGCGCGGCAATGCTGATCGGTGCGATTGCGGCGCTGCCCGTTTGCGCGGAGGAATCGGGCGGGGCGGATGCGAAGGTCTTTTCACACGGCACGGAAGTGCTCAGCGCGCGCACGGATCTGGCGCTGTATACCGTGAAGGGAAACGACTTGGTCTTTACAAAGGACGCGGTGGAGCGCGGCATGAATCTCTCCGAGGTTCGGTATCTGACGGTTCTCACGCTCCCGCCCGTGACCGACGGCGAACTGCTGCTCGGCTCTTCGCGCGTGGCGGCGGGGCAGACGATTTCGGGCGAACATCTGGATCAGCTCTGCTTCCATCCCGCGCGGGAGGATCTGGTGACCTCCGCGTTCCGTTTTGCGGTCAACGGCGCGGGATGCGGCATGACCTGCTCGATTCTGATGGCGGACGAAAAGAACGGCGCGCCCACGGTTGCCATGGCGCCGGTTCTTTCTCTGAAGCTGAAAACCTATAAGGGTCTGGCGGCTTACGGAACGCTCAGCGCCAACGATCCCGAGGGCGACGCGATTTCCTTTGAGGTGGTCTCCTATCCGCAGAACGGCTCGCTGGAACTGACAGACGCGAAAACGGGAAGCTATGTTTACCGCCCGTTTGCTGACTATGTGGGAACTGACGCGTTCTCCTATGTCGCGCGGGATCGCTACGGCAATTACAGCGCCTCTGCCAAGGTTTCGCTGACGGTCGACCGTCTCGGAACGTCGGTCACCTATGCGGATATGAAAGGTTCGCGCGACGAGGGCGCGGCGCTGTCCGTGACCGAAAAAGCGATTATGAGCGGTTCGCAGGTGGGGGATAACTACTATTTCTACCCCGAACGCACGGTCAACCGCGCGGAATTTCTGGTCATGGCAATGAATGCCGCAGGAATCACGGGCGTTCCCGAATGCGAAAAGACCGTGTTTGCGGATGACGCGGACATTCCCGCGAGCATGAAGGGCTATGTCGCGGCGGCGTACCGTCTCGGCTATATCACGGGTAGCCAGAAGGACGGACAGCTTTGCTTCCTGCCGAACGACGCGCTGACCCGCGCGCAGGCGGCTGTCATTCTCGACCGCATCACAGCCCCCGGCAAGGCGGCGGTGATTCCGACCTTTGCGGATAAGAGCGAGATTCCCGTCTGGGCGGCGGACGCCATCTATTCGCTCAGCGCGGTCGGCATCCTGACTCCCACGGGCGACCGCATCACTCCCACCGACACCGTGACCCGCGCGCAGGCGGCGCAAATGCTCTCCGCGCTGATGCGGTATCGGGAGGAATGATCGCGCGGAACAAGTCGCGGAACAAGTTGCAGGCAGGTCGGAAGAGGCAGATTTTCCGACCTGCCTGCGAAAATATGTGGATTGCAGGACTTTTTTTCGAAAACCTCTTGCAAAACGGGAAAAAATCTGGTATAATAGGAATGTACGGTATCAGACTGTAAAACGAGGCCATACCAGCCGGGGGAGTAGCGGAGCCCTGAACCTGAAATCCGCTGTAGCAGGGGTGGATTCCTCTTCTGAGGAACGATCCTTGGCGAATGAAGCGTTGTCGCTGTGTTGAGAAATGGGTCTTGCGCAATCGGAAGCTGTGAATCATGTCAGGTGGGGAACCAAGCAGCATTAAGCAGTCAATCCGATGTGCCGCGAGGGCGCCTGTTTTGAGCAGAGGCAACGAAGCTCGCGCGGAGGTGACTTTCGATTTTGAGGTGTATGGTCTTGTTTTGCAGTCCGGTATCGTCATTTTGTTGCAGAATTTGCCGACCGCGTGCCGATTCCCAAGGGAATTTTGCATCGCGGCGTTTTTTTTGCGGAAGGAGTGACGGAATGCACCAAGCGCTTTACCGGAAGTGGCGACCGAAAACCTTTGACGATGTCTGCGGACAGGAGCAGGTGACCTCTGTCTTAAAATACGAGACGGAGCATCGGGCGTTCAGCCATGCCTATCTGTTCTGCGGTTCGCGCGGGACGGGAAAAACGACCTGCGCGAAGATTCTTGCCAAGGCGGTCAACTGCGAGCGTCCCGTAAACGGAAGCCCGTGCGGGGAATGCGCCGCCTGTCGCGCGATTGAGGACGGCAGTGCGACCGACGT
This sequence comes from Eubacterium sp. CAG:180, assembly GCA_963628215.1. GTDB lineage: Bacteria > Bacillota > Clostridia > Oscillospirales > CAG-272 > UMGS1865. The sequence continues at coordinate 18,237 of CAVGEJ010000033.1, forward strand.
GCTGGAGATGGACGCGGCGTCCAACAACGGCGTGGACAACATCCGCGACATCCGCGACGAAGTGGTCTATGCGCCGTCGTCGCTCCGCTACCGCGTGTATATCATCGATGAGGTGCATATGCTGTCGGTCAGCGCGTTCAACGCCCTGCTCAAAACGTTGGAAGAGCCGCCCGAGCACGTTGTGTTCATTCTGGCAACCACCGAGTTGCAGAAACTGCCCGCAACCATCATTTCCCGCTGTCAGCGGTTCGATTTCCGGCGGATTTCGCTCGACGCGCTGACGGGGCGGCTGACCTATATCGCGGAGCGGGAGAAGATCGAACTGGAGTCGGAAGCCGCGCGGATGCTTGCCAAACTGGCGCAGGGCGGAATGCGCGACGCCATCAGTCTGCTCGAACTCTGCGCGGGCTATCATTGTAAAATCACGCCGCAGGTCGTGACCGACGCGGTCGGCATGACGGGGCGGGACGCGATGCTCCGCACCGCGCAGGCAATCGCGGAGCGCGACTACGACAGCCTGTTTGCGCAGGTGGACGAGGTGGTTCGCTCGTCGAAGGATCTGATCGTGTTCTGGCAGGATCTGATTTCGCTGTGGCGGGATATGTTGGTTGTCAAAGCGACCGCGCGGGCGGGGGCATACCTCGACCTGACCGACAGCGAAGAGGAACAATTGCGCGCGGCGGCGGGAAATTTTACCCGCGAAACCCTGCTTTACCATTGTAAGCTGTTGGAAGATGCGCTGTTTGCCATGCAGAAGGCGAACGCGGTCAAACGGATTGTTGCGGAACTGACGTTGACGAGAATGTGCGACGAGGCGATGGACACTTCCAACGAGGCGCTTCTCTCCCGCATCGCAAAATTAGAGGATCGCGTGGCGCTCGGCGGCGTTGCAGTGCCGTCCCCCGTGGCGGAGACGGCGCAAAAGCCCGCGTCGGGGCAGGCGACAGAGTCTGTTGTCCCGCAAAAATCCTCGCCGACGGTGGCAACCAAGCCAACAGCCGCCGAAAGCGACGGAAAGCGGGTTCTCAAGCCCTTCCGCGCATGGCGGGAACTGATCGAACGCGTGGCGCAGAGCGACCCGATGCTGTCGTCGTTCTGTCGGAACGCGGAAGCATATACCACCGACGGGGGCGATTTTATCGTTCGGTTTCCCTCGGATTTTGCAAAGAACATGACTGAAAAGGGCGGCGGACGGGAAAAGTTGCGCGCGGCGCTGATCGCCACGGCGGGCAAGGATGTTCCCGACAGTCAATTGCTGCTTGAAGTCAAGGGAAAAACGCAAGCTTCGGCGCTGGATGAAATCATCGCGGCGGCGGATGAAGAATGAAGAAAGACGAATCCGGAAAGGATCAATATAAAGGAGAATTTACCATGAGAGCAAACATTCCGAAGGGACTGGGCGGTGGACCGCAGAATATGCAGGCGCTGATGCGTCAGGTGCAGAAGGCGCAGGAAGAAGTTGCGCAGAAGCAGGAGGAACTGGACGCACGGGAATACGATATTTCCGCAGGCGGCGGTGTGGTCCGTATACACATCTTGGAGCCCACGAGAGGCAAAGAAAACACGTATGCAGACGTCTGGTCGAAAAAAAAAGAGATGGAAGGGCAGGCTATTTATACCG
>CAVGEJ010000034.1:0-19757 GCA_963628215.1 Eubacterium sp. CAG:180
AAGGTGAAGTATAGGGGCTGACGCCTGCCCGGTGCCGGAAGGTCAAGGGGATTGCTTAGCGCAAGCGAAGGCAAGAACTTAAGCCCCGGTAAACGGCGGCCGTAACTATAACGGTCCTAAGGTAGCGAAATTCCTTGTCAGGTAAGTTCTGACCCGCACGAATGGCGTAATGATCTGGGCACTGTCTCAACAGCCCGCCCGGCGAAATTGTAGTACCGGTGAAGATGCCGGTTACCCGCGACTAGACGGAAAGACCCCATGGAGCTTTACTGTAGTTTGATACTGAATTTCGGTTTATTATGTACAGGATAGGTGGGAGACTTGGAAACAGAGTCGTCAGGCTTTGCGGAGTCGACCTTGGGATACCACTCTTGATGAACCGGGATTCTAACCTGCACCCGTGAATCCGGGTGGGGGACAATGTCAGATGGGCAGTTTGACTGGGGCGGTCGCCTCCAAAAGAGTAACGGAGGCGTACAAAGGTCGGCTCAGCGCGGACGGAAATCGCGCAATGAGTATAAACGCAGAAGCCGGCCTGACTGCGAGACAAACAAGTCGGGCAGAGACGAAAGTCGGAGTTAGTGATCAGGTGGTAGTGAGTGGAAATGCCATCGCTTAACGGATAAAAGCTACCCTGGGGATAACAGGCTGATCTCCCCCAAGAGTTCACATCGACGGGGAGGTTTGGCACCTCGATGTCGGCTCATCACATCCTGGGGCTGGAGAAGGTCCCAAGGGTTCGGCTGTCCGCCGATTAAAGTGGTACGCGAGCTGGGTTCAGAACGTCGTGAGACAGTTCGGTCCCTATCTGTCGTGGGCGTTGGATATTTGAGAAGGGCTGACCTTAGTACGAGAGGACCGGGTCGGACGCACCTCCGGTGCACCAGTTGTTCTGCCAAGGGCATAGCTGGGTAGCCGCGTGCGGTTTTGATAAACGCTGAAGGCATCTAAGCGTGAAACATACTTCAAGATCAGATATCCTCCTGACTTGATCAGGTAAGGTCACTTGCAGACTACAAGTTTGATAGGTCGGAGGTGTAAGTGCAGTAATGCATTCAGCTGACCGATACTAATAGACCGAGTGCTTGAACCTCCAAGGTTCATTTGATTAGTTTCGAGTTTCGCTTAACTCTCTTTCTTCCTCTTTGTTCGATTTTCTATGGGCAGACAGTCCAATCCAATAGAACAAAAAGCGGTTTTCACCGCTTTTTGTTTTGCTTATCTGATGTTTCTAAAAAGCCGATCCGGTTGATTCCGGATCGGCTTTTCTTTTGGTTTACAGAAGCTTCATCAGTGCCCCGACGTTTTCCGCGAGATAGGTTGCACCGGCGGTGTTCTCTTTTTCTTTTGTCAGCCAGAGCGAGTCGATTCCTGCCCGCTTTGCACCGTCGATGTCTGTCTCGACGGTGTCGCCGACAAAGAGCGCTTCATCCGCTGTCACGCCAAGCCCCGCTAAGGACAGTCGGTAAATGGCGGGGTCGGGCTTTTCAAACGGTTGGTCACCTGAAACGACAATGTGGTCAAAGCAGGGGAACAGCCCGCAGGAATGGATCTTTGCCCATTGGCGCTCGGAGTTTCCGTTGGTCAGAAGTCCGATTTTGTAGCCTTTTTTGCGTAGATAGTCCACCGTTTCCGCCGCGTGGGGAAGCAGAACCGCGTTTCCTGCGTAGGTCATGCCCCATTCCTCATGCAGGCGATCAATCAGGGGCAATTGAAGGCGGCGCGGGGCGAGGTGGTCGCACAGCGCGCGATAGGCATCGCGGGCGAAGGAGGAACGGTAGAACCGGATCAGAAGTTCTTCGGCTTCGCTGTCCTGCCTGTCAAACAGATTCGGGTAGCGCATGCACATGGCACGGTATGCCTTGGCGAAAGACGCGCGGTTGTCTACCAACGTGCCGTCCAGATCGAAGATGACTGCTTTCTTGGTGTGGTTCATGTGTGCGACTCCTTGGTTTCGGTCAGACGTTCGGTTAACAACAGAATTGCGAGGTAGCCGATTGCGACGCTCACAAGGTCGGTAAGATAGTAGATTATCATGGCAATCAAATCATCTTTTTGTGTCGGTATTCCAATATTAAGGTCAGAGGTCAAGCGCCCGAGCAATTGGATTAGAGATGGAACTACAGAGCAAAACAATATGGTGCGGGTGGGAATCCGATTTGTTATGCGGCGCTCCATTGTCAGATAGGCAAACAGACGGAACAGCATAAACTGTGCAACATCTCCCAAGACAGCAAGCGCGGCGTAGAGGATATCCATTTCAATTATGTCAAAGTCGCGTGTCATCAATAACCCTACGGCAAGCGAGCCGAAGTTGAGAAAGAGCGATGCGCCGCCCGCGAGAAGCAGGACAGTTTTTGCGCGCTCGAATTTCCAAACCGAACTGAGAACAAACGATGCGGCAATCCAATAAAAAGCGAACATGACCACATCGGACAGAAATTCCCAAACCAGCCGAAAGACATCGCTGACCCCGATATCCGCAATTGTCCAGCGGGAAACGGGCGTGCAGACCGCCGCGTAGAACAGCGCGACGGAAAACAACAGGATTCCGCACAAACGCACAGTGCGGAGATAGAAATTGCTCTTTTTTTCTTCCATTGGAACTCCTTTTTTGCGGGGGCGGTCAAGTTTTGCGACCGTGTGGCATATGCTGTAGTGTTACCAATTGAGGGGGGGAATGGCAATGTCGGCGGAATCGCGGATTCCGGATTTTCAGAAGCCCATCGACCATGCGGTTCTTTGCGAAACCGTGCGGCTTTACACCGCGCGATACCCGTTTTTGCGGGTCGTGGGCGTGGGGCGCTCCATTCTGGGGCGGGAAATTCCCGCGTTGGTTCTCGGCGGCGGGCGGCGACAGTTGCTTTATGTCGGCGCGCATCACGGGATGGAGTGGCTCACGGCGGCTTGGCTGCTTCGGTTCGCGGGCGAATTCTGCGAATACTATAAGTCGGGCAGAACGGTTTATCGCGTTCCGTTACCGACTTTTTGGGAGCGCTACACGTTGCACATTATCCCGATGCTGAATCCCGACGGCGTGGAATACCAGATTCACGGCGTGAAGCGGGAAAATCCGCTTTACGCGCGGGTTATCGGGATGAACGGCGGGAAGTCGGATTTTTCCCACTGGCAGGCGAACGCGCGGGGCGTTGACCTTAACCACAACTACGACGCGGGCTTTGCCGAATACAAGGCGGTGGAGGCGGAACTCGGAATTCTGGACGGCGCGCCGACCCGCTATTCGGGACAAGAGCCGGAATCCGAACCCGAGGTGCGGGCGCTTTGCTCCTACATCCGTTTTCTTGACGGCGTCCGTCTGGTTGCCGCTTTCCACACGCAGGGGGAAGAGATTTACTACCGCAGTGGCGGGAAGTCGCTTCCCGGGGGATACGAGGCGGCGCTGAAGGTCGCAAAACTGACTGGATACCGCTTGGCGGACGCGACAGGTCCTGCCGCTTACGGGGGACTGACCGACTGGTGTCTGACGCAGTGCGGCATTCCCGCGCTGACGCTTGAATGCGGCAGAGGCGAAAACCCGCTGCCGACCGACTGCTATTTCCCGGTTTACACGCAATTGCGCGAGGCGCTCTTCCGCATGGGCGGGTTTTATTGATTGCCGATATTTACAGTTTATTATAGCATAAAGCGCACGGTTTGTCAAGCGTTGCCGTGCGCTCTTTTTGCGCCTTCGGGGCGGTCGGAACGACCGTGGAGTGCCTTTTTTCTTTTTCGCACGGCAAATTTCCGCTTTTTTCTTGACAAATCGGCGGGAGTGTGGTATAATACACTAATAATATCCTATTTGTAAAAAAATCGTTCCGGTGACCTTCTGCCGGGGACAAGGAGCAACGCATGGCAACCTTTCTCAATGAACCTTCTCACACCTTCAGCGAATATCTGCTGATCCCGGGGTATTCTTCCTCCGAGTGCATTCCCGCAAACGTTTCGTTGCGCACGCCGCTTGTGCGCTACCGTCGTGGCGAGGAATCGGCGATTACCATGAATATTCCGTTGGTGTCGGCGATCATGCAGTCGGTGTCGGGGGACAAGTTGGCGGTTGCGCTTGCAAAAGAGGGCGGCGTGTCCTTTATTTACGGCTCGCAGTCGGTGGAGGATGAAGCGGCGATGGTCAGACGCGCCAAGAATCACAAGGCGGGGTTCGTCATCAGCGATTCCAACATCAAGCCCGACGCCACGCTTGCGGATATCATTGAGTTAAAGGCGAAAACCGGACATTCCACGGTTGCGGTGACCGAGGATGGCACTTGCTCGGGCAAGCTTGTCGGTATCGTTACAAGCCGCGACTACCGCGTGACCCGTATGGATCCCGCGACCAAGGTGACCGAATTCATGACCCCGTTCTCCAAGCTGATCTGGGCAAAAGAGGGAACGACGCTCAAGGAAGCGAACGATATCATCTGGGATAACAAGCTGAACTCCCTGCCGATTCTCGGCGAGGAAGGAAATCTGTGCTACATGGTGTTCCGCAAGGACTACGAAACGCACAAGAACAACCCCAATGAACTTCTGGATCTTTCCAAGCGTTATGTGGTCGGCGCGGGCATCAACACACGTGACTATGCGGAACGCGTTCCCGCACTGGTGGAAGCGGGCGCGGATGTGCTTTGCATCGATTCCTCCGAGGGCTTCTCGGAATGGCAGAAGCGGACGATCGACTGGATTCGGGAGAACTACGGCGATTCGGTCAAGGTCGGCGCGGGCAATGTCGTGGACGGCAAGGGCTTCCGTTTCCTTGCGGACTGCGGCGCGGACTTCATCAAGGTCGGCATCGGCGGCGGCTCGATCTGCATTACGCGCGAGACCAAGGGAATCGGGCGCGGACAGGCAAGCGCGCTGATTGACGTTTGCCGCGAGCGTGACCGCTACTTTGAAGAGACGGGTATCTATGTCCCGGTCTGCTCGGACGGCGGTATCGTTTACGATCATCACATCACGTTGGCGCTTGCAATGGGCGCGGATTTCGTGATGCTCGGCAGATATTTTGCACGGTTTGACGAAAGCCCTTCCAACAAGGTCAGCATCGGGGGCACTTACTACAAGGAATACTGGGGCGAAGGCTCTGCCCGCGCACGGAACTGGCAGAGATACGACCTCGGTGGCGACAAAAAGCTGTCGTTTGAAGAGGGCGTGGACTCCTACGTGCCTTACGCCGGTACGCTGAAGGACAACGTTGCAATGTCGTTGGCAAAGGTCAAGTCGACCATGTGCAACTGCGGCGCACTGACGATTCCCGAGTTGCAGAAGAAAGCGGTTCTGACGTTGGTTTCCGCCACCAGTATCGTCGAGGGCGGCGCGCACGACGTAATCCAGAAGGATAAGAGCGGGATGATTAAGTAATATCGATGGAAGAATGAGGGAAGCCTTCGGGAGAAGGCTTCCTTTTTATATGGCGGTTTTGGGATGGATACAATGTCCTTGCACGAGTGCCGAGATCCCGCCTGCCGGCGCCCCTTCGGGGTTCGACTACGCGGCAATGTTTGGCTTTATCGCTTGATTTGTAGTATCTGTGCCGCTCCGCTCAGGATGACATGGAGAAAAATCGTGCGGTGAGATATAACCTTTAAGTGGTTAAAGTTACTTAACACCTCGAAATTGTACTATCCACGTAGCAATCAGCCTCCGTGTCATCCTGAGCGGAGCGGCATCTCCCTGTAAGGACGAACGATACAATTGAAAAATGCCGCGTAGTCGAACCCCGAAGGGGCGCCGGCAGGCGGGATCTCGGCACTCGTGCAGGGGCGAACCTCTCGGTGAGAGAACCGTTCTATCCCCGCATTTTTGCCCTTTTTCAAAAAGTTTCCGCAATTTTTATGCGTTTTTTTCAGAAAAGACCTTTACTTTTTGCCAAAGTTATGGTATGATATAGAGCGGATATATGGGATAGCATATCTATTGTAAAAAACTCAGGAGGTTGATTACACACATGGCAATCGAAAGAACCAAGTTATCCATGGATGGTAATACCGCCGCGGCGCACGTTTCCTATGCGTTCACCGAGGTTGCAGCCATCTACCCGATCACCCCGTCGTCTCCGATGGCGGAAGTCACCGATACCTGGTCGGCAACCGACAAGAACATTCTCGGCGAGCCGGCAAGAAACATCTTCGGTGAGAAAGTCAAGGTCATGGAAATGCAGTCCGAAGCAGGCGCTGCGGGCGCTGTCCACGGCTCTCTGGCTGCGGGCGCTCTGACCACCACCTATACCGCTTCGCAGGGACTTCTGCTGATGATCCCGAATATGTACAAGATCGCGGGCGAATTGCTGCCCTGCGTCATCCACGTTTCGGCTCGTTGCGTGGCTTCCCATGCGCTGAACATTTTCGGCGACCACTCCGACGTTTACGCCTGCCGTCAGACCGGCTTTGCAATGCTTGCCGAGTCCAACCCGCAGGAGATTATGGATCTCGGCGCGGTTGCGCATCTGTCCACCATCAAGGGCAGAGTTCCGTTCATCAACTTCTTCGACGGTTTCCGTACCTCGCACGAGATTCAGAAGATTGAGGTCTGGAACTACAAGGATCTGGCGGATATGGTCGACATGGACGCGGTTGCCGCGTTCCGTGCGCGTTCCATCAACCCCGAGCATCCCGTTCTGCGCGGCTCGGCTGAAAACGGAGATATCTTCTTCCAGCACAGAGAGGCATGCAACCCCTACTACGAGAAGCTGCCGGCAATCGTGGAAGATTACATGAATCAGGTCAACGCAAAGCTTGGTACGGATTACAAACTCTTCAACTACTACGGCGCTCCCGACGCAGAGAAGATCATCGTTGCGATGGGCTCGGTCTGCGACGTTGCCGAGGAAGTCATCGATTACATGATGGCGGCAGGCGAGAAGGTGGGTCTGGTCAAGGTTCGTCTGTACCGTCCGTTCGTTGCGGAGAAGCTGGCTGAAGTTCTGCCCAAGACCGTGAAGAAGATCGCGGTGCTTGACAGAACCAAAGAGCCCGGCGCTCTGGGCGACCCGCTCTACCTCGACGTCGTTGCGGCGCTTGCCGAAACCGGCGTGAAGGCGACGGTTGTCGGCGGCAGATACGGTCTCGGTTCTAAGGACACCACCCCTGCGTCCATCTTCGCGGTTTATGCGAACCTCGACGCGAAGAAGCCGAAGAACGGCTTCACCATCGGCATTGTCGATGACGTGACGGGTCACTCGCTTGAAGAGAAGCCCGCTCCCGATACCGCACCCGCAGGCACGATTTCCTGCAAGTTCTGGGGTCTGGGCGGCGACGGAACGGTCGGCGCGAACAAGAACTCCATCAAGATCATCGGTGACCATACCGATAAGTTTATTCAGGCGTACTTCCAGTACGACTCCAAAAAGACGGGCGGCGTAACCATTTCGCACCTGCGCTTCGGCGATAAGGCGATCAAGTCCCCGTACTACATCACCAAGGCAAACTTCGTTGCCTGCCATGTTCCCGCGTACATCCTCAAGGGCTACAAGATCGTTCAGGATGTCAAGCCGGGCGGCATCTTCCTGTTGAACTGCCAGTGGAATCGCGAGGAGCTGGAGCATCATCTGCCCAACTCGGTCAAGAAGTACATTGCAAAGAACAACATCCAGTTCTATACCGTCAACGCGATCGACAAGGCGCGTGAGATCGGTATGGGCAAGCGTACCAACACCATCCTGCAGTCCGCGTTCTTCGCGCTTGCAAACATCATGCCGATCGATAAAGCGGTCGAGTACATGAAGTACATGGCGAAGAAGTCCTACCTCAAGAAGGGCGAAGCGGTTGTCGAGATGAACTACAAGGCAATCGACGCAGGCGTTGACGCGATTGTGAAGATCGACGTTCCCGCCGCATGGGCTGACCTTGCGGACGAAGCGCCCGAAGCGCCCGCAACCGGAACAAGACCCGAGTTGGTCGACTATGTCAACAGCATCGTTCGTCCCGTTTCCGAAATGAGGGGCGACAGCCTGCCTGTTTCCACCTTCGAAAAGTATGCCGACGGTACGCTCCCGCAGGGCGCGGCGGCTTACGAGAAGAGAGGTGTTGCGGTTGACGTGCCGGTATGGCATCCCGAAAACTGCATTCAGTGCAACAACTGTGCGTTTGTCTGCCCGCATGCGGCAATCCGCCCGTTCGCGATGACGGAAGAGGAAGCGGCGAATGCACCCGAGGTGACCAAGTTCACCGCAAAGCCGGTCATCAAGACCAACTACAAGTTCACCATGGCGATCAGCCCGCTGGACTGCATGGGTTGCACGCTCTGCGTCAAGGCTTGCCCTGTCACCGCAAAGGCGGTCAAGGACAACACGCCCGAAAAGGCGGCTATCACCATGACCTCGCAGGAGAGCCAGCTGGATCAGCAGGCGGCGTTCGACTACGCGGTTGCAAACGTTTCCGAGAAGAAGGAACTGATCTCCGGCACTGTCAAGGGAAGCCAGTTCAAGCAGCCGCTGCTTGAGTTCTCCGGCTCTTGCGCGGGCTGTGCGGAGACCTCCTATGCGAGAATCGTCACGCAGCTGTTCGGCGAGAGAATGTACATCTCCAACGCAACCGGATGTTCCTCCATCTGGGGCGGCTCTGCGCCCGCAACGCCTTACACCGTCAACAAAGAGACGGGCAAAGGTCCGGCATGGGCGAACTCCCTGTTCGAGGACAACGCCGAGCACGGTCTCGGTCTGGCACTGGGTCAGAAGACCATCCGTACCAAGCTTATCGGCTATGTCAAGGCTCTGCGCGAGAAGGTGACCGACGCGGACAAACTGGCGGTTATTGACGAGTACCTGAACACCGTTGACGACGGCGAGAAGAACACCGAAGCAACCGCAAAGTTGGTTGCGATGTTGGAGGCTTGCGGCTGCGACGACGCGAAGAAGATTCTCGCGGAGAAGGATTACCTCTCCAAGAAGTCGGTCTGGATCTTCGGCGGCGACGGCTGGGCTTACGATATCGGTTTCGGCGGTCTGGATCATGTCTTGGCTTCCGGCGAGGACGTGAACGTGTTCGTCTTTGATACCGAGGTGTACTCCAACACGGGCGGACAGGCTTCCAAGGCTTCTCAGATCGGTCAGGTCGCACAGTTTGCGGCGGCAGGTAAGGCAATCGGCAAGAAGAACCTTGCGGAAATCGCAATGTCCTACGGCTATGTCTACGTTGCACAGGTCGCAATGGGCGCGGATATGAACCAGTTGCTCAAGGCGCTGAAGGAAGCGGAAGCTTACCACGGACCGTCCCTGATTATCGGTTACGCACCCTGCGAAATGCACGGTCTGAAGGGCGGCATGCAGAACTGCCAGTTCGAGATGAAGAAGGCGGTTGACGCAGGCTACTGGCAGATGTTCCGCTACAACCCGACGTTGGAGCACAACAAGCTGTCCATCGACTCCAAAGAGCCGACCACGGATTACGTGGAATTCATCAAGAGCGAGACGAGATACGCACGTCTGGCGCAGTCGTTCCCGGAGCGGGCGGCTGACCTGTTCGCAAAGGCGGACGCCAACGCGAAGGCGAAGTATCAGAGACTGCTCAAGATGGGGCATCTGTACGAATAATCAAATAGCGAAAGCACCCTCCCGCGGGAGGGTGCTTTTTTGTGTTTTCGGGGATACTGTGCGAGTATTCCTGTTTTTGTAATATACAACCCTTTTCTTACAATTGACGAACGGTCGGAAAATTGGTATAATAGCACTAAAGAGCGGGATTTTGTGATAAAGATAGGTCAAACCGACCAAAAAGCAAACCGCCCGCGCCACGGTGGAAACCGATGGATGTAAACAGTTGGCAGATGGAATTTGTTATATTTCACGGAAAGGGGAGAAATGTATGAAAAAACAAAGCCTTCTTTGTGTCCTTCTCTGTGTTTTTCTGCTTTTGCCGCTGATCTCCTGCGGGCTTGGCGGGGGCGGAACGGGGAATCCCGACACCGGGCAGAAACCCGCAACGCGAACCGAACCGGGCGACACGAAATCGGTCGAGCCGAACGACACGAAACCGATCGAGCCGGAGCAGACAACGGGCGCGGACGAAGAGCCGAAGCCGCCTGTCGGGATGCTGATGCTCTTTGACGACGAGGTCAACTGCCGCATTCTGAACTGCTACAGCACGGTCAGCGCAAAGGACACGGTTCTGGACTTCATGGCGGACGTTACCGAGAAAACGGGGCGCACGCTCGGGTATTCCTCGGCAAACGCGGACGCGTCGATGCCCGAAATTGTGGTGGGAACGGCAGAGGCGAGACCCGAAAGCGTTGCGGTCTACAACGGACTGCGTTGGAGCGGACGGGACATCCGGATTGTCGGAAATAAAATTTATGTCAACGCGCGGTCGGAAATGTATCTGGCTTCCATGCTGAATCTGCTTCTCTCCGCGATGACGAAAACCGAAAAGGGATGGGAGATTGCAATGGATTTTACATACGCAAAGGATGCGGGGACGTTGGACGCGGATCTGCCGATCCTGGAGACGTCCGGAACGGACGATGGCGTGATGCAGAGCGACGACGGCAACCGCTACGTCGCAACCTATAAAAACGTGACCGGGGCGGAATATACCGCCTATGTTGCAAAACTGACCGCCGCAGGCTTTCAGGCTTACGACGAAAGCACGGTGAACGGCAACCGCTTCGGAACTTACACCAAGGGGAACACGCAGGTCAATCTTTGCCTGTACCCCGCAAGAGCGACCTTCAAGGTTCTCTTCGGGAAACTCGGAACGCTCCCGAGCCTGACCAAGCCCGAGACCGAGCAGTTGGTCAAGCCGATCATCACACAGCTTGCGCGGAAGGCGGTGGACGAAAGTTCGCCGAACGGCGCGCCCGGAATGGGGTATGTCATCCAACTTTCGGACGGCAGATACATCCTGCTTGACGGCGGTTCTGTGGATGCGAACGACGAAGACCCGCAGGCGCTTCTGGACTATCTGGTGGCAAACAAGCCCGCTTCGCACGAGAAGCCGATCATTGCCGCGTGGATCATTTCCCATGCGCACGGCGACCACCTCGCGCTTCCCACGCGCTTTTTGAAGGATTTCCACGATCAGGTGGTTGTGGAAATGTCGATTACGAATTTTCCGTACCTCAAGGGAATCACGATGCAGTACGACAACGCAACGGCTCTGGCGGGCGCGGTGTCGGCGTATCAGGCATTGATCCGCGCTTACTACCCGAAGGCGGGGCAGGTTGTCGCGCACACGGGTCAGCGCTTCTGGATCGGGGACGCGTATCTGGAAATCTTCTACACGCAGGAGGACGGATACCCGACCATTCCGGGCACGGCGAACGAAACCAGTCTGGTGTTCCGCATGACGCTGGGTGGCAAGACCTGTATGTTCCTCGGCGACCTTGATTCCTGCGCGTTCATGCGCGACGTCTGGGGCACAACGGTCAAGAGCGACATTCTTCAGCTTGCGCACCACGGCTACAACGGCGGCGATCTGGAACTTTACAAGAACATCGACCCCGAAATCTGCTTCTGGGCGGGGGACGAATGGCGCTTCCTCAATGACAAACGCTGTCTCGGCACGCAGAGCGGCTATGAGTTCAACAAATGGATTCGGGACGACAGCGTGCGTGTGCGCCGTCATCTGCACAATTCGGTTACCGCGATCATTCATCTCGATGGGGACAACACCACGGTTGAAACGATCGGGCAATAATAAGAAAGAGAGGAAAGAAAACATGAAAAAAGGACTTCGTTTTGCGGTTCTCATCATGGCGTTGCTGATGCTGCTCGGCGCGGTTGCCTCCTGCAAAAAGGAGACTCCGAACCCCTCGGGCGGCACAGACAACAGCGGCGAACCGATCCAAGCGTCCGCAACAGAACCCACAACAAACCCCGTCGATGAACCCGAAGAGACCGACGAGAACGGCTACGTCATCGACAACATCCCCGCCGTGGACTACAAGGGCAAGACGCTGAACGTGCTTTGGTGGAAAGAGAGCGCGGACATTGCCGTGCCGCTCGATGTCACCAACACCAAGGACGAGGTGCTGAAAAAAAACTATTATCAGATGATAGAGTTGGAAACGCGGCTCAATGTCAACCTGAACATCAGCCGCGTAAACGGAAAATTTCAGGAAAAGGCAGCCTTTTTGGAGGCGGCGCGTAAGGCAGGGGAGAACAGCATTGACCTGATCTGCTCCTTCTCGCTCTGGCCCTCGATTCTTGCAACCGAAAATCTGCTCGTTGATGTCAAGACCCTGAGCTACCCGAACCTCGATAAACCGTGGTGGCCCGCTTCCACCGAGGAGTGGTCGCAGTACGGCAAGCTGTTCTTTGTTTCGAGCAACTCGTCGCTGACGGCGCTGAAGTCGATGGAGGTCATGTTCTGCAACAGCACGCTGTTCACCGACCGTCAACTGGAAGATCCCGTGGATCTTGCACTGGCGGGAGACTGGACGGTTGACAAAATGCTCGAATTGGTGGAAGCGTTCAACAACGACCTTGACGAGAACGACCCGAACCATGTGTACGGGCTGACGATTGACGACCACTCCCGCGTGGATGCGCTGTACTACGGCGCAGGCTTCCTCACCACCCGAAACAACAGCGAGGGCATTGCGGAACTGGCGTATACCTCCGCGAGCGACAAACAGCTGATTTCCGATTTCATCGACAAGCTGATCCCGATTTTCGGGACGACCGCAACGGGGATTGCAAAAGATACCCGCGAATGGATGAAGGCGCACAAAACCGCGCTGATGGTCGCCTCGCTCGGGACAGTGACCGAGTTGAACGACACCGACTACGCGCCGATGCCTTCGCCGAAGCTGAACAGTTCGCAACAGGACTACAAGATCATTCAGAACAACGGCTACGATGTGTGGTGCGTTCCGACGAGCGCCGCAGACCCCGAAATTTCGGGCATTGTAATCGAGGCGATCGCGTCCGCCGACTATCGCGGAATCGCGCCGTTCTACTTTGACAAGTACATGAGATTGCGCTACTCTTCGGACAACAAGAGTTCGGCAATGTTCCGACTGGTTCGTTCCTCTGTGATCTACAACTTCGGCAGAGTTGCGGGACTGATGGACGGGGGCACTTCCTTTGAGGCGGGACTTTTCTTCCGTCCGTGCTTCTGGAACTACACCGCAAACGTAAAGATCGGGGAGAACAACTTCCTGTCGATTATCGAAAGCAACGATACAAGCTGTAAGGCAAGCCTGCTCAAAGTACTGCAGGGATACCGCAACAGCGCAAACTGAGCGCCCCAAACCGACCCGGACAGAATCCTTTCGGGGGTGAACCCCGACGGAAATAATTTTGAGAAAGGAATCAAATCGCAATGAAACCACGCAGAATTCTATCGTTATGTCTCGCAATGCTCCTGTGTCTTTCCCTGATTCCCGCAGTCTCGCTTGTCTCCTACGCGGAACAGGCACCAACCACCCTTCCCACCGCGCTGCCCGACGGCAGTTCCATCGACGGCTCGAAACTGTGGGTGGACTGGAGCGATGCGGGCGTAGAAAACACAACGAACGCGCAGGTAACCGATGACGGGTACTATAAAGCATTGGAAAAGGATAAGCCGTCGTGGACTCAAAAGGGCGTGAACACGGCAAGCTGGCGCGGCGCAAGCGGCATCATGTTTTATGTTGACGCGAGCGAGGCGGATGGCGTTGATTTCCTGTTTTCTTTCCTGATGGAGGGAACGCGCGGAAACAGCGCGTCGGGAAGCGGTTGCGCGCAATTCACGACTTCGCCGACCAAGTGGCGTTCTGATGCGAACGGCGGCAAGAAGGATATGGCAAACGGCAGAACCGGTCACGCATATAGCCTGCAGGCGGACGGCACATGGAAGGATATGAGCGTGAGTTTCGGAAGCTATTACCTCAGCAACAATGCCAAAACCTCCGGTTGGTATTATCTCCCGTTGACCAGTTTCTGGTTTTACGGAGGAAGTGCGAACGATTATGCCGCCGCGAATGATCCCGCAATGGGCATGAATTTTGTGGAGTTTACTTCCCGTTTTGAAAACCAGAATATCTGGAAACTTGCTCCCAAGTCCAATTACACCGGACTGAAGTTCGGCGATATCTACTTCGTTTACACCAACCCCGAAGCCGCACCTGCAGGCGCGACCGCTCCGCTGTTCGGAACGATGGCGCAGAACGGAAATTTTGAGGGAAGCGCTGTGGGAACGATTGCAAACAATACCCTGACCGTAACCGCAATGCCGAACAGCACGACCGTTTCCAAGAACAGAATCTGGCTCAAAGGTCTTGCGCAGACCAACCTTGCAAACGGCGCAGACGGTATCCGTTTCCATGTGGACACCACCGCGCTCGGCAGTGCGCAATTGCAGTTGCGCCTCCGCCTCCGTGCGGGAATAAACTCCAACACGGTCGGCAAAAATCAGGATACGGAAACCGGAATTTTTGCGGCGAGCGGATTTGGCTACTTTACGCCTGCCAGCGGTATGCCGCAGTATGTCTGCCGCGCGGATAACAGCGTGGCTTACTACTACGATGCGGACGGAAATCCTGTAGCGCTCCATGTTGCATCCAATGTTTCAAATGAAAAGGAGGCAGACCTGTTTGAAGCGCTTCCCGCAGGCTACAACGGCGATATCTATATCCCGTTTGAGAGTTTCTGGATGAGTGTGAACTCCTACAGCAGTCTGACCCTCTCCCTGCCTTTCTCGGAAGCCGCTCCGCTCTATCCGGTCGACCTGCTCACAATCTGCCACGCCGTTTCGGGCGAAACAACCGACAACACGGTTGTCTACAGCAACTTTGAACTGGTTTATTCCGAGACCTACATCAGCGGTGCAAGTGTGACTCTGAAGAACAACCTTGACGTCAACTTCTTTGCCAAACTCGGCAATGCGACCGATGCGAAGATGACCTTCGCCGTCGGAACAAAGATCGAGACTGTGGAGGGCACGGTGCTTGAGGACGGCAGAACCAAGTTTGTCTGCTCCGGCATCCTTCCGCAGAAGCTGAACGACGAGATCACCGCAACCCTCACCGCAAAGGTGAACGGCACGGCAGTCTCGCAGACCGTGACCTACAGCGTTCGCGAATACTGCGAGAATCTGTTGGCGAAAGAGGACACCTCCGAAACCGTGAAGAAGCTGTTGGTTGATCTGCTCTACTATGCCGAAGCCGCGCAGATTTACGCGGATTACAAGACCGATGATCTTGCCACAAAGAATCTGACCGACGCGCAAAAGGCGCTCCGTTCCGCCGATACCACGGGTGCTATCACCGCGACCACGGGTCTGGACGGCACTGCAGACGAGCAGTACAAGTGGTTTTCCGCCGCGCTCCGTCTGGAGAACACCGTGGCGATCCGCATCAAGTTCGCCGCGCCGAGCCTTGAGGGGCTGACGGTGAAGGTAACCCTGAACGGCAGAACCGTGACCTACACCGCGGACAACATCACCGACGAGGGCGACGGGTACTATTCGATCCTCTTCAATAACATCGGCGCCGGCGAATACGGCGACGCGGTAACGGCAATCATGGAGAAGGACGGCGCGCAAATCGCCGAAACCCTGACCTACAGCGTGGCGGCGTACATCCGCGAAGCTGTGAACAATGAATCGACCACCGAAAAAACGCTTGCGTTGGTTCGCGCGCTCTGGAGCTACGGCGAATCCGCAAAGGCTGTTTCGGCTTCTTAATCGTAAAGGAGGATCGCAATATGAAAACCCAACGGATTTACGCGATTCCCGAAGTTGAAATTCTGAAGCTCTCCGATATCGATCTGCTGACTGCAAGCGGCGGCGGAGAAAATTCGATTGAACTTGACGAAATCGAATTCCGGAATCACTGATTGACCCAAAAAGGGGACTGCCGCCCGCAGAAACTGCGCGGCAGTCCTGTCTGTGCATAAAAGGAGGCTTTGCCATGCGAAACAGAAAAACAGTTTGTGCCGTGCTTGCTCTCATTCTTTTGCTCGGCGTTGCGCTTTTGCCGTCCTGCGCGGGCGGAAAGACCGATCCGACCCCCACGGGAAGCAACGCAGTAACCGACGCGCCGACCTCCGCGCCCACTGCCGAGCCGACAACCGAACCGACCCCGACCCCCTCCGCGCCCAAGACCGAGGTGGATCTCATCCTCTTCATGGGTGACCTCAACATGGCGGGCAGGGGAGACAAAAACGATGATATCACGGTTTCCGAGGGAAGCGCCTATGAGTTCCGCGCGGTCAGCGACCCGACAAAACTCTACCCGCTGACAGCCGATTTCGGCGCGGCGGAGAACCGCGAGGGCGGCATCGACGACGGAGAGAATAAAACAGGTTCGCTTGTTCCGTCCTTCTGCGAGGCGTACTATGCCCAAACGGGCGTTCCGGTTGTGGCGGTGTCCGCAAGCGTGGGCGGCGTGGACATTGCGGGTTGGAGAAGCGGAAACGGGGTTCTGGAGGACGCCGTCAACCGTCTGGAGGCGGCAAAGGCGTTTCTCAATGCCTCTGGGACCCATTCCGTGCGGCATATCTTTGCGGTCTGGTCTCATGGCGAGACCGATGCCGTGGAGAATGTGACCGCCGGGGATTACCAAAGCGGTATGCGCACGGTGGTTCGCACGATGACCCGCCGCGGCGTTGAGAAATGCTTCCTCATCTCCTGCGGTTCTCGCACCGATGCGGCGGCGGGCGTGCAGACGATCCGCGCGGCGCAGGAAGCTCTCTGCGGCGAGATGGCGGAGATCGTGCCGGTTTCCACGGCGTTCTCGGCAATTCCCGACGCGTTGATTGCCCCCGACCGCTACACGCAGGCGGGTTATCGCAGAGTCGGCGCTAACGCGGGCGAGAACGCGGGGCGTTGGGTTCTCTCGCCGGACGATTACGAGATGCTTGTCATCAAACCGCCCGTGGAGGAACGCGACGATTTCGACGGCGACGGCATCGATCTGCCGGAGGATTCCTTCCGGAGCTTAGCAACGGGGGCGCATGCATGACGGTTCTGACCGAATCCGGAACGTTGGATCTCAAAATCTGCGCAACCAAGCAGTTTGCTCCGAACGAGGTGCACGTCACGCGCATTTACGGCTACAGCGTGCTGATCCTGATGATGGACGGCGTTCTCCGCTTCTGCGAAAACGGTACGTTGGTCGAACTGAAAAAGGGAGAGTACTACATTCAGCGCGCCAACTGCTTTCAGAACGGCTATCTCGGCAAAGAGCCGCTTCTCCCGCCTCCCGGCGAAGCGCCCGTGTATTTCTTCTTTGAATTCGAAGGCGGCGTTTACAGCGATTCCGAAAGCGACAACGGCATTCCGTTGCGCGGAACATGGGATGCCGAGGCGATGGCTTCGATCCTGCGGGTCTGCGAACAGGCAAACGACCCGCAGGCGGACGTCAACCGTTTCCTGCTCAACTCCCATATGTACCGCGTTTTCGGAATGCTCTATTCCGACAATTCGGAAAGCCGCCGCAGAACGCAGTTCCTTTCCGCAGTCCGCGACTATATCGGATCGCATTATATGAATATCACCTCGCTTGACGATGTGGCGAAACATTTCGGCTATACGCGCGAATACCTTTCTAAGCTGTTTTTGCGGAGGTTTCGGACGACCATGCACCGCTATCTGCAAACCGTCCGGATGGAGCAGGCGCTGTGGCTGTTGCAGAACAGCGACACGCCCATCACGCAGATTCCGAGAATCGTCGGATATGCGAATTATACGTCCTTCTATCGGACGTTTCTCGATTTTTACGGTATCAGCCCGAGCGATGCGGCAAGAAGCCACCCGCAGGACGGTGGGCAGGGTTGATGGCGGATTCTGCGGCGGGGGAACGGGCTTTCGCCGCACCCACAAACAAGGAGAACATTGCAATGTCAGCATGTTATGCTTTTTTTACAACGAATGAAATCAAGCCGCGGGGCTGGCTTCGCAGGCAATTGGAAATAGAGGCAAAGGGACTTTGCGGCAATCTCGACCGCGTGTGGCGGGATGTCCGCGACAGCGCATGGATCGGCGGCGACAGCGAAGGGTGGGAGCGCGTTCCGTATTGGCTGGACGGCGCGATCCCGCTCGCTTATCTGTTGGAGGACGCGGATCTGATCGCCCGCACCCGCCGCTACATCGACTGCATCCTCGCGCGGCAGGAAGCGGACGGTTGGATCTGTCCCGTTCCGCCCGAAGAACGGGAAAAATACGACACCTGGGCGGTTCTGCTCATTTCCAAGGTGCTTTTGCGGTATTACGAGTGTTCGCGGGACGAACGGATTCCGGAAGCGCTTTACCGCCTGATGAAGAATTATTACAACCTGCTCTCGGACGGCAAGCTGACCCTGCACGGTTGGGGGATGCACCGTTGGTACGAGGGCTTTCCCGCGCTGAATTTTCTGTGGTCGGAATATCGGGAGGACTGGATCAGGGCGCTTGCCGAACGGTTGGCGAAAGACGGAATGGATTACCGCACCGTGGAGCACCTCTGGGAGCGCCCGCTTGACAAGTGGACGATGAACACCCACATTGTCAACCTCTGCCAGATGCTCAAATCCGAGGTTCTTTCCTGCGACCTGCTCGGGAGGGACGTGCAGGGGTTGGCGGAACATTACGTGGAGAAACTGGAGCGGTTCAACGGCACGGCAGTCGATACCTTCACGGGGGACGAATGCCTCTCGGGCATCAGTCCCACGCAGGGAACGGAACTCTGCGCGGTGGTGGAACTGATGGATTCCATGGAGCAGCTTTACGCCTATACGGGCAAGGCGGAGTGGGCGGAGCGGTTGGAGGTCATCGCGTTCAACGCGCTTCCCGCAACCCTGACCGAGGATATGTGGGCGCACCAGTATGTGCAGATGGTCAATCAGATCGACTGCACGCCGTTCCCGTGGCGGTCGCACTTCCGCACCACCAACAGCGAGGCACACCGCTTCGGTCTGGAACCGAACTTCGGTTGCTGTACCGCGAATTTCGGGCAGGGATTCCCGAAACTGGCGCTTTCCACGTGGATGGCGGCAGAGGACGGCGCGTTGTCGGCGGTTGCGCTTCCGTCGGAACTGAAAACCGAGTGGAAGGGAACGCCTGTCACCGTTACCCTCGAGACCGATTACCCGTTCCGCAATTCCATGCGGTATCGCGTAATCGCGAGTAAGAAGACCGATTTTGCGCTGTCGGTGCGCATTCCGTCCTTTGCAAAGAACCTCACCGTCAACGGGAAGCCGAGGGCAAAGCGGGACATTCTGAAATTCCCGGGTTTCGGGGCGGGGGAGACCGTGTTGGATATCTCCTTTGAAGCCGAGTCGCACCTGACCGCGAGACCGCACGCCATGTCGGTTCTGCGCTATGGGTCGTTGGTGTTCTCCCTGCCCGTGCGCGCGGAGGTCAAGCGCGTGGAATACGAGCGCGACGGCGTGGAGCGGAAATATCCGTATTGCGATTACAACTACAAAGGCGTATCCGACTGGAACGTTGCGTTTGCGGGGAAAAATTTCCGCGTAACCGAGCATCCCGTGGGAGAGATTCCGTTCTCGGAAAGCAACCCGCCGCTGACGGTGGAAGCGCCGCTCTGCCACATCGGGTGGGGCTATACGGAGGGGTTGGAGACCGTTCCCGCGCGCGTTCCCATGAGCCGCAGACAGAGCGACGAGACGGAAATCCGCACGCTGATTCCCTATGGCTGTACCATGCTCCGCATGACCGAGTTGCCGCTTGCAAGACCGAAAAAATAAAAAGTGCCCCCGCAATGCGTGCACAAGTCCGTAAAAAACGGACAATTGAAAAAAAGAGCCTCCTATGGTAGAATAAAAACATCTACCATAGGAGGAATTTTATATGCCCAGAGGATATCGACACATACAAGATTACGAAAAAGAAATATTGGAACTA
>CAVGEJ010000035.1:0-19451 GCA_963628215.1 Eubacterium sp. CAG:180
GTCGAGCGGGATTTTGTCGGCTTACGCCTCGCTCCCGCTACCGGATAGAAATGGTAGGAAGTTAGTTTATGAATGGGAAGCGGGGTGATTTGCAGGGTGCTCCCTTCGGATTGCGCCCCTGTAGAGTACGTAAGCTGTCAGACTTAATCCGTCAATCATGCGGTATTGTAAGGAACGACCCGTGTGTCGTTCCGCTTGGGCTGAAAGATACTTGTTGACTTATTCCTATAGTGAGTGGAGATTTATCCCCCTCAAGCATCCCGCTCACCAATCAAGCGCGATAGCCGCACCCTTCAAAAAATTCCCACCTCCCAAACCAACAAAAACTTCCCCCATATCCCCGCCACTCAAAGAAAGCGAAACAAATTTTCGCCTCGTAAGTGGCGGGGATATGGGGGGGAAGTTCTCGGGAGGTCAGGGAGGTTTGGAGGGTAGGACCCCCTCTCCGAAAGAGGGGGTCCTGCGCCTCCAAGGTCTTCCTAATCCTGCGTATTTTCCACCAATAACCTGCACAATTGCCGCGAAAAAATGGAAGAAATGCGGGGCGAAATTCTATTGACATCGGCGGGAAAGCATGGTATAATAAATCCAGTAATTTCCCCGGAGGTACGGTGAATATGTTTCGGACGGCAAAGCCGATTTATGTAAAAGAACTGAGCGGCGTGATGAACGCCTTTGCAACCTTTGCGGCGCAGGTAGACTCCCTTTCGGGCGCGGAACTGCACATCTGCGCGGCGGATCTTTACCGCGTGTCGGTCAACGGGCGCTTTGTCGCGGCAGGACCTGCGAGAACCGCCAAGGGCTATGCCCGCATGGACTGCATTCCGCTTGACGGACTGGGCAGAAAATCGGGAAACCAGATCATCATTTCTGTCCTCGGTTACGGTTGCCGCTCGCTTTCCACCGTCCTGCAACCCATGTTCCTCTGGGCGGAGGTCGTGCGCGACGGCGAGGTTCTTGCCGCAACGGGACGGGATTTTGACTGCTTCCTCTCTGACGTGAAAAAGCGCAAATGCGCGCGGTATTCGGTGCAACGCCATTTCGTGGAGGAATGGGATCTGCGTAATTCGCTCTACGGACGCGCAACGCCCGTGGCGGTTATGGAGAATCCGCCCAAGGTGATTCCGCGGGTCGCGCCTTACCCGTCCTATGCCGATGTTCCCATGTCCTGCGCGACGTCGGTCGGTCGCTTTGAAGCCGACCCGGGTGCGGAAATCCGGAAGAACTTCTATTCCTTCCACCCCTCCGAGCGTTGGGGTCGTTACCCGGAGGAAGAGGTGGAGCGGCATTCCTACGAATGGGTGCAGGGACAGAAGCAGATTCGGGAAGCGGGGCTGACCGCTCTGCCGCTCGGCGTTGCGGAAGGGCATTACGCGATTTTTGATTTCTCCCGCATGGAAACCGGCTTCTTGCACCTCTTCGGAACTGTGCAGGACGGAACAGAGGTTGTCGTGGCGTTTTCCGAGGACGCATCGCCCGACCGCTTCGCATTCACCGATATGCACGCGCACAACGTGGTCGACCTGACCCTTGGCGGGCGGTTCGACTTCCTCACGTTTGAGCCGTACACGCTGAAATATGCGGCGGTCTTTGTGAAAAAAGGCGACCTTTGGCTCGATGGATTCGGAATCAAGACCTTTGCGGGCGATATGACGGGGATCAAAGTTCCGGACGAAATCACAGATCCCTGCCTGCGCGGAATCTACGCGGGCGCGATGCGGACATTCGCACACAATGCGGTCGACCTTTATACCGATTGCCCCTCGCGGGAACGCGCGGGGTGGCTCTGCGACAGCTACTTCACGGGCAAGGTGGAGTACTGCCTGCGCGGAACTACGGCGGTCGAGGACGCTTTTCTGGAAAATTTCCGCCTGTTCGAAAATGCGGGCGAGTACCCCGAGGGCGTGCTCCCGATGTGCTACCCCTCCGAGCCGCAGGATGACGGAAAGTTCATTCCGCAGTGGACGATGTGGTACATTCTGGAGGTTGCGGACTATGTGCTGAACCGCGGGCACGGTGACGACCGCGAGAAATTCCGCAAGTCGGTTTACGGGTTGCTGGATTTCTACAGCCGCTATGAGAACGCGGACGGACTGCTCGAAAAGCTCCCGTCGTGGAACTTTGTGGAGTGGAGTCGCGCGAACGGTTGGACGCAGGATGTCAGCTATCCGACCAACTTCCTTTATGCGGAGGTTCTGCGGTGCGCAGAGCGCCTGTTCGGTGACCGTGCGGCGGGCGAAAAGGCGGAAAAGGTTGCGCGGGAGACCGTGCGGCAGTCGTTTGACGGTCGGGTATTCCTTGACCACGCAGTGCGGAACGGCGGCGTGCTGAAGCGGTGCGCGGACTGCTCCGAGGCAGGGCAGTACTACGCGATTCTGTTCGGCGGAATCGACATGACTGCGTCCGAATATGCGGAACTCCGGCATCTGGTTCTGGATGTGTTCGGCGCGGATCGCGCCGTGATGTTGGAAGAGATCGCGCCCATCAACGCCTTTATCGGGGCGTATCTGCGCTTGGAGGCGTTGCTGAAAATGGGTGAAAACGCGGCGGTTCTGCAGAGCCTGACCACCTTTTTCGGCGGCATGGCAGGGGAGACGGGAACGCTTTGGGAGTACCGCGAGCGCCACGGAAGCCGTGACCACGGCTTCGCTTCCTACGCACTGGTTGCCATGCGGAAGGCGCTCGGTATCTGAACGGGCGGTTCGCAGGATGCAAACGAAGAGAACTTTATAATCGGGAGGTAAACATCCCCCCTTATCAGTCGCTTACGCGACAGCTTCCCCCCGAGGGGAAGCCTGCTTTACGCGGTGCGAACATAGCAAGTATAACTTTGAATAGTGGCTTAACCGCATGGTTCGCCCTCATCCGTCGCCTTCGGCGCCACCTTCCCCCTCGAAGGGGAAGGCTATGGTGCGTGACTTTTTCATTTGGACTTGCTTTTTGAAGAGTAGATTTGCTTTATGAAGAATATTTTTGATGGATTAAAGTTTGAAGCACTCTCTATATAGCTTGCAGAACCAACGGAAGCCTTCCCCTTCGAGGGGGAAGGTGGCGCCGAAGGCGACGGATGAGGGCGGGCAATATGCTCCCGCTCATTGCCTTGTTATGTAGTGCGAAAGGACTCTTGCAAAAAGGCTTCCCCTCGGGGGGAAGCTGTCGCGTGAGCGACTGATGAGGGGGGATAAATCCGCACTCACCACAAAAGTACAGGTTGACCGAAAGCATAACAACATCCCCCGCAGAACAGTCTGTGTTACAGAACGTTCTGCGGGGGATGCTGTTATCCGAATCGGTGCGTGTCTACCGTTAGCGGAATGACCGCGCCGAGGGGGAAGGAATAAATGCCGAGAAAGTCGGGGCCTCTGCCGAACAATCCACGTGCGGCGAGCGCATAGCAGGCAAGCTGATTCCCGTGCCGCAGGGAGAGATCGCGCGAAAGAATTGCGGGGTCGGCGCATTCCGCGTCGGTCAGACGGTCGGTCTTGTAGTCGTACACGCGGAGCGAGCCGTCCGGCATGATGAGAATCAGGTCAATCGATCCCTGCACGAACACCGTTTCCCGCTCCATGCCCGCAAAACGCTCGGGGTGGAGGGTCAGCGCGGTCAGCGGCAGGTTCAGACCGAATTTCTGCTCCCGCAGAACCTCCTTTGCGCGCAGAATGTCGTCCATCAGCGCGCTGTTGCGAAACCGTTCCAGTCGGGGGCGATCCAGAAGCGCGGTTGTCCGTTCGTGCAGAATATCGGCGCGGGACAGCCGCTCAATCTCCGCTTCCGTTCCGTGTTCCTTCCACAGGCGGAAGTCGCAAGACTCCGCAAACGCGTGCATTGCCGTGCCGACCTCGGTCGGCGCGTTTTTTTTGCGGTCGCGGAGCAATTCGTCAAAGTCGGTTGCCTGCGACTGCATCAGATCGATTGCCGCCGCAAGCGCTTCGGGGCTGTCCTCGCCGTCCTCTTCGTCGGTGATACGATCCAACAAATCGGGGGAGAGTTTGGAAGCCGCCGCTTTGGTGGGAATCCGTTGCAGTGCCGCAAAGCGATAGGGGATTGGCGCGACTTCGTCGGTCGGTTTCTCTTCTGCGGTCTCCGCAGGGGCGTTTTCCGAAGTGACCTTTGCGGTCGACTCGGCTTGCGGGATGGCTTCGTCGGACGGTACGGTCTGATATCCGAGGGGGCAGTCCCCGCCGTTTTGGAGCGCGGCAAGAATCCAGACCATCCGGCTGCCCGCGCCGAGAATCGAGGAGCGCGCGCCGCGACGGATCAGGGAGGCGGTTTTTATCAGGTTTTCCGCCTTTGCGCGCCCGATGAGACTGCCCGTGACATACAGGCGTTCCCGCGCGCGGGTCAGCGCCACGTACAGGTTGCGGATTTCCTCCTCGCGTTCCTCTTCGCGGATGGCTTCGGTGACTGCCGAAAGCAGAACCGTCGGCTCGTTCTCTCCCGTTTCGGGATTGAAGAGCGCGGACGCGCACCCGACCGATTTGTGGAACAGGAGCGGCTCCGAAAAGCTCTTGCGGCTGAACTGCGATCCGCACCCCGCAAGGATTACCACGGGAAATTCCAGTCCCTTGGATTTGTGAACCGTCATCAGCGTGACCGCGTCCTCGCTTTTTTTGAAAACGCCCGCCGAGAGTTCGCCGCTGTCGCACAGCCGCGTGAAGTAGGCGAGAAACCCGTACAGCCCGCACCACGAAAGCGACTGATAGGAACGCGCGCGATCGTAAAGCGTGCGCAATTCGGGCGAGGCGGCATGCGGGGAAAGGCGCGGATCGGAGAAGAGCAGGCGCAGAAAACGGTCTGCGGGCTGAACCGCCGCAAGCGCGCGGTAATGTTCGAGCCACGCGACAAACGCGGCGGCTTTTTCGCGGCAGGGGTGCGATTCCGATTCTGCGGCGGCGCACATGGCGTCGTAGAGCGCGCGGCGTTCGGGCGCGGCGGCGCGGATGTCGCCGAGTTCCTCCAGAGAGAACCCGCCCGCAGGGGTCAGCAGATATTCGGAAAGCGGCAGATCGCGGTAAGGATTGTCAACGGCGCGGAGCAGATTCAGCGTGTCGGTCATCAGCGGGGAAGCGAGCAGGTCGTCTCCTGTCGGCAGAGCCGCGGGAATGCCCCATGCCGCAAGCGCGTCGGCAAAGGCTTGCATCGGCGCGGCGGTTCGCGTCAGAATTGCAATGTCGCGGGGGCGGATCGGAGAGCCGTCCTCCAGATGTTCCTCGCGGAGCAGGCGCGCCGTCTCGGCGGCAATCCACTGCGCCTCGCGGTTCGGGAGCGTTTCGCCGCGTTCTTCCGCCGCCTTCTTCTGTTCCTCGGTATAAGGCTCGAACAGCAGGGTACGCACCGGCTGCAGACTGCCCTCGGGGGACTGCTTGCCGCAGACCAGATCGTCCTGCGGGCGGTAGCCCACGCTGTCCTCGCAGGCGGAGAACAGGAAGGCGCAAACGCGGTTCGCGTAGTCGATGACAGGTTGACTGCAACGGAAATTTTCGGACATGAACACGCAGACCCCGCCCGCATCGGTTTCGTTCTCGCGGTTATAGAGCGGCAGGGCGCGGCGGTAGGCGGCGAAAATGGACGGTTCGCCGCCGCGGAATCCGTAAATGCTTTGCTTGATGTCCCCGACCATAAAACGCTTTTCGCCGCCGATATCGGTGAAAATCCGATCCTGTATCGGGTTGACGTCCTGATATTCGTCGATGAAAACCGCGTCGTAGCGGTTGGAGAGCGAGCGGGCATAGGGGGTGGGAGAGCCGTCCGCATTTTCCAGAAGCCGACGGAGCAGGACGGGCATATCGTCAAAGGAGAGAACGCCGCGCGTGCGTTTCTCTTCGTCCAACGCCTTGCCGAAGTCGGAAAAGAGCGTGTGGAGCATCTCGCAGGCATCCGCGTGGAGCAGAAGCTGGCGGCGCAGATCGTCCTCCGACCATGCGAAAAAGTCGGCGCAGAGATCCTTGACCTTGTCTTTCAGGTTCTCGCGCATGGCTTTGTAGGTCTCCAGTGCCGCAGGCTTTTCCCCCCGCACTGCGGGAAGCCGTCCGGTCTGGAAGTTGACGACCAGTGCACGCGCTTCGTTGTAAGTTCCGCCCGTGCAGGCGCGGTAGAGCGCAAGACAGAAATCCGAATCGCTGTGGATACAGCCCTCGAACTTCGGCAAAAGGTCACTGCCCGCGAGTTCGTGCAGAACCTCGTCCAGACCGCGCGCGGTATCGGCGCAGAACGTAGCGACGGTTTTGCAGACCGCTTTTCCCGCTGTGGAGGCAAAGAAGTCGGTCTTTGCCGCTTGCCGCAGATCCTCTGCGTTGGTCAGGAGCAGGGAAATCCCTTCGGGGTAGTTGGAAAAGCGGCGGTAAAAGCGCCAGAGCTGTTCGGTCAGCCCGTCGTTGCGGCGGTTACCGAGCAGGTGATCCATCACGTCCGCAAAGCGGTTTCCCGCAAGGCGCGCAAACGGGTGGTTCGGGTCTTGGGTATGATCCTCGGTATAGCGGTCATAGAGGGCAGACACGGTATCTTCCATGATCGGGAGCGCCATTTCGTTCAGTTCCGCTTCGTCCGCGAGGCGGAAGGAGGGGGGAAGTCCGAGTTGCGCGAAGCCTGCGCGGACTTCTTCGCCGAAAAACGCGTCGATGGTGGAGATATGCGCGCTGCCGAGCGAGAGAACCTGCCGCGAGAGGTGAGAATTTTCGGGATCTGCCGCGAGCGCGTCTCCGAGCGCTTTTGCAATTCGGCTTTTCAGTTCTGCCGCCGCCGCGCGGGTGAAGGTGACGATCAGAAGTCTTGAAAGTTCTGCGGGGTGCTCGGGGTCGGTCAGCATCCGGATGATGCGTTCGGTCAGGACGCTTGTCTTTCCCGACCCTGCCGCCGCCGAGACGACCAGCAGTCGTCCCCGCAGTCTCATGGCATCTTCCTGCGATGCCGTCCATGTTCTTGCCATTTGTTCTCCTTTCGTTAAGGTCAAGACCTTGGGACTCTGTCCCAAGCCCTGCTTAGGGGACTTCTTGAGGAGAAGTCCCCTAAGAACCCTCAAGACCTTCAACTAAGGGGATTTTTACCCCTTTCTTTTTGTGGTGCAAATTTTGGTGTAGCCGATTGCCGTGCTACGAATTCCGGCTGCTCCCGCGCAAAATCCCGACCAGCGGGATTTTGTCGGCTGACGCCTCGCTCCCGCTACCGGATAGAAATGGTAGGGAGTTAGTTGGCGGACGGAAGGCGGGTTGATTTGCGGGGCGCTCCCTTCGGATTGCGCCCCTGTGGGAGTGCGAAAGCCGTCAGACGTAACCCGTAAAATGTGGAGTTGTAGGGAACGACCCGTGTGTCGTTCTGTGGCAATTGAATGATACCTATTGCCTGCTATATGATACCTTGCACGTGTGCCGACAGGCGGAATCTCGGTACTCGTGAGGGCATCGTTACAGCCGTTAATAAGTAACATTCATCCGAAGCGGAACGACACACGGGTCGTTCCCTACGATGTTACATCCTTGACGGTTTATGTGCTCTATAGGGGCGCAATCCGAAGGGAGCGCCCCGCATTCCACCCCGCCATCCGCCCTCAACTAACCTGAACCATTTCTATCCGGTAGCGGAGAGAAACGACAGCTGTCCAAATCCAGCTGGACGGGATTTGGCTCGTAGTAGCCGGAATTCGTAGCATGGAATACGGCTACATCAAAATCCGCAGAATGTAGGGACAGGAGCGAAAATCCCCTTGGTTAAAGTTCTTGAAATTCTTAAAAACTTCTTCCAAGAAGTTTTTAAGCAGGGTTTGGGACAGAGTCCCAAGGTCTTATCCTTTACCCTTTCGACCTCACCGCGCAGTCGCAACAGTCGGCAACGGGGCAGAAGCGGCATGCCTTTTCGGAAGGGGTCTTGTGCGCCTCGCCGGACAGAATCCGTTCCGCAACGGAACAGACAGCAACCTGCATTTCTGTGAAGAGATCATGCATTTCCTCGACCGTGCGACGTAAAAGCTTCTTCGTGAAGCGACCGTCCGACGAACCGTCAGCCGCCTCG
Source organism: Eubacterium sp. CAG:180 (assembly GCA_963628215.1). GTDB lineage: Bacteria > Bacillota > Clostridia > Oscillospirales > CAG-272 > UMGS1865. The sequence continues at coordinate 8,005 of CAVGEJ010000035.1, forward strand.
CAGATTGAAGGGTCGTCCGAGAGAAAACCGCTCCGCGCAATTTCCGTGCGGCGATCCGAGCGCGTGGCAAACAGGAATTCCGCGCCGCCCGCTACGCGCTTCTGCGGGTCTGCTGAGCACGCCGCAAAAAGGTAAAGTACCAACTGAAGATCCTCGCCCGTGCGAACCTCGTCAAGCGAGAATTTGTGCTCGCCTGACTTGTAGTCCACAACGCGAACCGCAACCTGTCCGTCGTGCTCCCAAAGGTCGATGCGGTCCACCTTGCCGCCCAGAACAACCCGCCCGCCGTCGCGGAGCGCGAAGGAAACCTCGGGCAGGGAATCCGGACCGACTCCGCCGATGGACTGCTCGAATTCCGAGGGGATAAAGCGACTGCCTGCAATCTCGTCCGCAATGTCGCGTAACATCAGGCGGGCGTGCTCCCGCAGACGGGCAAAAATGTGAAGCAGGCGCGCGTCCATGCGGTCGGGCGGAATCGGACAGACCCGCGCGAGATAGTCGGCAACAATGCGGTCGGTCAGCACGTCCAACTCCTCTGCGGCGGGGAGGTGAAGCAGACCGTCCTCGCCGAGCGAACGGCGCAGAAGCTGTTCAAAGACGAAATGGAGAAACGTTCCTTCGTCCGCCGTACCGACCGTGGAATCCTTCCGCCCGCGCAGGCGCAGGATGTGCGTGGAATAGTAGCGGTAGGGGCAGAGCACAAAGTCCTGCACCGAGGTCTGGGAAAGACGGAGAACCGTCCCGCCCGGGAGCGGTTTTGCACGGAGCGTAGCCGAAGCGGCGCTTTCCTCCGCAGAGCGCGGCGGCACGAATTCGACAACCGGGAGTCCGAGCAGGTAGGCCGTGCGGGTGAAGGCAAGCGACGGCGTGAGCGTTGTTCCGTCCGCCTCCGCCGCAGAGCAGGAGAGGAACAGCCTGTCCGACGGCAGAGAGACCGCGCGCCAGACGTAGAACAACTCTTCCGCACTCTGCCGCGCCGCGCGCGTGTCAAAGCGGATTCCGAGCGCGTCAAGAACGCCCTTGTCGCGGTCGGAAAGAATGCCGTCGTCGGCAATCGCGCGGGGCAGTTCTCCCTCGCAAACACCGAGCAGAAGCACTGCGCGGACGGACGCGAAGCGCGCGGTCGCCGCCGAACCGACGATCACGCAGTCGTGGCGGTTCGGAACAGAGCCGAGGTCGGCGTCCGCGAAAAAGAGGGTCAGAAGCGTGAGAAATTCTTCCGTATCGCAGGGCGTTTGCGGGAACAGCTCGCAGAGATCCCCGAGACAGTCGGTAACGAAACGGTAGAGCCGCAGGCTCTCGCCCGCTTCCTTGATCTGCCCCAACGACAACTCCCGCCGCGCCTGTTCGGCAAGACGGTCGGAAATGCAAAGGTCGGAAAGATAGGTGTACAACGCGCGGCAACGGTCGGCAATCTTCCCGGAGTCTTTGAGCGCCTCCGAGAGCGCAATCAGCGGGGGCATTACGACCGCGCGAACCCGATTCGCCGCCGCGAGAATTTCCTCGGCGCGCGGGGAGAGACGGTCGGTCAAGCCGTCGGGATTCATTTCCCACACATCGTCGCAAAAGCGCTTGCCCGTGATGTGCCATGTCTCGCAGTATTCCTCGAAGAAGGCAACGTCGCGCAACTCCGCGCCCGAAAGCCCTGTTTTGACCAACGTGACGATATCCTGCGTGCGATACCCCCTCGCCGCCGCGCGGACAGCCGAGAGAACCAGACGGGAAAGCGGCTTGGCGGCAAGTTCGGTGCGCTCGGAGTAGAAACAGGGAATCCCGCTCTTTTCAAGTGCCGCGTCAAGAATGCCGCGCCATGCCTCTGGGTCGCGAACCATGACCGCAACGTCGCCGAAACGGTAGCCGTCCCGGATTAACGAAAGAATGTTGTGCGCGCAAGCCTCGGCTTCCTCGTAGCGGTTGGAGGCGCGCAAAAGGGTCACGCTGCCGCCATCCGGGAGCGGGGCGGGGCGTTTGGCGGAGAAGTCCCAGAGACGGTTTGCAAGCACCTCGAGCGACGCGGGACGAATTCCCGACGGCGCGGGAAGCAGAGTCTGCCGCACCTCGATGCCGACCTCCGCCGCAATGCGGATCAGGCGCTGTGCCGTCTCGGCAACGCTTGCAAAATGCGGCGCGTGCGAAAAGGGACGGTCGAGACACAGCGTGACCGTCACGTTGCGGTCTCCGCGCAACAGTTTGCGCAGAATGCCGTATTCGGGGGAGGTGAAACTGGTGAAAGAGTCGACGAAAACCGAAATTTCAGCCGGGAGCGGTTCGGCGCGAAGCATTTCCTCAAGGAGCAAGAGCCGCTCCGATGGATCTGGACCTGTCGCGCGGCGACATTTTTCACGGAAAACCGCGTAAATTTCAGCAAGATCGCGCAACTTGTCGGGAAGCGCGCTGTCGGCGGGGAGTGCCCCGGCGGCTTTTTCGAGCGCGTCGCCCTCCACGCCGCTGTTTTCCAGTTCGGTAACCGCCTTCAGCAGTTTTGCGGTCAGCGCGGTGTCTCTCTTGCCCGTAGCGCCGTAGCGCCGCAGGGTGGGGGCAAGTTCGCGCAATGTGTCCCACATCAGAAGCGACCGCGTGGCGTTTTTGATGCTTGCGGGTTCAGGACCGCCGCGCTGACGGAAGACCCGATCGGCAAGCCGCGAAAAGCCGAGAATTTCAAAGGCGCGTCCCGCATACGGCGGAAGCGAATCGGCAAACTGCTTTTCGCTGATGTATGCCTGTTGCTCGGGAACGAGCAGGAAGCAACGTCTGCCGTTCTCCACCTCGGCGCGTACCGCCTGCGTGAGCGCTTCGTTCCGCGCGTTCGCGTCTGTTCCGCAGATCAGATTCAGCATTCGTCTCGTTCCTCCCCTCGGGGCTTGTCCCCTTCAAACAATAACAGATTCCGCCGCACCGTTTCCCTGCCGCGCCATGCGAACGCGCGGGAGCGGAATTCCTCCTCGTCCATCCCGTCCAGTCCGGCAAGCGACAGGCGGGAGATTGTCTGCTCCGAGAAAAACGGAATTTCACTGTAGATCGTTCCCTCCCGCAGGGCGCGGCGCGTGTGCGGGCAGACCTCGCCGCAGATGTCGCAGCCCCAAACGCTTCCGTAGCGGCGGACGCTTTCCGCCTCCGCGTCGGTCAGCGCGCCTTTCTTCTGCGTGAGCGCCGAGAGACACGTTCCGATCGCTTCCATCGGGCAGGCGCGGCGGCAGGCGCCGCAATCCTCGCAATAGCCGATCTCCCGCGCGGCGCAGGGGACGGTTTTGGTTGTAATCAGTTCTCCGAGAAACACATAGGAGGAATAGGGCTTTGTGATGAGCATCCCGTTCCGCCCGATGATACCAAGCCCCGCCCGCGCCGCCGCGTCGCGCTCGTCAATCGGCGAGTGGTCGGCAAAGCCCGCGAATTTTTCCTCGGGGAAGCGTTCCTGCAGGCGCGGGAGCAGATCCCCGAACAGGTCGCGGAAAAAGAGGTGGTAGTCACGCGGAACAGCATAAGCGGAGAGATTCCGCGCGGGGTCAGCGGCGGCGCGGGTGAAGTAGGGGATTGCCAGCATGACCGCTGTCCCGGAAGCCGGATCGATTTCCGCGCGATCCAAAAGGTATTTCCGTCCGACCCGGCAGGCGGAAAGCGGAATCGGTGCGAACAGCCGGATTCCGCATCCCGAAAAATATTCGGATAAATATTCCAACATCCCTTTCATTCCTCCGCTTTTTATGGTATAATGGTAGGGGAGAACAAGATAAAAGTATCAATTGATTCCGGTGAGCGGAGATTTATCCCCCCTCATCAGTCGCTTGCGCGACAGCTTCCCCCCGAGGGGAAGCCTTTTGGCAAGATTCCTTTCGTATTACACAACAGGTCGGTGAGCGGGAGCAATTTGCCCGCCCTCATCCGTCGCCTGCGGCGCCACCTTCCCCCTCGAAGGGGAAGGCTATGGTGCGTGACTTTTTCATTGGGATTTACTTTTTGAAGAGTAGACTTGCCTTTTGAAGAATATTTTGGGGCGGATAAAGTTTGAAGCACTCTCTATATAGTTTGCAGAACCAACGGAAGCCTTCCCCTTCGAGGGGGAAGGTGGCGCCGCAGGCGACGGATGAGGGCGGCTCGCAAAGGCAAACCACAACACAAAATGATATTTGCCATGTTCGCACAGTGTAAGGAAGGCTTCCCCTTGGGGGGAAGCTGTCGCGTTAGCGACTGATGAGGGGGGATAAATCTCCGCCGCCAAAAGGATTGCCGATTGCCCGAAAGAACGCGCCGCATTCGGTTATCCGCAATGTATTTGCCCCCCGCTACCTATATTATATCAAACTCCGCCCCGAAAAGCAAGCTTTTTCGGGATTTTCAGCGGCTTTTTCAGCCAACATCATGTAATCTTCACATTGAAAGGCTATACTCAAACTATATTGTGGGGAGACTGTCAGGGTTTCCTCGAGAAAAAGGAGTCTTTTTATGTACGAAGACAGAAAATCGGATCGCATGGGCTTTGACACAGGTCCGGGCGGCTTCGGCTCGAGTGGACAGCAAAACGGGAGCGGTTACACATACAGCTACGAACCGCAGAACGGCGGAAACGGATGGAAACCCGAGAAGCCCCCGCGGCGGAGCGGCGCAATCCCGATTCTGACCGTGGTTCTTTGCGTGCTCCTGTCCTTCGCCGCAGGCGTTGGCGGCGCGACCATGGCGTATAACAGCATTGTGCGGAGCGCGCAGAACGGGACTTCCGTCCCCGCGCCCGATTCCGGCTCGGTGCTGAACAAAGATCCGTCCTCGCTTCTCAACCGTTCGGAGACCGAATTCTCCCCCTACGGCTCGGCGGGGGAGGACGCGTACTCCATTTCATCGGTCGCGCGGATGGTGCAGGACGCGGTGGTGGTCATCAATGCCTCGTCGGGGCGGAGCACCAGCGCGGGGAGCGGCGTTATCATTTCGGATAAGGGCTATATCCTCACCTGCAACCATGTGGTGGAGGGCGCGACCAAAATTTCGGTGACGGTGAACAACTGCGCCAATCCGTATCTTGCGGCAACGGTGGGAACGGATTCGGGAACGGATCTGGCAGTGCTGAAAATCGAGCCGTTGGAATCCGAGCCGCTGACCGCCGCAACGCACGGCATCAGCGAGAATCTGGTGGTCGGGGAGCACGTCGTCGCCATCGGAAACCCGCTCGGAACGCTCGGCGGAACGGTAACCGACGGCATCATCAGCGCCAAGGCGCGGCAGATCAAGACCGATAACGGAACGATGACCCTGCTCCAGACCAACGCGGCGATCAATTCCGGCAACTCGGGCGGCGGACTGTTCAACCTCAAGGGCGAACTGATCGGCATTGTCAACGCGAAGTATGCGGAATCGGGCGTGGAAGGACTGGCGTTCGCGATTCCGATCGATACCGCGTATGAGGTGGAAAAGGATCTGATCCAATACGGCTATGTGCAGGGCGTTCCCGATATCGGGATCACGCTTCTGGAGGTCAACCAGAGCAACTATCAGTACTACAGGTGGAAATACAAGCTGACTTCTGTCGGATTGTATGTCGTTTCCTCCAAGAACTGCACCGAACTGAAGAACCGCGACCGCATTCTGACGGTCAACGGGACGGCGGTTGCAACCGAGGCGGAATACGAAGCGGCGGTGGCAAATCTCAAGGCAGGCGATACGCTCACGCTGACCTACATGAGGGATACCTCGGAGGAAGCGCAGACCGTTTCGTTTGAGATTCCCCAATACGTGCCCGAAAATCTCACGTCACGGACAAACGTTCAATTTACAGACTGAAAAATAAGCATAAAGGCAGGACGGAAGTATGTATCACATTCTGGTCGTTGACGACGAAGCCCGCATCCGCGGGATCATCCGCAAGTACGCCGAATTCGAGGGGCACGAGGTCACCGAGGCGGCGGACGGTATGCAGGCGGTGCTCCTGTGCCGCTCCAATACCTACGATATCATCATTATGGACATCATGATGCCCGAGTTGGACGGCTTTTCGGCGTGTCGCGAGATCCGCAAGATCACGCAGACCCCGATTATCATGCTGTCGGCAAGAGGGGAGGAGTATGACCGCATTAACGGTTTTGAAGTCGGAATCGACGATTATGTGGTCAAGCCGTTTTCCCCAAAGGAACTGATGCTCCGCGTGGACGCGATCATGAAGCGGGTTGCCAAAAAAGATCCTACCACCGACAAAGCCCCCAATGTGGTGGTGGAGTTGGACAACGGCGGGCTGAAGGCGGATCTGACCGCGCGGTTGGTCTATATCGACGGTCAGCGCGTGGAGATGTCGCCCAAGGAATACGATCTGTTCTTCTATCTGCTCTCCAACCGCAATATTGCCCTGTCGCGGGAGAAACTGCTGTGCGAGGTCTGGGGCTACGATTTCTACGGAGACGCGCGCACACTGGATACGCATATCAAGCTTCTGCGCAAGAGTCTCGGGCGCTATGCGCGGTACATTGTAACGCTGCGCGGCGTTGGATATCGGTTTGAGGGCACATGAGCAAAACCGAATCCGAAAAACGCCCGCATACAAGCCTTTGGGGCTACCTGACCCGCGCCATTCTCTGCTTTCTGCTTGTCATCCTCATTCTGTTCTGGCTGTTTGAGGTGGTGCTGATTAACGTCGTGTACGAGCAGGTGCGGCGGCGCGATCTGGAAAACGCGGGCAACAAACTGATTGCCGCGGTGGGAACGGAGGAACTTTCCGACGTGGCGTTCCGCCTCTCGGTTGACGAACTCGTCTCGGTTTCGGTCTACCGAATCGAAGGCATGGAGGGCACAAAAATCCTCTCGCAGTCAGCGGGAACAGGCGCGGGAGGGCTGTGGAGCGTTCCCGCCGAACGATTGGAGCAGCTCTACCGCCTTGCTTCGGAGCAGGACGGAACGTATCTGACCAAGGTTACTTTCGGCGGCTATGAGGTCACGCAGAATTTCTGGCAGGAACTCACGGGCACATGCCGCGAGGAAGGCGTCACCTCGGAGATGATGAACCTGCTTTCGGTTCGGGTCTGCGAGGCGGACAACGTGCAGTATCTGCTGTTGCTCAGCACGTCGCTTGTCCCGTTGGAAGCAACCGTACGGACCATTCAGCACCAGCTGTTCTGGCTGAGCCTGATTGTGTTCCTTTCGGCGCTGTTCCTGACGTTGGTGATCTCGCATCACATCACGCGCCCGATTATCCGCATGAATGCGGCGGCAAAACAGCTTGCCGCAGGGAACTACAACGCGCAGTTTGAGGACAGGCACGGCTACCGCGAAACGCAGGAACTTGCCGCGTCCCTCAGCTTTGCCGCGCAGGAACTGGCGCGCACCGACAGGCTTCAGAAGGAACTGATTGCCAACATTTCGCACGATCTGCGCACCCCGCTGACCTTAATCCGCGGCTATGGCGAGACCATGCGCGATATCCCCGGGGAAAACACCCCCGAAAATATCCAGATCATCATCGACGAAACCGAGCATCTTTCCGAACTGGTCAGCGACCTGTTGGATCTTTCCCGCATCCAGTCGGGCGTGCGGTGTCCGATGATGGAATTCTTTAACCTGACCGCAGTCATCCGCGAGGTGATGACCCGCTACGAAGCTTTTACCAAGGCGCAGGGCTATGCCATCCGTCTGGAAGCGGATTGCGACGTGCCCGTCTTTGCCGACCGCGGCATGATTCTGCAGGTGGTCTATAACCTTATCAACAACGCCATCAACTACACGGGCGAGGATCTTTCGGTCACCGTGCGGCAAAGCGTACATGACGAAAAGGTGCGCATCGAGGTGCGCGACACCGGCGCGGGGATTCCCGCAGACGAGATCCCGCTGATCTGGGATCGCTATTATAAGGTGGACAAGGTGCACAGAATCGCCCGCATCGGCACGGGACTCGGGTTGTCGATTGCAAAGGAGATTCTGGAGGTTCACAACGCCGCTTATGGCGTGGACAGCAAGGTCGGACACGGCTCGTCTTTCTGGTTTGAGTTGCCGGTTTCGGCACCGCCCGAAGGAACAGAGCGCCCGACAAACGAAACAGGAGGAACGGTATGACGGCATCGGTTACGGCTCTGCTCCGTTGCCCCGTCTGCGGCGCGGCAGGCGAGAAAACGGCGGACGGAAAGAGTTTTTTCTGCCATGGGGAGCGGCGGCACTGCTACGATTTTTCCAAAAGCGGCTACCTCAATTTCAGCCGCGACGGCAAAACGGGGGACGCAAAGGCGTCGGTTCGCGCCAGAAGCGCCTTTCACGAGGCGGGCTATTATGCGCCGCTTTCCGAGCGCGTGAACCGGATTCTGGACGAAATCGGTGCGAAAATCGTACTGGACGCAGGTTGCGGCGAAGGCTATTACACCAACCGCATGGCGGCGGGACGGACCGTCCTTGGCGCAGACCTGTCGCGGGACGGAATCGACCACGCCGCCAAAACGGCAAACCGGATGGGGAGCGGCGCGGGCTTTGCGGTGTGCAGTCTGTTTGAATTGCCCGTGGCGGACAAGGCGGCGGATGCCGTGACCTCCCTGTTCGCGCCCTGTGCCGAGACGGAATTTTTGCGCGTTCTGCGGGACGGGGGATATCTGCTTCTGGTCGGCGCGGGGAAAGAGCACCTGATGGGACTGAAACGGGCGCTCTACGATACCCCGACGGTCAACGAGGGGCGCGCCGACCTGCCGCAGAGCATGACGCTTGTCCGCCGCGAGCGGCTGACAGGGGAGATGACGGTCGAGGGCGCGGACATGATCGGGGCGCTGTTCTCCATGACCCCATACTACTGGAGAACCCGCGAACAGGATCGCGCCAGACTGCAGGGACTCGATTCCCTGCAAACGGCGTATGACTTTGACATTTTCCTTTACAGAAAGGACGGAGAGGCATGAAGATTTCGGTCTGCATCCCGATGTACAATGAAAGCGGCATCATCGCCGCAACCGCCAAAACGCTGACCGAGGCGTTGGATCGGCGCTTTGGGGAGGACTATGAACTGCTCTTCAGCGATGACGGAAGCACCGACGGCTCGGCGGATATCGTGCGACAGCTGAATCTGCCGCGCGTCAGAGTGGTCGGCTATGAGAAAAACAGAGGGAAGGGCTGTGCCGTCCGAACCGCCATGCTGGCGGCAGAGGGGGACTATGTCATGTTCACCGACGCGGACCTCGCTTACGGAACAGAGGTCATCGGACGGGTTGCGGACGCGTTTGAAGCGAACCCCGATTGTGACGTTGTCATCGGATCGCGGAATATCGGAAAGGACGGCTACGAAGGCTATACTTTCATGCGGAAGATCGCGTCCAAAATCTATATCCGGGTTCTCTGCCTGATGGGCAGTTTTCGGCTGTCAGATTCGCAGTGCGGATGCAAAGCGTTTACCCAAAGAGCGGCAAAGGAACTCTTCAGCCGATGCGAGACCGACGGCTTCGCATTCGACTTTGAGGCGCTGATGTGGGCGGATCAATTGGGCTATCGGGTCAAGGAACTGCCCGTGCGGATCATCAACCACCGCGAGTCGAAAATCCGACTGATGCGGGACAGCGTGAAAATGCTCGGAGATCTAAGACGGATCAAAAAGCGCGTCAGACGAGCCGCCAAAGCCGAAAAGAAGAAAAAGCAGGATGAAAAGGGAAAATAAGGATTCTTCAGCCCCCGAAAGGCGAAAAAAATCCGAAAAAACTTTCGCAAAACCCCTTGCAATCCGGGAGGAAATGTGATATAATATATCCGTTGCGAAAAAGAAGGCAGACCTCAGCCGAAGCCGAAAGGCAAAGCGCAACGGGAGCGGAGGCATAGCTCAGTTGGTTAGAGCGCATGCTTGACATGCATGAGGTCGTTGGTTCGAATCCATCTGTCTCCACCAGTATCTGGAAACCCCAATATTTTGTGGTAAATACACCGTTTACACACAAGATGTTGGGGTTTCTATTCCCGTGTTACACCGATTTACACCGATTTTGACCCGTTTTGTTACATTTTTTGTTACATCGAAAATCCAAAACCGCACCCAAAGGATGCCTGCAACAGGTGTCCTTTTTCTTTTTCCCTGAAATACTCCGAAAATACAAAAAGTTGAACCATTTACCCCCGATTTTGAACCAATCGGGGCTTTTTTTATGCCTGTTATCCCTGTAAAATAATAGAAACAGAGTATTTTTTCGATCATTACGCGCGGAAGGGATGTGAGAGAATGGGTAGACCGAAGGGGTCTAAAAATATTCCGAGAGATAAACCGTAGTGAACATCAAAAATCGTCACACTGAATTATTTTGGCTTGTTTCCCACGCGGCTTTTTGCTCGGCGGAGGATCTCTTATCGATCAGCTTGTAGTAAATGTGTATTTCCCTCGGTGCCTTGCTGTACTTACCGGGGCACTCGTCAACGGTGATGAATTCAATCAGCTCCAGGCACATCTCACGGGTCAGCTCGGGAATTTCCATATAGGCTTTCAGCCTACGGATGAATTCATCGGCGTTTGCCGCATCATCACGGACGGTCTGCGCCTTCTGCTCCAGCGCGGTGACCGTTTCCGAGAGAGACTTCTTTTCAGCTTGGTATTTTTCCAGCAGGTGGATACAGACTTCTTCGGGAATCTTGCCCAGCACCTTGTCCTCGTAAACCGAGCCGATCAGCTTGTCCAGCTCGGCGAGCCTGCGCGCGGATTGCGTCAGCTTCCTTTTGTCGGCGTTGGCTTCGGCAGTGTTCTGCTGTTCGTTACGGCTGAGGAATTCCTCTCTCGCACGCTTTTCATCGGCAAGGACAAGACTCATTTTGGAGCGAATGTCTGCAAGAACAAGTTGGTTCAAAATCTTGATCTGAATATAGTGGCTTGTACAAGCTCTCTCCCCGAATTTGGAATACGCACCGCAGGTGAAGTTCTCACGGTGATAGGTACGGGGGTCTGTTCTCTTGTGTCGGGTGTTATTCCATTTGATATACATCTTGTTCCCGCAATCGGCGCAGTAAACCAGCCCCGATAACGGATTGACATATCCCGTTTTGTTCTTTTTGCCCTGGCTGACCGACGCTTCCATCTCACGGCACCTGTCCCACAATTCCTGTGTCACAATGGCTTCGTGGGTGTTGTAAACCCATACCATATCCTCGGGATCACGCTTGATCTGCTTTTTGTTCTTGTAGGATACGTTGGTCGTTTTCAGCTGAACCATATGCCCGAGGTAAATTGGGTTAGTCAAAACCTGCTTCACTGTGGAACTTGACCATAAATGGTGAGACTTGCGTGTGTTCGGAATACCGAACTTCTGCTCCTTATAGTCTCCCGGCGGAAGGATGCCCTCATTGTTGTAGGTCTGTGCAATATGGTTGGGGCTGATTCCCGACGCCCGCATTTCAAACATTCTCCGCACATAAGCCGCCGCTTCACTGTCAACGATAGGAAGTCGTTTATCATCGTCACCCTTGATATAGCCGTAAGGTGCTTGATTGCTACGGTAGATACCTTCCTTGGCATTGGCTTCAATGACCGCGCG
>CAVGEJ010000036.1:0-18976 GCA_963628215.1 Eubacterium sp. CAG:180
TGCAAAAAGGCTTCCCCTTGGGGGGAAGCTGTCGCGCAAGCGACTGATGAGGGGGGATAAATCTGCACCCACGCAACGCTTACAAAACCTCACGCTTCCCACCCACAAAACGAGTGCAAAGCCGCACTCTGCAACAAATTCTTGCCTCCCCAAACACAAAAAACTTCCCCCATATCCCCGCCGCTTCCAAAAAGCGAAACAAATCTTCGCTTCCTAAGCGGCGGGGACATGGGGGAAGTTCTCGGTGAGAGAGGGAGGCTTGGAGGGAGAGAGCCCCCTCTTTCAAGAGGGGGCTCTCTCCCTCCAAGGTCTTCCCCTTTCCCTTCCCCGAATATTGACAAAAGAGCAGAAGTGTGATATAATGGGAGTAGCACCGCAGAAAGCGGGAGCAAAAAACATTGGAGGATCAGAAAATGAAACACCTGCGAACACTTGCCCTTGTCCTTTGCTCGATCCTGCTGTTGCTGACAGCCTCGTCCTGCAAATCCGCGACGAGCGGAAAACCGAAAGACCTTTACGAAGGCACTTACGCAGAACACGAACCCGTCCTGAACAAAGCGCAGAAAGTCACGCTCGAAAGCCCCTTTACGGAAGGGCACGGATTCGTCCTGACCAAAAACGGCACAACCGTCAAAGTCTATGATATGGTGGCGGAAAAAGAAATCCTGCAAAGCAGCCTGCCGGCGGATAATTCCACGGTTGACCTGAGAACGTTTGAAATCGGCAAAGCGCGTTGCTTCGCGCTCTGCTTCCGGACGGACAGCACCTACAAAACGTCGCTGTATCAGGCGGACGGTAAACTGCTGAAAACCGCAGAAAGCGAAACCGAACAGCCCTGCCGTCGAATATCCTTGACCTGCTGGTCTTTGAGGATCTGGTCTACCGTGCAAACGGCGAAACGCTGAGCGAGGTCAGCTCGGTCAGCGCGCTTGCAAACCATGTCTCCAAATTCGAGAAAAAGATGGGAGACCGCTACTACGACTTCGGCAGCGGCAGTTTCAGCGTCTACGATTTCAACGGCGCGTTTTACGACATTTACATCTATGAGGAAGCCGAGCATACCCAATACTATCTGCTTGAAAACGGAAACGTGCTGATTCAACAGCAAAGACCCCTCCCCGATGATGCGTCCAAGTACGATTACAGCGAGGACGGCGAAAAACTCCAACTGAAAACCTACCTGTGGCAGGCGGAGAAGAAAGCCGCGAAGGAAATTTCCTTTGACTATCTGGTTGGCAACATTATCCCGTTCACGCAGGAAGATCGCGACGAAGCCAAGGAAGCAACCGGCGTCACCTTCACCGAAAAAGTAACGAATCTCGCCTGCATCGCCCCGATCAAGGACAAAATGCTGCAGACCTCGGTCTGGGTTCTGATGGACGGCAGCGGTAGCGTGACCTGCAACCTGAGCGAGCAGTACAAGGGCTTGAGCGGCATCCCCTATCCCGTGGCGGACGGCGTGTACGCCTACGAAACGCGCGGCGACCAGACCTTCTACATCGACGGCGAGGGCAACCTGCTCCGCGATATGAGCACGGTAGACCTTGTGCTCGGGCAGTACATCGTTGCGGGCAACAAACTCTACGACGCAAACTATAACCTCCTGTTCGACTACGGAAAAGAAGGCTACAAGTTGGAAAAGGTCTATGAAACCTGCGCAATTCTCTCCAAGGGCACGGATTACATCCGCTTCAACAGAACAACCAAAAGCAACATGACCGAGATCCGCTCCACCGACAATGCGGTCTTTGAGGATGAATACTACGCCGTGACCGCCTCGAACGGAGAAACCACCTATTATGCGCCCAGCGGCACTTCGGTCTATAAGAGCAAAACGCAAATGACCCTGATCCATGAGTATGACAACAAGCTTCTATTCTCCGACGTTGAAAACGGTAAAACCGTCTACGTCCTGTTCACGCTCAAATAAAGCACAACGCAAAAAAGGAAGCCGACCGTTGGTCGGCTTCCTCTTTTGTTGCGTTGAAAGTTTTGAGGGAGGTCCAGAGGGAAACTTTTCTCAAAAGTTCCCTCCGGCGCGTCCCCACGCATCCCCCTTACTCGGCGGGAGTTTCCTCTGCCTTTTTGGTGGTTTTCTTTGCAGCGGGCTTCTTTGCGGGAGCAGCCTCACCGTCAGCCGCAGTTGCCTTCTTCGCGGTGGTTTTCTTCGCCGCGGGCTTCTTTGCGGGAGCAGCTTCGCCGTCAGCGGCAGCTGCCTTCTTTGCGGTCGTGGTCTTCTTCGCCGCAGGCTTCTTTGCCGCAGTCTCGCCGTCGGCAGCCTTCTTCGCGGTGGTCTTCTTTGCCGCAGGCTTCTTTGCAAGCGCCTTCTCGGCGGAAGCAGCCTCGGTTGCCTCTGCCTTCGGGGCTTCGGTTGCGGTGGTCGCAGGAGCGGTCTCCACAGCCTTTTCGTCCTTCACCAGTGCAACGATTGCCATCTCAGCCGCGTCACCTCTGCGGTTGCCAAGCTTGAGAATGCGGGTGTAACCGCCGTTGCGATCTGCGTAGGACGGAGCGATCTCGGTGAACAGCTTCGTCACCACGCTCTCCTTGGTGATATAAGCCAGAGCCGCACGGCGGCTTGCCAGCGTGTTCTTTTTGCCGAGTGTAATCATTTTTTCTGCCATCGAGCGGACTTCCTTGGCTCTTGCGAGCGTGGTTTCGATCTGTCCGTTCTCAAGCAGTAAGGTGACCATTCCGCGCAGCATCGCTACTCTGTGCGCGGTCGGTCTGCCGAGTTTTCTTGTTCCGGGCATTTGATTTCCCTCCTTCTGCTGTATAGGAAAAGTATTTCATCTTGTTGCGTTGTGCGATCCGACGCTTATTCCTCTTCTCTGCGCAGGTCAAGACCCAGGCTGTGCAGCTTCTGGATGACCTCCTCCAGAGATTTCTTACCGAGGTTACGAACCTTGATCATGTCCTCCTCGGTGCGGTTGGTCAGATCCTCCACCGTGTCAATGCCCGCGCGCTTCAAACAGTTGAAGCTACGAACGGACATGTCAAGCTCCTCAATGGTCATCTCAAGGACCTTTTCCTTGATGGTCTCTTCTCTCTCGACCATGATCTCTGCCTTCTTTGCTTCATCGGACAAATCCACAAACAGGTTGAGATGCTCGTTGAGGATCTTGGCGCCCAGCGAAACCGCTTCCTTGGCGGAAATCGTTCCGTTGGTCAGAACTTCCAGCGTGAGTTTATCGTAATCCGTGATGTTACTGCCCACACGCGTGTTGTCCACCGTGTACTTGACATTGTAGACCGGCGTGTAGATGGAATCGGTATAAATCGTACCGATCGGCGCGAACGCCGTAACGCCGAGCGTCTGCGCGTGCAGCTGCTTGTTTCTCTCCTGCGAGACATAGCCGCGACCGTGCGCGAAAGTCAACTCCATGTAGAAGCGCTCGTTCTCGCCCACCGTTGCGATATGGTGCTCGGGATTGAGGATTTCGATATCCGAGTCCTGCTTGATATCGCCCGCGGTGACATCGCGTTCACCGGTCACGTCAATGATAACGGTCTTGGGGCTGTTGCAGTGCAACTTCGCCGTGATACCCTTGACGTTCAGGACGATCTCGGTCACATCCTCGGTCACGCCCGGAATCGTGGAAAATTCCTGCAAAACGCCGTCGATCTTGATATTCGTTACCGCCACACCCGGAAGCGAGCTGATGAGAACTCTGCGCAGGGAGTTGCCCAGCGTGATTCCGTAGCCGCGCTCGAGAGGCTCAACAATGAAGATTCCGTGTCTGCCGTCTTCACTCAGATCAGACGTCGTGATATTGGGCTTTTCGATCTCGATCATTCCAAATAAACCTCCTTTTATTCAAAAATGATAGCTTGCGAACCCGATTCGGTCATGCGCAACGCGCGCGCCGAACCGATCTGGAACGGGGCGGATTACTTGGAATAAAGCTCGACGATAAGCTGTTCGTTGAAGTCGAAGTCAACGTCCTCTCTTGCGGGAAGCGCGGTAACCTTTGCGGTGAACGCGTCAGCCTTGACTTCCAGCCACTTCGGAGCGTGATGCGTAGCCGCAGACTCCGCCAGAGCCTTGAACTTCTCGGACGAACGGCTGGACTCCTTGACGGCGATGACATCGCCTGCCTTGACGATCAGCGAAGGAATGTTGACCTTCTTGCCGTTGAGCGTGAAATGTCCGTGCAGAACCAACTGGCGCGCTTCCTTGTGGGACGCCGCAAAGCCCATTCTGTAAACGACATTGTCCAGACGTCTCTCAAGCAGGCAGATCAGGTTCTCGCCCGTCATGCCTTCCTTGCGGTCAGCCTCTTCAAAGTAGTTGACGAACTGCTTCTCCAGCACGCCGTAGTATCTTCTGGTCTTCTGCTTCTCGCGAAGCTGCATTCCGTACTCTCTGACTTTCTTGTTTGCGGCGCCATGCTGACCCGGAACCGTGCTTCTGCGGTCCAGTGCGCACTTGCCGGTGGTGCAGCGGTCGCCCTTCAGAAAGAGCTTGGTGCCTTCTCTGCGGCACAGTCTGCATACAGGTCCTGTATATCTTGCCATAATGTTTGTACCTCCCGAAATTATACGCGTCTGCGCTTAGGCGGTCTGCAACCGTTGTGCGGGATCGGCGTCACGTCCTTGATCAGAGTGATCTGGAGTCCGACGGTTTCCAGCGCGCGGATAGCGGATTCCCGTCCGGCACCGGGTCCTTTGACGAACACCTCAACCGTTTTCAGACCGTGATCGATCGCGATCTTAGCGGCGGTTTCCGACGCGGACTGTGCGGCGAACGGAGTAGACTTTCTCGATCCCTTGAAGCCCAGCTCACCGGCAGACGCCCACGAAATCGCATTGCCCTCGGCATCCGAAATGGTAACGATCGTGTTGTTGAAGGTCGACTGGATGTGAACAGAACCTTTTTCAATGTTCTTTCTCTCGCGGCGCTTCTTCACAACTTTTTTTGCTGTTGCTGCAACTTTAGCCATTTTATGCCACTCCTTTACTTCTTCTTGTTAGCGATGGTCTTTGCGGGACCCTTGCGGGTTCTCGCATTGGTCTTGGTCCGCTGACCTCTGACCGGCAGACCCTTTCTGTGACGGATACCGCGATAGCAGTTGATCTCCACCATTCTCTTGATGTTCAGAGCAACATCACGGCGGAGGTCACCCTCAACGGTGTAAGAGTTTTCGATTTCGTCACGGAGCTTCGCGACCTCGTCCTCGGTCAGATCCTTCGCGCGGGTATCGGGATTGATACCGGTTTTGGCGAGGATGTCGTTTGCGCTCTTGCGCCCGATTCCGTAGATATAGGTCAGGGCGATCTCGACGCGCTTGTTGTTCGGAATATCAACACCAGCTATACGAGCCATTCTCTTTTTTCACCTCTCTGTTGATTTTGGTCAGGTCACTCAACCCTGTCTCTGCTTGTGCTTCGGGTTTTCGCAGATGACCATGATTTTGCCTTTTCTCTTGATGATCTTGCACTTCTCGCAGATCTTCTTGACGGATGGTTTTACCTTCATTGTCCCTACCGTACCTTTCTTGCTTTGTTGTGGTGCCGCACCTTCGGTTTCCCGCGGTCGCGGCTCATTTCGCACGCCATGTGATGCGTCCCTTTGTCAGGTCGTAAACCGACACTTCAATGGTCACGCGGTCACCGGGCAGTATCTTGATATAATTCATTCTCAGCTTGCCGGAAATATGCGCTGTCACCATATGTCCGTTCGGGAGCTTGACCCGGAAGCACGCGTTCGGGAGCGCTTCCACGACCACGCCTTCAAACTCGATGACATCATCCTTCTGTGCCAGAATAATCCCTCCTTACCTGCTAACTGATTCGGTTTGTGACTTAGAAATCTTTTTCCACCAATGTGAGGATCAGTACGCCGTCGCTCGTCAGCGCCACGGTGTTTTCGTAGTGCGCCGAAAGCGCGCCGTCCGCGGTTTTGACCGTCCAGCCGTCCGGCATTTCCCGAACCTCAAACGTTCCGACGTTTACCATCGGTTCAATCGCGATCGTCATGCCCGCGCAAAGCCGGATACCTCTGCCCGCCGTTCCGTAGTTCGGAACGTCCGGCGCTTCGTGCATATCAGTCCCGATGCCGTGTCCGACATAGCGTCTGACGGTGCTGAAGCCGTTCTCCACGACCAGTGCGTCAATCGCGTGACCGACGTCGCCCAACCGATTCCCGACCTTCACCTGTCCGACCCCTGCGAAGAAGCTGTCCCGCGTGACCTTGATCAGCTTTTCCGCCTCGGCGCTGACCGTTCCGACCGGAACGGTTCTTGCCGAATCGCCGACGTAGCCGTGATAGGTTGCGCCCGTGTCGATCTTGACGATGTCGCCTTCCTTGAGAATCCGCTTTTTGGAGGGGATTCCGTGGATGATCTCGTCGTTGATGCTGATGCAGGCGCTTGCGGGGAATCCGCCGTACCCGAGGAAGGTCGGCTCAGCGCCGCACTTCCGGATATAGCGTTCGATCGCTTGGTTGATTTCATAGGTGCTGACGCCGGGGCGGATCATATCACGGGCGACCAACAGTGCCTCGCCCGTAATACGTCCCGCGTCCTTCATCGCGGAAATTTCCTGCGAATTCTTCAGGTGGATCATTTTCTTGCCTCGAACGGACGGAGCGCCTCGAATACGAGCGCCGTGGTGTCCGCTACCTCTTCCTGTCCGTGCACGGTCACGAGGTTGCCCTTTGCGGAATAATATTCCTTAAGCGGCTCGGTCTGTGCGTGGAAGGTTGCAAGTCTGTTCTTTACGGTTTCTGCGGAGTCGTCGGCTCTGACGTACAGCGCCTCTCCGCACTTGTCACAAACCCCCTCGGTCTTGGGAGGATTATGCTTCACATGATAGGACGCGCCGCATGAGCAGACGCGCCGCCCGCTCATGCGCTCGACAATCTTTTCGTCCTCGACCTCAATGTTCAGAACCACGTCGATCCGAACGCCCATCTCGTCCAGTGCTTTCGCCTGCGGGATAGAGCGCGGGAAGCCGTCCAGAATGAAGCCGTTTTTGCACGCGTCGGTAGCAAGATATTCCTTGATGATGCCGATCACGACTTCATCCGGAACTAACTTGCCCGCCTCCACGTAGGATTTCGCCGCCTTGCCCAGCTCGGTCTCGTTTTTCATCGCACTGCGGAGAATGTCTCCGGTTGCGATTGCGGGAATGTGATATTTTTCGGAGATTTTCGCGGATTGGGTACCTTTGCCCGCACCGGGTGCTCCCAGTAAGATCATATTCATAAAACGATGAATCCTTTCTCGCGTATCAGTCAAGGAAGCCCTTGTAATTCCGCAGCTTCATCTGCGCCTCAACCGAACGAACCGTTTCGAGCGCAACGCCGACCACGATCAGCAGCGAAGAGCCGCCGAAGGTCAGAAGCGTGGAAACCGCCGTATTGGTCACGAACACGCCGACGATCATCGGCACGCACGCAATCACGGAGAGGAACACGGCACCGATCGCGGTAATGCGATTGAGGTGTCTCTTGATATAGTTTGCGGTCTCAGCACCGGGACGGTAGCCCTTGATCGACCCGCCGTTGTTCTGAATGTTGTTCGCCACTTCAACGGGGTTGAACGAAATCATAATGTAGAAGTAGGAGAACAGGAACAGGAACACCAGATACAGGAGGATATACACGGGCGTGTTAGTTCCGAGATAGTTGGTCACGAACTTGCGAAAGCCGTTGCTCTCGCCGAAAAAGTTCGCGATGGTCGGCAGAATGGAAACAATGGAGCTTGCGAAGATGATCGGCATCACGCCCGCCATGTTCATCTTGAGGGGCAGGTTGCTGGTCTGACCGCCGTACATTTTGCGTCCGACGACCTTCTTCGCGTACTGGATGCGGATACGCTCCTCGGAGTTGGTGAACCAGACGATCAGTCCCACCACCGCGACCGCAACCGCGACGAAGAGAATGATCCACAGGATTCCGAGCGCCAGTCTCCAACCGGAGAGGAACTGTCCGTTTGCATCCTTCAGGAGTGCGATCAGCGCGGTGACCATCGTGCTGCCGCGCGAAATGATGTTCGCGAACAGGATGATGGAGATACCGTTGCCGATGCCCTTTTCGTTAATGCGCTCCGCCATCCACATAATGATCGCTGCGCCCGCGCAGAAGCAGGCAATCATCACGACATATGCGAAATAGTAGAGTGCGCCGTCCTCGCTCTTGCTGACTGCAAGGCAGCCGTAGGAATTCAGCATGGTCACATAGCCGAACGCCGTGATGACCGCGAGAATCGCAGTCACAACGCGGGTGTAGGCATTGATCTTCTTCTTTCCTTCCTCGCCTTCCTTGGAGAGGTTCTCCAGATAAGGAATGGCGATGGTCAACAGCTGCATGACGATGGACGCGGTGATATACGGCGAAACCGACAGAGCAAACAGGGTTGCCTGCTCGAAAGCGCCGCCCGAGAACATGTTGACAAGCTGAAAGATACCGGCGGACATCGCGTTCTGATAGGTTTTCACAAACAGAAGCTGGTCGGTATCCACAAACGGAACATAGAGGTTTGCGCCGATGCGGTAGATCAGCACGATGAACAGGGTAAAGAGGAGTTTCTTACGGATATCAGCGATCTTCCAAGCATTTCTGAAGGTCTGGATCATCTGATTCATAATTATACCTCCTCTGCCTTACCGCCCGCTGCCTCGATCTTTTCCTTGGCAGCCGCCGAGAAGACCGCCGCTTTCACTGTCAGTTTCTTTGTCAGCTCGCCGTTGCCGAGCACTTTCAGACCGTCCATGGGCTTGCGAACGATCTTCGCCGCCATCAGAACGTCGAGATCGACCTCCGTTCCGTCCACGAACTTCTCAAGATCCGCAACGTTCACAATCGCATAGTTCTTTGCGAAGTGATTCTTGAAGCCTCTCTTGGGGTGCTGTCTGTAGATCGGGAACTGACCGCCCTCGAAACCGGGTCTGACACCGCCGCCGGAGCGTGCGTTCTGACCCTTGTGTCCCTTGCCTGCCGTCTTTCCGTTGCCGGAACCGGTTCCTCTGCCCTTGCGCCATGCAGCGCGGGCAGAACCTTCTGCGGGAGTGAGTTCATGAAGTTTCATCTGCGTTTCCCTCCTTTAAGCATTTTCAACGGCTTCCACCGTTACGAGATGCGCAAGGATCTTCACCTTACCGGCAAGCACCGCGTCGTCCTTGTGAACGATGCAGTCGCCGATCTTGGCAAGTCCCAGGGATTTTGCAGTCGCCTTCTGGTTCGGCTTCGCGCCGATGAGGCTCTTTGTCAGTGTCACTTTTTTCATGCTCTGCACCTCCTGCTCAACCCTTGACCTGCTCGGTGGGGATGTCACGGATCTTCGCGACCTCCTCAGCCGTGCGAAGCTCCTTCAGACCTTCCATCGTCGCCTTGACGACGTTGGTCGGATTGTTGGAGCGCAGGCACTTTGCGCGGATATTCTTGATGCCGGCAGCTTCGAGAACCATACGGACCTTGCCGCCTGCGATGATACCGGTACCGGGAGCAGCCGGCTTCAGGAGAACCTTTCCTGCGCCGAACACGCCCGTAACCTGATGCGGAATGGTAGTGCCCTTCAGCGCAACCGTTACCATATTCTTCTTTGCGTCCTCAATTCCCTTGCGGATTGCTTCCGGAACTTCAGCCGCCTTGCCAAGACCCACTCCGACGTGACCTGCGCCGTCACCGACGACCATCAGCGCCGCAAAGCGGGCAATACGACCGCCCTTGACCGTCTTGGATACACGGTTGAGCGCGATGAGCGATTCTTTCAGATCATGCTCAGCGGGATTAAATTTGTCAGCCATTTTCTTCCTCCAAAATATTCAATAAACGTAAGTTTGTTGAACAGTGTATAAACCGGAAAATCAGAACTTCAGACCGCCCTCGCGAGCGCCTTCAGCCAGTTCCGATACACGTCCGTGATACAGGTAACCGCCGCGGTCGAACACGACCTCGGTAATTCCCGCTGCTACTGCCTTCTCCGCGATCCGCTTGCCGATCTCGCGAGCCGCCGCCTTGTTGCCGCCGTTGCCCTCAAAGCCCTGACCGAAAGTGGAAGCGCTGACCAGCGTCACGCCCTTCACATCGTCGATGATCTGTGCGCTGATGTTCGCGTTCGAGCGATACACAGCCAGACGCGGACGCTCTGCAGTACCGGAGATTTTGGCTCTGACTCTCTTGTGTCTCTTCAGGCGAGCCTTGTTTGCATCTTTTCTTGATACCATGTCACTTCACTCCTTTCAATTATTTGCCCTTGCTGGTCTTACCTGCCTTGCGGCGGATATGCTCGTCGGCATACTTCACGCCCTTGCCGTGGTACGGTTCAGGCGGTCTCTTACCGCGGATAACGGCAGCCGTCTGACCGACAAGCTGTTTGTCAACGCCCTTGACAATGATGGTGTTTGCGTCCGGCACGTCGAACGTGATGCCGTTCTCTTCGGTCAGGCAGAACTTGGACTGCGGCTGACCGTTGGGCATCAGCGAGTGACCCAGATACAGCTGAATGGCCTTGCCCTGCTTAACGACCTTGTAGCCGACGCCGACGATTTCCAGCTTCTTCGAGTAGCCCTCGGTAACGCCGACGACCATGTTGTGAAGCAGCGCTCTCGTCAGACCGTGCAGGCTGCGATCCTCTTTTTCGTCCGTGGGACGCGTGACATAGGCATGATTGCCCTCGACCGTGATGGTCATACGGGGGTGGAGCTGTTCCGTCAGTGTTCCGAGTTTTCCCTTGACCGTAACGAGGTTGCCGTCTGCGACGGTAACGGTCACGCCTTCGGGAATGACTACGGGCATTCTTCCGATTCTTGACATTTCGATTACCTCCCCTTTCCGATTACCACACGAACGCGAGAACTTCGCCGCCGACGTTCAGCGAGCGAGCCTTCTTGCCCGTCATGATTCCCTTGGATGTGGACACGATTGCGATACCGAGACCGTTCATCACGCTGGGCATATCCTCGCAGCTTGCGTAGATACGCAGACCCGGCTTGGATACGCGGCGGATTCCGCGGATGACCTTCTGCTTGCCCGGCAGGTACTTCAGCGTGATGCGGATCACGCCCTGCTTGCCGTCGTCAATGACGTTGTAGGACTTCACATAGCCTTCCGCGACCAGGATTTCGGCAATCGCCTTCTTCATGTTGGATGCCGGAATGTCAACCGTCTGGTGCTTCGCGTTGTTCGCGTTGCGGATTCTGGTGAGCATATCGGCAATTACATCTGACATTTGCATTTCAATTTCCTCCTTATGCAAGTACAATTCATCTTGCTGCCGGACCTTTTGCCCGGCGGCATATCGGCGGTTAAATCGGACTGTCGGTTCTTTTTCCGACCGGTTTGATTTCCTGCCGATAGTTGGGGGTTAATTTTTTACCACGAAGCCTTCTTCACGCCCGGAATCTCGCCCTTGTAAGCGAGGTTACGGAAGCAGATACGGCAGATGCCGAATTTCCGGAGATACGCGTGAGGGCGTCCGCAGATTTTGCAGCGGTTGTATTTTCTGGTGGAAAACTTCTGTTCCTTCTGCTGCTTCAGAATCATGGATTTCTTTGCCATCGTTTGTTACCTCCCTCTGATTATTTCGCGAACGGAGCGCCGAACAGGGTCAGCATCTCGCGTGCTTCGTCGTCGGTCTGTGCGGTTGTGACAAAGCAGATGTCCATACCGCGGATTTTCTCAACCTTATCGTATTCGATTTCGGGGAAGATCAGCTGCTCTTTCAGACCGAGCGCATAGTTTCCTCTTCCGTCGAACGCGTTGGGGTTGATTCCCTTGAAGTCACGAACCTTCGGCAGAGCGAAGTTGAAGAGTCTGTCCATGAATTCATACATTCTGTCGCCGCGCAGAGTGACCTTTGCGCCGATCTTCATGCCCTCACGGACCTTGAAGTTTGCGACGGACTTCTTTGCGCGGGTTGCGATCGGCTTCTGACCGGAAATGATCGCAAGGTCACGCAGAACCGCGTCAAGCGCCTTGGAGTTATCCTTTGCGTCGCCGACGCCGACATTGATCACGATCTTGTCGAGCTTCGGGATCTGCATGACGCTCTTGTAGTTGTACTTCTTCAGGAGGGCGGGAGCGACCTCGGCTTTATACAAATCTTTCAATCTTGCCATTTTCGTTTCCCTCCTTACTTAATCTCCGGGTAGCCGCACGCCTTGTGCGCCGCCACACGGATCTTCTTGCCGTCCTCGCCGACCTTCGCCGCGACTCTTGCGGCTTTGCCGCACTTCGGGCAGACCAGCGCTACATTGGACGCATAGATTGCGCCCTCGGCATCCACGATGCCGCCCGTCTCACCCTCTCTGCGGGGCTTGACATGCTTGTGAATGATGTTGACACCCTTCACAATAACCTTTCCCTCTTCGGGAGAGGTGGCGATGACTTCGCCCTGAACACCCTTGTCATCTCCGGAGAGAACCACAACGGTATCGCCTTTTTTGATATGCAGATTTGCCATTGCTTCCACCTCCATCAAAGCACTTCGGGAGCGAGGGAGAGAATCTTGAGATATTCCTTCTCACGAAGTTCTCTTGCCACCGGCCCGAAGATACGGGTTCCGCGGGGGGTCTTATCCTCACGGATAATGACCGCCGCGTTCTCATCGAACTTGATATAAGAGCCGTCGGCTCTCTTCATGCCGTGCACCGTGCGGACGACGACCGCCTTGACGACCTCGCCCTTCTTGACCACTCCGCCGGGAGTCGCCTTCTTGACAGCGCAAACCACCACATCGCCGATATTTGCATATCTTCTCGCGGTGCCGCCGAGGACTCTGATGCACATCAGTTCCTTGGCTCCGGTGTTGTCGGCAACTTTCATTAAAGACTGCTGCTGAATCACTTGCTTTTCCTCCTACTGATTCAATACGCTACGACGTATCTACTATTCGAATAAGTGAACTGTTTCACCGCAAAGCGATTATTTCGCTTTTTCGATGATTTCGACAACACGCCATCTCTTGGTTTTGGAAAGCGGTCTTGTCTCCATGAGCTTCACCTTGTCGCCGACTCCGCAGGCGTTGTTGTCATCCTGCGCGTGCAGCTTCAGGGTACGCTTCACGATTTTGCCGTACAGCGGGTGCTTCACGTTGTCCTCGATGGCAACCACAACGGTCTTGTCCATCTTATCGCTGACAACCAGACCAACTCTGGTCTTTCTCAATGCTCTTTCTTCTGCCATGACTTACGCCTCCTCTTTCTTCATTTCCCGAAGAACCGTCATCACGCGGGCAATGTCGTGTTTGACCTCGGTGATCTTGTGAGGGTTGTCAAGCTGATTGATTGCGTGCTGGAAGCGCAGGTTGAACAGCTCAGCCTTCAGTTCCTTCAGCTTCGCCTCAAGCGCCTCAGCCGACATCGTTCTGAGTTCTTTCGCTTTCATGATTAACCCTCCTTTGCTTCGGTTGTCTTGGAAACGAACTTGGTTTTAATCGGGAGCTTGTGACCGGCAAGACGCATTGCTTCCTTTGCCACATCCTCACTCACGCCGTCCATCTCGAACAGGATTCTGCCCGGCTTCACAACGGCGACCCAGTACTCCGGAGAACCCTTACCGGAACCCATACGGGTTTCAGCCGGCTTCTCGGTAATCGGCTTATCGGGGAAGATCTTGATCCAGACCTGACCGCCACGCTTGATATAACGCGTCATAGCGATACGGGCAGCCTCGATCTGGTTACTGGTAATCCACGACGGCTCCAGTGCAACCAGTCCGTAAGAACCGTTGCTGAGCGTGGTTCCGCGCGACGCCTTACCCTTCAGTCTGCCGCGCTGAACGCGACGGAACTTGACTCTTTTCGGCATTAACATAATTACTTCGCGCCTCCTTCTCTCGGAGTTCTCTCTCTGCGGTCACCGTTCTGGCGAGGGCCGCGGTTGTCGCGACGGTCGCCTCTCGGTCCGCGGTTGTCACGGCGGTCACCGCGACGGTCGCCGCGATTGTCGCGGTCACGTCTCTGGTTGTTGCCGGGGCGGTTGACCTCATTGAGAATTTCACCCTTGTAGATCCAGACCTTTACGCCGATCTTACCGTAGGTGGTGTCCGCTTCCGCAAAGCCGTACTCGATGTCGGCTCTGAGGGTCTGAAGCGGAATCGTACCCTCATGATAGTGCTCGCTGCGCGCGATTTCAGCGCCGCCGAGACGGCCGCCGCAGTTGATCTTGATTCCCTTTGCGCCCAGTCTCATGGTGTTGCGGATTGCCATCTTCATGGCTCTGCGGAACGCCACGCGGTTCTCGAGCTGCTTTGCAATGTTCTCTGCAACAAGCTGTGCGTCGAGGTCGGGCTGACGGATCTCAACAACGTTGAGCGCCACAGGCATACCGACCATCTTCTCAAGCTGCAGACGGTACTTTTCGATTTCAACTCCGCCCTTGCCGATGACCATGCCCGGCTTTGCGCAGTTGACGAATACGCGCACTCTGTGCCCGTCTCTCTCGATTTCGATCTTGGAAATACCTGCGTCATAGAGCGTCTTTTTCAGGTATTTTCTGACGTTGTAGTCGGAAACAAGGGTATCACCGAACACTTCGTCCTTTGCAAACCATCTGGAATCCCAGTTTTTGATTACACCCACTCTCAAGCCGTGGGGATTGACCTTCTGACCCATTCTGTTGTTTCCTCCTCTCTCAGTCTTTTTCCTTGACCGCCAGTGTCACGTGGCTGGTGCGCTTCAGGATGCGGTCTGCGCTTCCCTTTGCTCTGGGCATAATCCGCTTCAGCGTCGGCCCGGGGCAAACGAAGCATTCGGAAACATACAGTTTCTCGGCATCCATGTGGAAATTGTTCTCCGCGTTTGCGACGGCGCTGTTGAGGAGCTTAATCAGCAGCTCGCTCGCCGCCTTCGGCGTGTTCTTCAGAATTCCCATCGCGGTGGCAACATCCTTGCCGCGGATCAGATCGAGAACGATCTGCACCTTGCGGGGGGAAATTCTTGCGTATTTCAGATAAGCTTTAGCTTCCATTTAAGAAATGAACCTCCCTCTGCAATCAGTTGCCGTTATTGGACGTTTTCGAGCCGGCATGACCCTTGAACGTGCGGGTGGGCGCAAACTCACCGAGTTTGTGTCCGACCATGTCTTCCGTGATATACACCGGAATGTGCTTCTTGCCGTCGTGAACCGCAATGGTGTGACCGACAAATTCCGGGAATATAGTGGACGAACGCGACCATGTCTTGAGAACCTTTTTCTCGCCGTTTGCGTTCATGGCGCAAATGCGGTTGTAGAGCTTCTCCTCAACATAAGGTGCTTTTTTCAGGCTTCTGCTCATGTTATATTCCCTCCTTATTTAGCGTTTCTGCGCTTCACGATGAACTTATTGGTGCGCGCCTTCTTGTTTCTGGTCTTGTAACCCAGAGCAGGCTTACCCCAAGGCGTAACAGGTCCGGGATGTCCGATCGGGGACTTACCCTCACCACCGCCGTGCGGGTGATCGCAGGGGTTCATGACCGAACCGCGGACGGTCGGACGGATACCCTTGTGTCTGGTCTTACCTGCTTTACCGACTTTCACGGTGTCGTGCTCAACGTTGCCGACCTGACCGATGGTCGCCTTGCAGTCCAGACGGATGAAGCGAACCTCACCCGAGGGCAGACGAACCTGCGCCATGCCGTTGGCTTCCTTGGAAACCAGCTGTGCCATCGCGCCTGCGGAGCGGACGAGCTGTGCGCCCTTGCCCGGGTAGACTTCGATGTTGTTGATGACAGTACCGACCGGAATGTTCGCAATCGGGAGCGTGTTGCCCGGCTTGATGTCGGCTTCGCTGCCCGAGTAGATCACGTCGCCCGCCTTTAATCCTTCGGGAGCAATGATATAACTCTTCGTTCCCTCGGTGTCCTGAAGCAGTGCGATATACGCGGTTCTGTTCGGGTCGTACTCAATACCAACGACCGTGTTCGCCTTGTCGTTCTGGCGCTTGAAGTCGATGATACGGTACTTGATCTTGTTTCCGCCGCCTCTGTGACGAACGGTGATGCGACCGTAGCTGTTGCGTCCGGCATGCTTCTTCTTGGTAACGATCAGGCTTTTCTCAGGAGAGAATTTTGTGATCTCCTCGAAAGAAGGAACGGTCATATTTCTTCTGCCGGGAGTTGTGGGTTTATACTTAACTGTAGGCATTCCTATTCCCTCCTACTCTTAGTTAAGGCCTTCGAAGAACTCGATCTCGCCGGAATCGGGCGTCAGGGTAACGATCGCCTTCTTCCACTCCGAGGTATAACCGGAGTGAACACCGAGTCTCTTGGGCTTCTTCTTCATGTTGATGGTGCGGACTGCTGCGACCTTGACCTTGCTTGCCGCGAACACTTCCTCAACCGCCTTGGCAATCTCTGCCTTGTTTGCGTCGCTTGCGACCTCAAAGACATACTTCTTGGCGGGCAGCATATCCATCGCAGCTTCGGTAATTACCGGTCTGATGATAATATCGTGTGCCGATTTCATTATGCGTACACCTCCTCAAGCTTCTTCACCGCGTCAGCGGTCATGACCAGCTTCTCCGCGTTCAGCACGTCGTAGACGTTGAGCGTGTTCCACTGGGTCGTCTTGACCTGCGGGATATTGTCGCAGCTCTTGATAACCTTCTTGTCCACACTGTCAAGCACCACAAGCGCGCTCTCGGGCTTGGTCGCCGTCTTCTCGGCAGTGCCGTAAACGGGCTTGCCGTCCTCGATTGCGATGGTCTTGTAGGTCTTGGTGTAGGTCTTTTCGAAACCGAGCGTCTTGAACATGGTAACCATGGTCTTGGTAGACGGCTTCTCGCCCTCCACCGCAAGCTTGTCAAGGATCACAAGGCTTCCGTTTGCAACCTTATCGGACAGCGCGCAGAACAGCGCGAGCCGACGGGTCTTCTTGTTCAGGTCGAGACGGTACTCTCTCGGCTTCGGACCGAGTGCGACGCCGCCGTGCGTCCACTGAGGAGAACGGGTCGAGCCCTGACGCGCTCTGCCGGTTCCCTTCTGTCTCCACGGCTTCTTTCCGCCGCCCGATACCTCGGTGCGGGTCAGGGTCGACTGCGTACCCTGTCTCTGGTTCATCAGATACGCTCTGACTGCGGCATGGAGAACAGCGCCGTTCACATCCGCGCCGAACAGCTTATCACTCAGCGTGATTTCACCGACTTCCTTGCCGGACATATTCACGATCTTTACGACTGGCATTGTTGTTTTCCTCCTTCCGCTCAGGCTTTCACAGAATCACGAATGAACACGATTCCGTCCTTCGCGCCCGGAATGGCGCCCTTGACGGCAATCAGGTTCTTTTCGCTGTCGATCTTCACAACCAGCAGGTTCTGGACGGTGACCTGTTCGTTACCGTACTGTCCTGCCATCTTCTTGTTCTTGTACACGCGGGACGGGGTGGAGTTTGCACCCATAGAACCGACCTGACGGTGAATCGGACCAACGCCGTGCGTGGAGCACAGTGTGTGGTGATTCCAACGCTTGACAGCGCCGCTGTATCCGCGACCCTTGGTCATACCGGTTACATCGACCTTCTCGCCTGCGGCGAAGGTATCGACGGTGATGACCGAGCCGACCTCAGCGGAGCAGTCGTCCAGACGGAACTCCTTGAGATGCTTCTTCATCGGAACGCCCGCTTTCTCGAAGTGACCCTGATCCGCTTTGGTCAGGTGCTTCTTCTTGACATCCATAAAGCCAAGCTGCAGAGCGTTGTAGCCATCCTTCTCAACGGTCTTCTTTTGTGCGACGACGCACGGGCCAACCTCGATAACGGTTACCGGGATGACGTTTCCTTTTTCATCGAAAACCTGCGTCATGCCGATCTTTTTACCGATCATTCCCTTTTTCATTTCAGAAATCCTCCTGTAAATTATTGGTTGACACCGGAATGCCAACATGACTTACAAAGTTACCGAACTCTCCGGACTCTCAACCGAAGCTCGGCTGTTGTCTTTGTGTGATCTCGCGAAGCGCTTGATTACAGCTTCACTTCGATCTCAACGCCTGCGGGCAGTTCGATGTTCATCAGCGCGTCCACAACCTTCTGCGACGGCTTGACGATATCGATCAGTCTCTTGTGCGTGCGATACTCGAACTGCTCACGGCTGTCCTTGTACTTGTGGACTGCGCGAAGGATCGTGATGATCTCCTTCTCCGTAGGCAGCGGAATCGGACCGGAAACCTCGGCGCCGTTTCTCGTTGCAACCTCGACGATCTTCTTCGCCGCGGTGTCAACCAGAACGTGGTCGTAGCTCTTGAGTCTGACTCTGATCTTCTCTTTGATTGCCATTTTGTTTGCCTCCTTCTGAGATTTTCACTTGCCGCCCCGCCCTATAAGATATAGGAAAGAGTTCGGAACGGTCTGCGATTTCCTCGGTTGGCATTTTTCCTCAACACTGCCCCGTGTGTTTCCTGTTTCCTCTGAAAATACGGAGTTTGCCCCGCCATCAGCATCTGACGGAAACAAATTCCGGAGAAAAGCAGTCACACCGAAACCAACGCGCGTTCGCGTTTTGCATGCATCGGTGAATACCTCTCGCCCGTTTTACACGGACATACTCCACGAAAATTCCCCTCTTTGGCGTCCCGCAGAGGCAACCTTTCGTTTCATCGCATATCAAGCCTTTATATTATATCAGAAAACCGTTTGATTTGCAAGCATTATTTTCCGATATGACAGAGAATTTTTGCATATTTTCTTCCATCTTTTTGGTTATTCCGCACAAATTATGCCGCTTTGCACCGATTTTGACACGCATTCACCAGCGTTTTGTGCCGCAACCGCCTGTCAAAACCGACAAAATCGAGAAAAAGTATCAAATGTAACACGCATCCGAAGCGGAACGACACATGGGTCGTTCCCTACAACATCTCATTCCTTCACAGAATACGAACTTTGCAGGGTCGCAATCCGAAGGGAGCGCCCCGCATTCCATTCCCCCTCCGCCCACCAACTAACTTCCCTACCATTTCTATCCGGTAGCGGGAGCGAGGCGTAAGCCGACAAAATCCCGCTGGTCGGGATTTTGCGCGGAGCAGCCGGAATTCGCAGCACGGAATACGGCTACACC
>CAVGEJ010000037.1:0-18893 GCA_963628215.1 Eubacterium sp. CAG:180
TTGCGTGGATGAACAGTTACCGCCGCCTTGCCAAAGACTTTGAAATCACTGTCGCTTCCGAAGAAACGATGGTAATTCTTTCCTGCCTTGCCGGACTAATCTATCGCTTATGAAAACAGTCTCTAACTTTCCTACCATTTCTATCCGGTAGCGGAGAGAAGCGACAGCCGCACAAATCCCGCTCGACGGGATTTGGCTCGGAGCAGCCGGAATTCGTAGCACGGATATGGCTACAATAGAATCTGCACAATAAAAAAATAGGGGTAATAATCCCCTTAGTTGAAGGTCTTGAAGGTTCTTAGGGGACTTCTCCTTAAGAAGTCCCCTAAGTGGGGCTTGGGGCAACGCCCCAAGGTCTTTCCGCATCCCCAGAAAAAAGTTTGCCGAAAAAAAGTGTATCGGGGGATTTTGCGCGTATATTAGGGCGAGGAAAAAAGCGAAAGGGGAAAAACGTGGAGAATCTGTGCAAACTGTTTCTGGAGCGGGAGAAGCAAACACTCTCGCCGTATGCGTTTCTGACCGAAAATACAAGAGGGCGCGACCACCCGTACACACCGTGCGAAATGCGCACCGAATTTCAAAGGGATCGCGACCGCATCATCCATTGCCAGTCCTTCAGACGGCTGATGAATAAAACGCAGGTCTTTCTGGCGCCTGTCGGCGACCACTACAGAACCCGCCTGACGCATACGCTGGAGGTTACCCAGATTGCAAGAATCATCGCGCGGGGACTGCGCCTGAACGAGGATCTGACCGAAGCCGCGGCGCTCGGGCACGACCTCGGACATACCCCGTTCGGTCATACGGGCGAAGAGGAAATGCAACGGCTCTGGTCTCCCGATTTTACCCACTACCGCCAGAGTTTGCGCGTGGTGGAGAAACTGGAGAACGACGGAGAGGGACTGAACCTGACGTGGGAAGTCCGCGACGGAATCCTGAACCATACGGGCAATTGCATGGCTTCCACACTGGAAGGCGTGATCGTCAAATTCGCCGACCGCATCGCCTATATCAATCACGATATCGACGACGCCATCCGCGCGGGCATCCTCTCGCAGGAGGATATCCCGAAGGAACTGCGCAAAACGCTCGGGGAAACCCACGGGAAGCGCATCGATACCATGGTCAAATCGGTTATCGATTCCAGTACGGACAAGCCCGAAATCTCCATGGCGGACGATATCCGCGAAGCAACCGACGAATTGCGCAAATTCCTGTTTGCCAACGTCTATACCAACTCCGAGGCAAAGCGCGAGGACGGAAAGTCGAAGGCGGTGATCGCCGCGCTGTTTGAATATTTCGCCGAGCATCCCGAAAAGATGCCCGAGTTGTACTACCGCAATACCAAAACCGAACCGGTCAGACGATGCGTCTGCGACTTCATCGCGGGCATGACCGATCGGTACGCAATCGAAACCTATAAGGACCTGTTCATTCCGAAGGTCTGGAAGGGCTGACCGAAGGGAGGGACAAGCCGTGCGATTGCCCGATAATTTCATACGGGAGGTCGTCGACCGAACCGACATCGAGGAACTGGTCGGACGGTACGTCACGCTCAAACGGGCGGGGGCGAACCTGCTCGGACTGTGCCCGTTCCACAGCGAGAAAACCCCTTCCTTTACCGTCTCACCCGCCAAAAAGATGTTTTATTGTTTCGGATGTCACGCAGGCGGGAGCGCTATTACCTTTGTGCAGATGGCGGAAAATTTGACCTACACGGATGCGGTGGAATTTCTTGCAAACCGCGCGGGACTGCAGATGCCGAGGGGACTGGACGATCGCCCCGAGGAACGCGGCGTGACGCGGAAACGGGTACTGGAGATGAATCTGGAGGCGGCGAAGTTCTTTCGCGCCTGCCTGTTCGACCCCGCGCTCGGCGCGCCCGGGATGGAATACTTCAAGGGGCGCAGACATCTCACCGACGCAACCATCAAGCATTTCGGGCTCGGGTATGCCCCCGCGAATTTCGGAATGCTGACCGATTACATGCACAAAAAGGGCTACACCGATGAGGAACTGCAGGTCGGCTTCCTCTGCGGGAAGAGCCAGAAAACGGGACGGTCTTTTGACTACTTCCGCGGGCGGGTCATGTTCCCGATTATCGACACCGTTGGAAATGTCGTTGCCTTCGGCGGGCGGGTGTTGGACGATTCCAAGCCGAAGTACCTCAACACCTCGGATACCCCCGCATTCCGCAAGAGCAACCATCTGTTTGCGCTGAATTTCGCGAAAAACTGTTGCGCGGAACGCATGATTCTTTGCGAAGGGTATATGGACGTGATCGCCCTGCACGCGGCGGGATTTGAGTTCGCCGTGGCAACGCTCGGAACGGCGATTACGCCGAACCACGCGCGCATTTTCTCCAAGTATACCAAGCAGGTTATCATCACCTACGATTCCGACGAGGCGGGGCAGAACGCCGCAAACAAGGCGATGCGGATTCTCGGCGAGGTCGGCATGGAGGTGCGGGTTCTCAAATTGGACGGTGCGAAAGACCCCGACGAATACATCGTAAAGTTCGGCGCGGACAAATTCCGCCGCGCACTGGACGGAAGCCGAACCGGCTTCGATTATAAAATGGATAATATCCTCGCAAAATATGACCTGACGGTCAGTTCCGACCGCATCCGCGCTTCGGGCGAGCTGTGCGAACTGATCGCGGGCTACCAATCGCCGATCGAGCGGGCGGTCTATATTGACCAGATCGCCAAAAAGCTGAAGATCGCACCCGAGATTCTGCAGAACACGGTTGATAAGGCGCGGACGAAGCAACTGGCGCAGATCCGACAGCGCGAGGGGCGCGACGCGCAGAACGAAGCGCGGAAGTTCGGCGACAGGGTCAACCCCGACGCGGCGAGAGATCCGCGCGCCGCTGCGGCAGAGGAGAACCTGTTGGGACTGCTCCTGATCTTTCCCGAATATCGGGAGGAAATCGCCTCGGGGCGCGAACCGCTCACGGGGGAGGATTTCTCAACCGAATTCAACCGCCGTGTGTTTGAAGCGGTCATGCGCCTGCACGGGACGGAGGAAGGCTTTCGGTTTGAATTGCTCGGCGAGGAATTTTCGCCCGAGGAAATGGGCAGGATACGCAGGATGGAGGTTGCGCGGCAGATGCTGACGCAAAACGGTCCTACCGCGTTCCGGACGGCGCTTGCGGGTCTGCGGGATCTGCGGCGGGAACGGGAACTGAAAAAAACGGGAAATCTCAATGACTTCTTGCAAATGAAACGGAACAAACTACATAAAGGAAAGGTTGATGCCACATGAAAAAGAACACGGTCGATGAAGAACTGAAGCGGGAACTGCCCGAGAATGAAGCGGAGAACGCGGCGGAAGGCGAGGAAAAGGAAGCGCCGAGCGTGGATACGCTGATTGAAAAAGGAAAGAAAGGGAAGCTTTCCCCGCACGATCTGGACGACGCGATGGAAAAGTGGGATTTCGACGTGGATCAGATCGACAAGATGTACGAGGAACTCGAGGACAACGGCATCAACTTTGACGGGGATCTTTCGGCGGAGGAAATGAGCGCCATTGAAAGCGAGGTCGCGCAGTTCAGCGAGGCGGACGCAATGGTGACGAGTCTGGAGCAGGACGGCGTGAATGTGGACGACCCCGTGCGGCTCTACCTGAAGGAAATCGGCAAAGTGCCGCTTCTGACCAACGAGCGCGAAAAGGAACTGGCGGAGCGCATGATGGCAGGCGACGAGAGCGCCAAAACCGAGTTGGTGGAGGCGAACCTGCGGTTGGTGGTGTCGATTGCAAAACGCTATGTCGGGCGCGGGATGTATTTCCTTGACCTGATTCAGGAGGGCAACCTCGGACTGATGAAGGCGGTGGAAAAGTTCGATTACACCAAGGGGTATAAGTTCTCCACCTACGCCACGTGGTGGATTCGGCAGGCGATTACGAGAGCCATTGCGGATCAGGCGCGAACCATCCGCATTCCCGTACACATGGTGGAAACCATCCACAAGGTGTCGCGGTATTCCCGCCAGATGCTGCAGGAACTCGGCAGAGAGGCGACCGCCGAGGAGATCGGCGAGAAGATGGACATGAGCGCCGACAAGGTGC
This sequence comes from Eubacterium sp. CAG:180, assembly GCA_963628215.1. Lineage (GTDB taxonomy): Bacteria > Bacillota > Clostridia > Oscillospirales > CAG-272 > UMGS1865. The sequence continues at coordinate 4,072 of CAVGEJ010000037.1, forward strand.
GCGAAATCATGAAGATTGCGCAAGACCCCGTGTCACTGGAGACCCCGATCGGCGAGGAGGAGGACAGCCACCTCGGCGACTTTATCCCCGACGACACGCCGTCTCCCGCAGAAGCGACCTCCACAAACATCCTGCGCGAGGAACTGGAGCGCCAGCTGCACACGCTGACCCCACGGGAGGAACACGTCATCAAGCTGCGGTTCGGTCTGTACGACGGCAGAACCCGCACGCTGGAAGAAGTGGGAAAGGAATTCGATATCACCCGTGAGCGCATCCGTCAGATCGAGGCGAAGGCACTGCGCAAGTTGCGGCATCCGAGCCGCGCAAGACACCTGCGCGGGTTCATGGAATAAAATTTGTGTCAAATGGCAAAAACGGGTGTGAAAATTCTTTCAGAACGCACAAGAAAAACAGCGGAATCACAAAAAATCAGCTGTCTGATTTGTGCGGAATGACGAATCCGAGCGCCCGTTTGCCGCGCTTTCCCGCGCGCTTGCGCGTGTGACAGAGGAAGGACACAAAAAATTCACTTGACTTTCGCCCCGAATTGATGTAAAATAATGAGGATAGAAAAGGCGATTTTTTCCGGCGGAGAAAATCGGAGTTTACGGGAGGAAAATACATGAAAAAAAGACTGTTCTGTCTTGCCCTGTGTCTTGTGATGCTTGCGGCAACAGTCCTGACGGGTTGTTCGAGCAAGTCGCTTGACGAGGTGCAGTCATCCATCACCAATGACGCCTCGGCAAAGGCAATCACGCTGACGATGTGGCTGGTGTCCGAGAAGGAAGTGGATTCCGAGACGGCAAGCCGTATCACCAAGGCGGTCAACAACATTACGGAATCCAAGTTCACCACCAGAATGCAACTCTACTTCCTGACGGATGACGAGTACCGCACCGTGGTGACCGAAACCATCCGCAAGAGAGAGGACGCGAAGAGCATCTTTGCGGACAACGCGGTGAAGGAAGAGGAAACGACCGCGGCAGGCGAGAGCGGAACTGTGGTGAACGAGACCGAAACCGATAAGTTCGGTCGCATTACCATCAAGTACCCCGATCTCAACCCGAATCAGGTCGATATCATCTACATCAACGGCGAGGATATGTTCCGCGAGTACGCCGCAAACGGTTGGCTCAAGCGGCTTGACGAGGAACTGAGCGCGTCCTCCAAGAAGATCAAGGAGTATGTCTCCCAGACGCTTCTGAGCGCGGCGCAGATCAAGGGCGTTTCGGACGGCAGCGAGGTCAACGGCACGTTCGCTATTCCGAACAACGCGACCATCGGCAAGTATACCTACATGCTGTTGGATAAGGATCTGATGGAGCAGACCAACTTCTCGGGCGTTTATGAGAAGGGCGAGATCGACGGGTTCTTCAACCAGAGCATTTTCTCCTATCTGGATATCGTCCGCAAGTCCGACCCGGATGTCATTCCGGTTGACGCGACCTACGACCAGATGGTGGATCTGTTGGCGCACTATTGGTCTATCGATCCCGAAACCTATGCGGAGGACAGCAGCCGCTTCTCGCTTCTGGGCTATCGGTACACCAACCCCAAAACGCTTTCCAAGGGACAGACGGTTCTGTCTTTCCAGAATCTCTTCAATGACGCAACCTTCCGCAAGAACTACTACGAACTGAACCGGATGCGCCTCGACAACGGCTATTTCGGCACGGCGGCTGAGGGGCAGAAGGCGGCGGTGCGCTTTGAAACCGGCGATCTTGCAAAGTACGAAAGCTATCGGAGCGAGGACAGCAAGTACTATCCCGTTATCGTCAAGTACCCGTCGGTTGACGTGGACGATGTCTATCAGAATATGTTCGGCGTTTGCGCATACACCGTTGATCTTTCGCGCAGTATGCAGATCCTGACCTACCTGACCACGAATGTGGACTTCCGCAATCTGATTCAGTACGGGGAAGAGGACGTTGACTACAAGAAGATCGTGGACGGAAACGTTGTGACGGTCGAGCGGCTTCGGGAAACCTATATGATGGACGTTTTCAAAACGGGAAATGCCTTCATCGCGTACCCTGATCCCGCAAAGGATCTGTCTGCGGATGTCTGGGAGATCGGCAAGAAGCAGAACCGCGACGCGCTGATCGAGCCGCTTCTGAACTTTGATTTCGCGGCGTTGGCAAAGGCGACGGGCACGACTGCGTCAAGCGATCCCAAGGTCGGTTCGTCGGGTTACACCTACAGTTGGAGCACGGGATACTCCCGCGAGGTTCTGGCGCAGAACGATTACCTCAAAGCGTGGATGGACGGCGCGGACCGTTCCGGCAAGGGCGTTTACGTCCTGCACACCTGCGCAAGCAACAACGCGCAGAACCTCTACGCAACGGTCTATTACTACAATAACAATATCAAAAATGCCGATGTGAAAGTGACCGACAGCGGCAGTACCGTTAACGTTTCCTACGGCGGAAGCGCGGGCGACGGCTACGAGATTACGGTCATCAGCTTCTACGGAAAGAAGAATTCGAGCAAGCTTGACTGGACCTACACGGCGGGCGACGTTACCGAATCGGTAAAGGCGACCTACCGCAATGCGCAGATCAAGTTCGACTTCCTCAACACCGAGACCTACAGCGTGAATCTGACTGCCAAGCTGACCAAGGCAATGATTGCCGACAATGCGGCGGCGATTGCATGGGTCAAGGCGCAGAGCGGAGACGGCGCGGTTGTGGGAACATACACCGCGGATAATTCCGAGGGCGGCAAGACCTACACTTATCTGGTTTACGTGCCGACCATCAGCACCCCCTACAATGTCAGCGTGATGCCGACGGGAACAGACATGAACCTGAAACTGGCGGTCAATTACAGCGCCGATTCGTCGGGCAAGCTGAGCGATTCGGACGCAAAATACGCGCTCTTCCTTGTAACGGTGCGCGCGGACAGCGACGTGGCGGTGGATATTAGCCTGAACGGACTGAATGCAACCGAAACGCCGATGGAGACTGACCCGCAGCTTGCGTTCTGCGGTCTGTTGGATGTGGAACTGGTCAAGTACTTTAATGAACTGACGAAACAGGTGGAAGCGGTTGTGAATTCCGCAACCGACGAGGCAAAGCTGAAGGCGATTGTCGACGATCTGGGCGTTCTGTTTGCAACGCGTGAGAACGGTGTGTTCGTCAACGCGACCCTGCAGGATGAACTGGCGGCGGCGCTTACCACCGACGAGGTCAAGCAGTTTGTTGCCGGGTTGGATCTCGAGCGCTTCTACTGGAGTCTTTTGAGCGCCACGAGCACCTCGGAGGTGAAGCATAAAACGGAAATTCCGGACGGCGAGGGTATGAAGGCTGTGGACGCGGAAAAGAATCCCATCAGCGACGAGCCGTACTACTACTTCCGTTCTCCTTCGGTGATTTACAACGAGTGGGTTTCCAAAAAATAAGATAAAATAAAAGCATACGCCCTGCGGACAGATGTCTGCGGGGCGTATGTTTTTTTGCCGACGGAGGAACAATAACAGGGAAATCACAAAGGGAGAATCTGACTATGTGGGGAATTGCAATTGTAGGGTGCTTTGCGGCGGTTATTGCACTGATCCCGCCCGTCGGTCGGCTCGCATGGAGAATCGGGGCGGTGGATGTGCCGCGCGATTGGCGCAGAATGCATGCCGACAGTGTGCCGCGCGCGGGCGGCATTGCGATGTTGGCGGCGATCGGCGCGTGTTGGCTTCTGTTCTGCCCGCACACCGTTTTGCTTGCGGCGGGACTTGCGGGCGGGCTTGCCGTGTTCTGTATCGGTCTGGCGGACGATATCTGCCCACTGCCCGCAGGCGCGCGACTGGGCGTTCAGCTGCTTGCGGCAACGGTTGCGGCAATCGGTTCGGGGGCGGGCGCAGGCGTTGGTCTGTTTCCCGCCGTGCTGTGGTTGGTCGCGCTGACCAATGCGCACAATATGATCGACGGGTTGGACGGTCTGTTTGCGGGAACTGCAACGGTTGAAGGCGTTGGGATCGCGTTGGTATTGGCGCTTTCCGGAGCAGGGGATCGGGCGCTCGGGCCGCTTCTGATTTCCGCCGCATGTCTGGGCTTTCTGCGCTATAACCGCCCGCCTGCCAAAATCTTCGCGGGGGACTGCGGCTCGGGCGCGGTCGGCTTCCTGCTCGGTTTTGCCGCGCTTCCCGTTCTCGAAGCCCCCGCATGGCGGCTTGGTGCGCTCGCGCCGCTGTTCGTGTTTGCCTACCCGCTGACCGACATGACGGCGGCAGTTGCACGGCGGGTGCTCGGCGGAAAAAGTCCGTTTGCGGCGGATCGCGCCCATCTGCATCATCGCATCAGCGCCATGGGACTGCCGGCGAGTTCTTGCGCGGCGATTCTGGTTGCCCTGACCGCCGTGCTGACCCTGTGTGGCGTTCTGCTGACCCGGGAAGAATATGCGCTCTGGGCTTTTGGCGGGGCGCTTGGGGCGGTTCTGTTCCTGTTTGTTACGCGGTATGCGTTGGTTCGATACGCTTATCTGCACGGAAACGGCGCGAAAAGACGGAAAAATGTGCGGAACACTTGAAATGACGGCGGAAATATGGTATAATAAGGCAACACAGTATGAAGTTTGATGTTTGAAACGGAGCGGAATATGAAAGCAGACCGAACGAAAGAAAAGAAACGCGGGGGCGCGAAGCGGGATCTTGCGCTTCGCGTCGGCGCGGTGGTTGCGGCGGCGCTGTTCGTGGCGTATACGATTGCCGACCCGCGCCTGTCCGCCGACGAAACCACGCAGGGACTCCTGAAATCCATCATTTCCCGCGCCTGCGGGGCGGCGGTGTTCCTGCTCGTTTTGCTGTATCTGCGATTCCGATTGCTGACGAAGCCGACAGCCGCCTGTCTTTCCGCTTTCCTGCCCGCGCTTGCCGTGGTGGTCAACAACTTTCCGTTCCTGTCCGCCGCGTGCGGGGACGCCTATCTTGTGCGCGGCGATCTCGTATGGCTTTACGCCGTTGACGCGCTGTTGATCGGCGTGTTTGAGGAACTGGCGTTCCGGGGCATGCTGTTCCCGATTCTTCTGGAAAACCGACGGGGGACGAGCCGACAGATTTTCCGTACCACCGTTACCGTTTCCGCCGTGTTCGGACTGGTACATCTGGTCAACCTTCTGGAGGGCGCGGGCATCGGACCGACCCTGTTGCAGGTGGGCTATTCCTTCCTCATCGGCGGAATGTGTTCCATCGTCCTGCTGAAGAGCGGGAATCTGCTGCTGTGCGTCCTGCTCCACGCAGTGTACGATTTCTGCGGCGGACTTTACCCGACCCTTGGCGCGGGCGTGTGGTGGGATACCCCGACCGTTATCTGGACTGCGGTGCTCGGAACGGCAGTGTTCGTCTGGATGATGTACCTGCTTTTGCATATCCGCCCCGAGGAAACCGACAGACTGTACCCGAAAAAGGAGAAACCGGAATCATGAATACTGTTCGCATTCAAAAGAAGCAGACCCAACTGATCGCACATCGCGGGCTTTGCGGTCTGGAAAAAGAAAACACCCTCTGCGCGTTCGTCGCGGCGGGGAATCGCTCCTATTTTGGAGTGGAGACCGACGTGCATGTTACCGCCGACGGGCAGTTCATCCTCATTCACGATAACAGCACCAAGCGCGTGGCAGGGGAGGAACAGACCTATGCTGTGGAGCAGACCGACTTCGCGACCCTGCGCGGCGTGACCTTGCTTGACCGCGACGGGAAGGCGGGACGGGTCGATCTGCGGTTGCCGAGCCTTGACGAATACATCGACTGTTGCAAAAAATACGAAAAGATTTGCGTGCTCGAGTTCAAGAACGGCATTGAAAAAGCGGATATCGGGCGAATTGTGGAACATTTCCGCGCGGCGGAGTACCTTGACCGGGTGATTTTTATCTCCTTCTGCCTTGAAAACCTGCTCGATCTCCGCGAAATCTGCCCGAACCACCCCGTCCAGTACCTCACGCACGAATTGCGGGAGGAAGTCTTTGAGGTTGCCAACGCGAACCGCATGGATATCGACACCGATTGGAAAAGCGTGACAAAGGAGTGGGTTGACCGCCTGCATCGCGCGGGACTGAAACTCAACGCATGGACGGTCAACGACCCCGAGGTCGCAGAGCGATTTGCCGATTGGGGCGTGGACTATATCACTACGAATATCCTTGAGTAAATCACCGAATTTTTCGGAATCCTATACAAACAGCCCCCTGCGTGATGACACGCAGGGGGCTGTTTCAATATCAACTACCCAACTCTTTTCCTTCTTTCCTTCCCTCAACTAACCTGAACCATTTCTATCCGGTAGCGGAGAGAGCGTCAAGCGACAAAATCCCGCCGGACGGGATTTTGCTCGGAGCAGCCGGAAATAGTAGCACGGAACATGGCTACACTCAAAATCTGTACAACATAAAGATAGAGACATAAACCCAATTGCGTTGAAGGTCTTGAAGGTTCTTAGGGGACTTCTCCTAAAGAAGTCCCCTAAGTGGGGCTTGGGGCAAAGTCCCAAGGTCTTATCCTTTACTCCTCAGGCGTAATCAACCCGTAAGCCCCGTCCCGACGGGCGTAAACAACGCAGGTCTTGCCCGTCTCGCCGTTGTTGAATACAAAGAACTGATGCCCCAAGAGATTCATCTGAAGAATCGCTTCCTCGGGCGTCATCGGCTTGACAGGGAAGGTCTTGACGCGAATGATCGTTTCTTCATCCTCGGCTTCGGGCTCTTCCAAGCCGAAATCCTCTTCCTGCATCACTTCCAAACCGCCTGTGCGAAGCCGACGCGCCACACGCGTTTTGTTGCGGCGGATCTGCCGCTCGATTGCGTCAACCGCCTCGTCAAGCGCCGTGCGGAAGCTGTCCGCACCAACCTCACTGCGGAATAGCGTGTTCGCGGCGGAAATCGTGATTTCGAGATTCTTTTCGTTATGTTTGCAGGAGAGCGTAACGGTTGCGTTACCCTCGCCCGAAAAATACTTGTCGAGTTTTCCAAGCTTGCGCTCGATCAGATCCTTCATTTCATCGTAAACGTTCATCTGTCTGCCAACTACGGTAATTTTCATGGTTTCTTCCAACCTTTCCTATGGATTGCAAAGCGTATTGCCCTTTGCACTTTCAGTATAGCACAAAAATCGCTTCCTGTAAAGATGAAACAAATATTTTTTACATAATGGAAAAATATTTGTCGAACCTGATAAAAAGGGAAGCGGAAAATATCCGCGTTCCTCTTGACAGAAGCAGGAAAATCTGGTATAATGAAAGATGGACAGCGCCGCGGACGGGACAAAAACGCGGCGAACGGAAAACCGAGGTGCGAAATGAACGAAACCGAACAGACCCTGAAAAAACTGCGGGAAAAGATCGCCTACCATGCCAAACGCTACTACGTGGACGACGACCCCGAAATTTCGGATTACGAATACGACCAAATGTACGCCGAACTGCTGAAACTCGAGGCGGAGCATCCCGAACTGGACGACCCCTCGTCCCCGAGCCACCGCGTGGGCGGAAAACCGTTGGAAAAATTCAATAAGGTGACGCATACTGTGCAGATGAACTCCCTTTCGGACGTGTTTTCGTTTGAGGAACTGCAAGCCTTCCTCGACCGCGTTGCGGCAGTCCTGCCCGACGCCGCTTATTCGGTTGAACCGAAGATCGACGGACTGTCGGTCGCCCTGCATTACGAGAACGGCGTTTTCGTGCAGGGCGCAACGAGAGGGGACGGCTTTGTCGGCGAGGACGTTACGCAGAACCTGCGCACCGTGTTCTCCATCCCCCTGACTCTGCCCGAGGCACTGACCCTGACCGTGCGGGGCGAGGTCTATATGCCGCGCGGAAAGTTCGAAAAGCTGAACGCCGCGCGCGAGGAGGAGGGACAGGCGCTCTTTGCCAACCCGCGGAACGCCGCCGCAGGGTCGCTCCGCCAACTTGACCCCGCCGTCACTGCGGCGCGCGGACTGGATATTTTCGTGTTCAATTTTCAGGAAGGGAATCTGTGGACGGACGGTCACGCGCCGTCCTCCCATACCGAAACCCTCGACCGCCTGCACGAACTGGGATTCCATACCTTGGAATTCCGCACTCTTGCGCATACGGCGGAGGAAATCTTCGCGCATATCCGCAAACTGGGAGAGGCGCGCGCGTCGCTTGCCTATGACATCGACGGTGTGGTCATCAAACTGGACGGTCTTGCCGACCGCCGCCGCATGGGCGAGGGAACAAATACCCCGAAATGGGCGGTTGCGTATAAATTCCCGCCCGAGGAAAAGGAAACCAGACTGGAAGAGATCGAGATCGCGGTAGGGCGCACGGGCGTGCTGACCCCGACCGCAGTCCTGACCCCTGTGCGACTGGCGGGAACAACGGTCAGCCGCGCCACGCTCCACAACGCCGAACTGATCCGCGAACGCGATATCCGTATCGGGGATATCGTCACGCTGAGAAAAGCGGGGGATATCATTCCCGAAGTGGTGAAGTCCCACCCCGAACTGCGGAGCGGGAACGAGAAGGTCTTTCGGATGCCAACGGTCTGCCCGTCCTGCGGCGAGCCGGTCTTTTATGACGAGGACGAGGGCGCGGCAACCCGATGCACCAACAGCAAATGCCCCGCGCAGCTGTCGCGCGGGATCGAGCATTTCGCTTCCAAAGACGCCATGAACATCGACGGTCTCGGACCGCAACTGGTGGAATCGCTCCTGCGAAACCGCCTGATCGAGGACGCGGCAGACCTCTACCGCCTGAACCGGGAGGAACTGACCGGCATGGAGCGCATGGGCGAGAAGTCCGCCTCCAATCTGCTCGAAGCGATTGAACGCTCCAAGAGCGCGGGACTGGAACGCCTGATCTACGCGCTCGGCATCCGCAATGTCGGCGAGGTTGCCGCAGAAGCGCTGGCACAGCACTTCGGCTCGCTTGCGGCTTGCATGGCGGCAACCAAAGAGGAACTTGTGGAACTGCCCGATTTCGGTGAGGTGACGGCGGACTGCGTGGTCAACTTCTTCTCGCACCCGCAGAACCGCGAACTGTGCGAGCGGCTGACCGAGGCGGGTCTGCTGACCTCGCCCGTCGGAATGCCGAAGGATGACTTCTTTGCGGGGCTGACCTTCGTGCTGACGGGAACGCTCCCGACGCTCACCCGGGACGAAGCCTCCGACCGCATCAAGGCGGCGGGCGGAAAGACCGCAGGATCGGTCTCGTCGCGCACCTCGTTTGTGGTGGCGGGGGAGAGCGCGGGAAGCAAGCTGACAAAGGCGCAGAACCTCGGGATCCCGATTATCGACGAGGAAACCCTGCTCGGAATGCTCCGCGACCGAAGCGCCGCGCCGAAGCAGGCATAGCCCCGACGGAACGCAATGTATCAGACAGTCATAAGAAAAGGAGAACAAACGATGCACGCAACACTGGTGGTTCTTGCGGCGGGACTCGGAAGCCGCTTTGGAGGAAACAAGCAGATTTCCTGCGTCGGACCGAACGACGAATGCCTGATGGAGTATTCGGTCTACGACGCCATGCGGGCGGGCTTTGACCGCGTGGTGATGATTCTGAAGGAAGAAATGATCGACATCGTGCGCGAAAAGTTCGGTAAACGACTGGAGAAGCTGATCCGCGTGGATTACGCAGTGCAGGATTTTTCGTCGATTCCCGCATTCTATACCATGCCTGTGGAGCGCACCAAGCCGCTCGGCACGGTTCACGCCCTGCTTTGCGCCGCGCCCTATCTGGACGCGCCGTTTGCGACCATTAACGCCGACGACTACTACGGGCGGGACGCGTACACCATCCTGTACCGGATGCTCGGGAAACTCGGAAACGACCGCGAGGCGGTGATGGTGCCGTATATCCTCGGCAACACCATGAGCGAGAACGGCGGCGTGACGCGCGGCGTATGTCGGTTGAAGAACGGGCATCTGGAGGCGGTGAACGAGACGAAAAACATCCGTTATGCCGCAGACCGTTCCATTATTTCGGACGCGGGGGCGCTTTCGCCCGACGAACGCGTTTCGATGAACATCTGGGGCTTCCATCCGTCGGCGGTCGGAAGAATTCAGACCTATTTTGAAGATTTTCTGCGCGCGCTTCCTCCGGACGAATGCCGCGCGGAATGCCTGCTTCCGATTATGGTCAACGATTTTCTTGCGGCGGGAACGCTCTCCGTGGCGGCGGAGGAATCGCCCGACCGTTGGTTCGGTCTGACCTACCGCGAGGATATGGCGGAGGTCGCGGCAGAACTGAAGCGGCTTTGCGAAACCGGTTTTTACCCCCAAAATCTTTTCTGATCGGAGTAAAGGCATGAAAAAGCGGATGTTGGCATTCCTGACGGTGTGTGCCGTCCTGTGCGGCAGTGCATGCGCGAGAAGCGTACCGTCCGGAATCGAACGCGGAACTCCCGAAACCGAATCCCCGGAGGAATCGGAAACGCAAACGCCCGGGAAGGAGCTGTTGCCGGTTTATGCGCCCGAGCGGATTGCCGCGGCTTCCAAATGGGACGGGAATCAGCAAATGGTGACGAGCGAATCCGAAATATACGATTTTCTGAACGGGAACGGGAACGGGAAAAAGGAAACGCCTTATCTGCTGAAAAGCGCCGAGGATGTTGCAAGGCTCGCGGCGAACGTGCGGTTTTACGGAACTTACCTGAATACTGAAAATACGCGTTACCGCGGCGTGTATTTCCGTCTGGAGTGCGACATCGATATGCAGGGACACCCATGGTGGGGAATCGGCGGCGGTTCGGAATCATCGCGTGGAAAAACCTCTTTCATGGGAATCTTTGACGGGAATAATCACGCAATCTACAACCTTGCCCTGCAGGAAGAGCCGCTGTCCGGGTTCTTCTCCTACATCAGCGACGGCGCCGTTATCAAAAATCTGATTATCGCGTCGGGAACGGTGGAGCTGTCATCAAAATTCCAATATGCGGGAATTCTGGTCGGAAGGATTGCGAGCGGGGCGGTGATTGAAAACTGTTCCGTCTCCGTGGAGATGACAGGCAGTTCCGAAAAGCTGTGGACGGTCGGGATCATCGGATACGAAACCGACTATCCCGTAACCCGGGAAAACTGCGATTTCAGCGGCGTGACGTTCGGCGGCGAGCCGTATGCAATTCCCGAGATCGGATACAAGCGGACAACCGACGCGGATTGACCCGAAGCGGACGCGCCCGACGACGAAAATCGGGCGCATGCGCGAAAAAATTCGGTTTAAGTCTTGACAAACCGCGCAAGATGTGGTACAATACCCATGAACGGCTGTGACGAAGAAGCCGCGGGACGGAATGCCGCAGAGAGTGCGCGGGCGGTGCGAGCGCATGACAGGATGTCCCCACAGGGTATCGCTTCCGAGCCGACAGGGTGAAACCGCGCGTGAGAATCGTGCGGCGGTAAGTCTGTCCGTGTTGTCGCGTTAAGACGAGAGGTTGAAAGACCTGTAAGTGCGCCCCTTTGGGCGAACATGAGTGGTACCGCGGAAATTTCCGTCTCATGGCATGATGCCGTGAGACGGTTTTTGTTTTGTAAAAAATCCATTTAGGAGTGAAGAATATGGCAAAGGATTACACAAGCACACTGAATCTGCCCGTCACCGATTTCCCCATGCGGGCGGGACTGCCGCAGAGAGAGCCGGAAATGCAGAAGTACTGGGAGTCCATCGACCTGTATAACCTCATGCAGGAGAACGGCAAGGGCAAGCCGCTGTTCATGCTGCACGACGGACCGCCCTTCTCGAACGGCAACATTCATATGGGCACTGCGATGAACAAAATCCTCAAGGATTTCATCAACAAGTCCAAGATGATGATGGGCTACCGCGTTTCTTATATCCCCGGTTGGGATAACCACGGAATGCCGATCGAATCCGCCATCATCAAGCAGAACAAGCTGGATCGCAAGAAGATGTCGATTCCCGAATTCCGCGAAGCCTGCCACAACTTTGCGCAGGATTTCGTCAACCGCCAGAGAGAGCAGTTCAAGCGCCTCGGCGTCAGCGGCGATTGGGAACATCCGTACCTGACCATGAACCGCTCGTTTGAGGGCAGGGAAGTCAGGGTCTTTGGCGAGATGTACAAGCGCGGATATATCTACAAGGGCATGAAGCCGGTTTACTGGTGTCCGCACGACGAAACCGCATTGGCGGAAGCCGAGATTGAATATCAGACCGACGAATGCACCTCGGTCTATGTCAAGTTCCGCGTCAAGGACGACAAGCAAAAGCTTGCGGGGCTCTGCGACCTGAACAAGACCTATTTCATCATCTGGACCACCACGACGTGGACGCTCCCGGGCAACCAGGCAATTGCGCTCAGCCCGGTTGACGACTATGTTCTGGTGCGCGCGGACAACGGCGAGTGCTATCTCGTTGCCGACGCGCTTTGCGAAAAGACCATGCAGGCGGGCAAGGTCGGCAGTTACGAAAAACTCGCGACCTTCAAGGGACAGGATCTCGAATACATGACCGCGCAGCACCCGTTCCTTGACCGCGATTCTCTGGTTGTGACCGCCGATTACGTCACGATGGACAGCGGTACAGGTTGCGTTCACACGGCAGGCGGCTTCGGCGCAGACGACCATGTGACCTGCCGCCGCTACAATCTGCCCGATCTTGTTCCGGTTGACGACCGCGGCTATCAGACCGCCGAGGCGGGCAAGTTTGCGGGTATGTACTACGAGAAGTCGAACGACGCGATCTTTGCCGATATGCAGGAGAGCGGCGCGCTGTTCGCATATGAGAAGTTCAGCCATGAGTACCCGCACTGCTGGAGATGCAAGAACCCGATCATCTTCCGCTCCACGCCGCAGTGGTTCTGCTCGGTGGATGCATTCAAGAACGAGGCGGTCAAGGCTTGCGAGAATGTGCAGTGGCTTCCCGAGTGGGGCGGCGAGCGGATCAAGCAGATGGTACGCGACCGCGCCGACTGGTGCATCTCCCGTCAGCGCCATTGGGGTCTGCCGATTCCCGTGTTCTACTGCGCCGACTGCGGCAAGCCGGTTGTAACCGACGGGACGATTGAAGCCGTGTCGCAGGCGTTTGCCGAGAGCGGTTCGAACGTCTGGTACGAAAAAGAAGCTTCGGAACTTCTGCCGGAAGGCTTTGCCTGCCCGCATTGCGGCGGCAAGTCCTTTACCAAGGAGACCGACACGCTGGACGGTTGGTTTGACTCCGGATCGTCGCATTTTGCGGTTCTGCACGACAACCCCGATCTGAAGTGGCCCGCAGACCTCTATCTGGAGGGCGCAGACCAGTATCGCGGGTGGTTCCAGTCCTCGCTCCTGACGGCTGTTGGCGCGGGCAAAGAGCCGATTGCCCCCTACAAGACGGTTCTGACCCACGGTTGGGTTGTGGACGGAGAGGGGAAGGCGATGCACAAGTCGCTCGGCAACAGCGTTTCGCCCTCGGATGTCATTCCGAAGTACGGCGCGGATCTGGTGCGCCTGTGGGTCGCTTCCTCGGATTACCGCGTGGATGTGCGCGTGTCCGACCCGATCTTCAAGCAGCTGTCCGACGCATACCGGAAGGTTCGCAACACGGTTCGTATCCTGATTGCCGACCTCTCGGATTTCAACCCCGATACCGACGCGGTTTCGTTTGACCGCCTGCCCGAGATCGACCGTTGGATGATCTCCCGCATGAACGAACTGACCAAAGAGGTGCTCGAATCCTACAACGACTACGAATTCCACGCGATCTACCATGCGATCAACAATTTCTGCACGACCGACCTTTCCAAGCTGTATATTGACATCACCAAGGATCGCGTGTATACCGAAAAGAAGGACGGCGAAGCCCGCCGCGCGGCGCAGACCGCGATGTATTTCGTGCTGTCGGGTCTGATCCGCCTGTTAGCGCCGATCCTTGCGTTTACCGCCGAGGAGATGTGGCAGGCGATTCCGCACAAGGCAACCGACCGCACCGAAAGCGTGTATCTCAACCCCATGCCGACCTACGACGAGGCGCTGACCTATCCCGCCGTGCGCGAAAAGTGGGATCGTTTGTTTGAGATGCGCGATGACGTGATGAAAGCGCTTGAACTGGCGAGAACCGAAAAGATGGTCGGAAAGTCGCTCGACGCGAAGATTACGCTCTACACCACCGATTCGGAAATGACCGCTCTGCTTGCGGAATTCGGCGACGAGCTGAAAACCGTGTTCATCGTTTCGGGCGTTGAGGTTCGGAACGGGGAAGCGCCCGCCGAGGCGCATACCGAAGGCGCGAGCGGCGTTGGCGTTCTGGTCTCTCCCGCAGACGGTTGCAAGTGCGACCGTTGCTGGTCCTACTCCGTAAAGGGTCTGCATACCGAGGACGGCGGCTTCCTCTGCGAGCGCTGCCGCAACATTCTGGGGCTGTAACGCACCGCGTAACGTTTCCCGAATCCCCCTTGTTGAAATTTCGGGGGATTCAGGGGAAAGCCCTGTTGATGGCAACTTAGGTTGATAAAAAATATCCCCCCTCATCAGTCGCTTACGCGACAGCTTCCCCCCGAGGGGAAGCCTGCTGTACAGAGTGCTCCTGCTCAAAATGCGGCTTTTGTTGTTCGTTTGATTCAGCTTGTTACAACACACGAAAGGGCTTTTGAAAAAAAGGCTTCCCCTTGGGGGGAAGCTGTCGCGTAAGCGACTGATGAGGGGGGATAAATCACCTCCTACGAACGGATAAATTTTCGGTCGGGATTTTAGGCTGTTAGATTGCTATACGCAGGCAAAGCCCCGAGACTTTACGAAAGACCTGCTAAAAAAAGTCAAGCCCTAAAATGAAAAAAATCAAAATAATTTTCAGCAGACAAAAAGGGCATGACAAAAAGACCGCCGCGTGGAGGGAAAAGCGCCGGTTTGGGTTGGCAGGGCAAAGCACAGGCGTGCTTCGCCCGAAGGA
>CAVGEJ010000038.1:0-18857 GCA_963628215.1 Eubacterium sp. CAG:180
TTGGCGAAGCCGTCAGAAAATCCGAAATTTCTTCAATTACATCAACCGTTGGAGTCACATAGAAACAGGTCATGGAACGAGCCGCGCGCATAGAGCCGAACAACCTCCGCTTTCAATAAAATTTTGAATCAATTATAGCACAGCCCTTCTCCGTTTGCAACCCCTTTTTGAAATTTTTTCCTGTTTTTCCGTGTAAAAATTTCTTTTTTGTACAAGTTTTTACATATTCAGGCTTTCCGGAATTCATCGGAAAGCGGCGAATGCGAACCCTGTCGGATTCCGGAAATCAATATGACCGCTCCCCAAAAGCAAAGCCCCGAATGCTCTCGCATTCGGGGTTTTGCTTTTGATTATTTCACGCCGCCGAAAAGGTCGTGAAGCTTCCGATACTCCCTGTAGAGCGGTTCGTATGCCGAGACGTTCGCGGGAATCGGCTGATAATGTGCGCAATCGGGCGGAGATATGGCAGCCGACGCGGCGCGGATATCCGGGTAAATGCCGCCTGCCACCGCCGCGTACATCGCACTCCCCAGTGCGCCTGCCTGCTTTGTTCCCGTTACGCGGATTTCCTTTCCGGTCACGTCCGCATAGATCTGCATCAGCATCGGATCTTTCTGCGCGATTCCGCCGCCCGCGCAAATGCGGCGAACCGTCAGCCCGTACTCCTCATACCGTTCCATAATGACCCGCAAACCGAACGCCGTCGCTTCGATCCATGCGCGGTACATCTCCTCGGGTCGGGTTGCAAGGGTCATTCCGACCATCACCGCCCGCAGGCTCGCGTCCCCCAGAATATTCCGGTTTCCGCCCAACCAGTCAAGCGCCACAAGTCCGCTCTCTCCGGGGCGGAGTTTTTCCGCTTTTTCACGCAGAAACGCGTGGAGATTCTGTCCCTTTTTCTCCGCTTCCTTTGCATAGTCCGCAGGAACGCAGTTGCGCACGAACCAATCGAAGGTATCGCCCACACAGCACTGCCCCGCTTCATAGGTGCAAAGCCCGGGGATAACCCCGCCGTCGGTATAGCCGCAGATTCCGGGAATTTGGATTCCCGCTCGGGCGTTGAGCATCTGCGCCGCCGAAGTACCCACGACCAACATCATTTCCCCCTCGCCGAGGTTCATTGCGGGCATCGCCGCGTGACCGTCGATCATCGGGAGCGAAAGCGGCGTTCCGACGGGCAGTCCCGTCAGTTCCGCGCCGCGCGCGTTCAGGTTTCCCGCAATCCCGCCGACCGGAGCGACCTGTGCCGCAAGCCGCGTTCCGACCAGACCGTGCAAAGCGGAATCCAACGCCGTGAAGAAATCGTCCGACGGGTAACCCGATTCCGCGCACCAACAGGCTTTGTAGCCCGCAAACGGCGCGCTGTGCGTCTCGATTCCCGTCAGAACTCTTGAGAGCCAGTCCCCCGCCTCGGTAAAGCGATCGGTGGCTTCAAAGACCTGCGGCGCATGGCGCAGAACCTCCAGAATTTTCGGGAGCGCCCACTCGCAGGAAAGCTTCCCGCCGTAGCGCAAAATCCAATCCTCGCCCCGCTCCGCCGCAAGCCGATTGATTTCGTCCGCTTCGGGCTGCGCGGCATGGTGCTTCCACAGTTTGACCCATGCGTGCGGCTCGTGCGCCCATGCCTCCGAGAGGCAGAGCGGCGTTCCGTCGCGGTCGACCGGCAGGAGTGTGCAGGCGGTGAAATCGATTCCGAGCGCCGCGATATCCTGCCCTATCACGCCCGCTTTCTCCAACACCTTCGGGACGGTTTCCCGCAGGGCTTGGAGATAGTCGGCAGGATGCTGCAGGGCAAAGCGCGGCGGGAGTTTCTGCCCGTCCGGGAGACATTCGTCCATCACGCCGTGCGGGTAGACCGACACCGCCGCGGCAACCTCGCGCCCGTCCTTCGGGTCGACCAGAACAGCTCTTGCCGAAAGCGTTCCGAAGTCAACCCCGATGACATACCGTTTCATTGTCCGCTACCCGGTTACTTCCGCTTTGCGCACTCGGGGCAGATGTAATGAACCGTGAGATCATAGGAGCGGATCGGCGTTCCGATCGCGCCCGACAACTCGCCCGCAAGGTTCGGCAGATGAATATCGGTCAGCCTGCCGCAGGAATCGCAAAGCAGATGGTCATGCTTTTCGGTCACACGGTCGAAGCAGTCCGCGCCGCCGTCGGTGTGAACGCGGCTGATGATGCCCGCGTCGCACATGGCGTTGAGGTTGTTGTAAACCGTTGCCATCGCAATGGTCGGCATCTGGAGTTTGGCAAGGAAAAAAATCTCGTCCGCCGTCAGATGGTGGCGGTCGGGCTGGTTCAGAATCTGCAGAATCAGGGTTCTCTGTTTGGTCATTTCGGTTCACCTCATAAATTAGAATCGCTCTAATTCTATTATAAGAAATTTTTCCCGTTTTGTCAAGCTTTTTTTTCGCTTTTTCTTCCTTTTTTCGCGAAAAATACAGCAAACAAAAACCGGGACGGATTTGCTTTTCAAAATTCCCCCACAACCCATCCCCAACTAACCCCCTACCATTTCTATCCGGTAGCGGAAGCGAGGCAAGGCAACAAGTTGCCGCCGACAAAATCCCGTTCGACGGGATTTTGCGCGGGAGCAGCCGGAATTCGCAGCACGAAATATGGCTACAATAGAATCCGCACAACAAAAAAAGAGGATCAATAATCCCCTTAGTTGAAGGTCTTGAAGGTTCTTAGGGGTGGCGGTTGCGAAGCAGCCGCCAATAGCGAAGCGTTACTTCTACCTTAAGAAGTCCCCTAAGCAGGGCTTGGGGCAACGCCCCAAGGTCTTCCCCCGTTCGACAACCGAACATCAACAATTGTTGATGTTTTGTTGACCAAAGGTTGTACTTCATGCGGTAAAATAGTGCGGTTAAGTTGAGCAATCTCTTACACTTCTCATCGGAGGATAACATGGAGTTTTTAAGATGTGCGTTGTACCTTTCCGCCCTCGGGGTCTTTTCCTTTCTGGTCGGACGCATCCTGCCAAAGAATTGGATACGCGGGGAGTCCTTCCCCTTCCGTACTTACGCGACCGAGGATCGCTTCTATTGTCTGATCTGCGTCCGCGTCTGGCAGAACAAACTGCCCGATATGAGCAGAATGTTCCCCACGCTCATGCCGCCGAAAAACCTTTCCGGCAGTTACCGCGACCGCTTGCCCCTGATGATCCGCGAAACCTGCGTTGCCGAACTAACCCACATCCTGCTCGCAGTCCTCGGCTTCCGTTGCATTGCCATCTGGCCGGGGGTGGGCGGCGTGATTCTGTCGGTTCTGTTTTGCCTTGGAAATCTGCCGTTCGTCATGATTCAGCGTTATAACCGCCCGCGGCTGATCCGTCTTGCAAAATGGGTCGCGGCGCGCGAGTCAGCGCCCGAGGTCGGCGAGCGGGAAGAGCGGGAGGTACAGGAATGCGAGCGCTGATTCTGAGTTGCAGCATCGGCGGCGGGCATGACGCCTGCGCCCGCGCCGTTTCGGACGAACTGACTGCCCGCGGAAGCGAATGCGTAACGCGCGACGCGCTCCGCTTCGTTCTCCGCGGGCTTCCCGCCATGTTCTCCCGCAGTCACGTCTGGGTCTACCGCCACACCCCCGCGGTGTTCGGCAAGGTCTACCGCTTCGGCGAAACGCACCCCGCCTCGTTCCGGGAAGGAACGACCTTCCGCCGCCTGTTCGGGCGCGGAACACGCAAACTGAAAAAATACCTGCTCGACGGCGAATTCGATACGGTCATCTGCACCCACGTGTTCCCCGCCATGATGGTCAGCGATGCGTTGCGCGACTTTCCCGAGGGCGTGAAAAAGCCCCGAACCTGTTTCATCGCAACCGATTATACGGGTTCTCCCGGCATGGCGGAATCCGACCTTGACTATTACTTCATTCCCGACCGCTCGCTGGAATCCTGCTTCACGGTCGGGAGCATTCCCGCCGACCGCATGCGCCCCTCGGGGATTCCGGTTCGGCGCGCCTTCTACCGCAGGATTCCGACCGACGTTGCCAAGGAGCGCGCGGGGCTTCCTCCCGACTGCCGCCACATGGTGATGATGTGCGGGAGCATGGGATGCGGTCCGATGTACGGGCTGACGCGCCTGTTGGCGGGGCAGCTTGCGGAGAACGAACTTCTGACGGTGGGCTGCGGCACGAACAAACAGCTTTACCGCCGCCTGTCGCGCGCCTGCGGAACGTCTGCGCGCGTGCGGATTCTGTCCTACGTCAAGGATGTCTCGGCTCTTTTGGACAGCGCGGATCTGTATCTGACCAAGCCCGGCGGCATCAGCGTAACCGAAGCGGCGGAAAAGCGCCTGCCGATGATTCTGATTGACACGGTGGCGGGTTGCGAGGACTACAATCTGCAATTCTTTGTCAACCTCGGCGCGGCAAAAACAGCCGATTCCGAGGAAGCGATCGCCGCGCTCTGTCTGGACACGTTACGGAGCGGTGATACGCTCTGCGAAATGTCTGCGGCTTACGATCGCCGCGAAGCGGCGAACGGTGCGCGCTATATCTGCGATATTCTCGATCCGCCGCAGATGGCGGAGAATGAATGAGAGACAACCGGAGATACACCATCCTCAAAAAGTGCAAAATTCTTTCACGCTTTTTCTTTGACCATGTAGGCGCAAAGAAAAAGCTTTGCAAAAAGAAAGCGCCGTATGGGGAGTTTCGCCGCCTGCGGGCGGCGACCAGCGCTCCACGGCGCTGGTCTCGTGCCGCCTTTTAGAAAAGGCGGGCGAAAACTTTAACTACACTTTGGTGAGAGCAGATTTTCTGCGGTCTGCGTATGACCCTGAACGCAATTTCCCGAAAGGTCACATAAAATTATGGATTTCACAAAAGAAATGCGGGAGACCTACACCATCATTTCGCCGGATATCTTTCCGACGCATATGGAGTTGATCTCCGAAATCTTCCGGATGTACGGCTACAACCTTGTCATCGCCAAGTACGAAGGCAAGGAGGTTATCGACACGGGCTTGAAGTATATGCACAACGATATGTGCTACCCTGCCATCTGCATGGTCGGGCAACAGATTTACGCGCTCACCTGCGGCGATTTCGACCCGCACAAGACCGCGCTGATCCAGTTCCAGACCGGCGGCGGTTGCCGTGCCTCCAATTACCTCTGTCTGCTCCGCAAGGCGCTGCACAACATGGGAATGGACTATGTTCCCGTGCTGTCGCTCAGCTTCAGCGGAATCGAAAAATACAGCGGCTTCAAAATCACCCCGCGCATGATTCTGACGGGGTTGCGCAGTCTTGTTTACGGCGACATCCTCCTTCTGCTGAAGAATCAGGTTCTGCCGTATGAGGTGAACGCGGGCGAGACCGAACGCACGGTGCGCAAATGGGTGGACGAACTGTCCCGTCAGTTCCGTGCGAAAAAGGGTCTGTCCTCGGGCGACATGAAGCGGAATCTCGCCGCCATTGCAAAGGATTTTCACGACATCCCGCGTGAGAAGAAGCACCTGCGCAAGGTTGGCATTGTGGGCGAAATTTACGTCAAGTACTCCTCCTTCGGCAACAACGGGTTGGAAAAATTCCTGCTCTCGCAGGGGTGCGAATACATGGTTCCCGGCGTGCTCGGCTTCTTCCAGTTCTTCTTCTCCAACACCGAGGTGGAATACCGCTACTATGGCGGAAAAAAGGTCAAAAAACTGGTCTGCGGCATTGCCGAGAACATCTTTGCCAAGTGGGAGCAGGGCATCATCGACGCGCTGAAGCCCTACCCCGAATTCGTTGCCCCCTCCCCGTTTGAAAATATCAAACGTCTGGCGGATCGCGTGATCGACCGCGGCGTGAAGATGGGAGAAGGTTGGCTGCTCCCGGGCGAGGCGGCGGAACTGATCGAGAAAGGCTACAACAGCATTGTCTGCGCACAGCCCTTCGGATGTCTGCCGAACCACATTGTGGGCAAGGGCACGATCCGACGTTTGCGGGAACTTTACCCCGAGGCGAACATCTTCCCCGTGGACTACGACGCGGGCGCTTCGAAAGTCAATCAGGAAAACCGCATCAAGCTGATGCTTGCCATTGCGGACGAAATGGAAGCCAAGCGGAACGCGCCGCGCGGCGATAACGAACAGAACACGGAACAAACGGAGAAGCTACATGAAACGGTTAGGACTTGATATCGGCTCGACCACGCTCAAATGCGCCGTTCTGGACGAGGCGGGCGATGTCCGCTACACGGTCTACCGGCGACACCTGTCGCGCATTCCCGAAGTTGCGGCGGAAATCTTTGCCGAAATGCGGGAGAAATTCCCCGCCGACAGCTTTTCGGTCACCCTTTCCGGCTCGGCGGGCATGGGCATTGCCGAAGCGGCGGGACTGCCCTTTGTGCAGGAGGTCTACGCCGAAAAACTGGCGGTGAACCACTACTGCCCCGACACCGACGTTGTGATCGAGTTGGGCGGCGAGGACGCGAAGATTCTCTTCCTCACAGGCGGATTCGAGATGCGCATGAACGGCACTTGCGCGGGCGGAACAGGCGCGTTCATCGACCAGATGGCGGCGCTGATGAAGATCACGCCCGACGAGTTGAACAACCTCGCCGCGCACCACGAAAAGATTTACACCATCGCCTCGCGTTGCGGGGTGTTTGCAAAATCCGACGTTCAGCCGCTCCTCAATCAGGGCGCGCGCAAGGAGGACATTGCCGCCGGCATTCTCTACGCGGTGGTCAACCAGACCGTTGCGGGGCTTTCGCAGGGACGTCGGATTGAGGGAAAGGTGCTCTACCTCGGCGGTCCGCTCTCCTTCCTGCCCGAATTGCGCAAGGGCTTTGACGACGTGCTGAAAACGCACGGGACATGCCCCGAAAACGCGCTCTGCTTTGTGGCGCTCGGCGCGGCGCTCTCGGGCATGGGCAAGGAAATGACGCTTGCGGATCTTGCCGAAACCTTCGGCTCGCGGCTTGCAACCAAGGGCTTCCGCCACTGTCAGCCGCTCTTCCGCTCCCGCGAGGACTACCAAGCCTTTCTCGACCGCCACGAGCGCGCCTCGGGCGGCATTACGGTTCTGGAAAAACCGAAAAACGAAATGTTCCTCGGCATCGATGCCGGCTCTACCACGGTCAAACTGGTGCTCTGCGACCGCGACGGCAACATCTGCGAGCCGTTCTATTCCTCCAACAACGGCAATCCCGTCCCGCTGGTCAGGGACTATCTGGAGCGGATTTACGCCGCCTATCCCGATCTGACCATCGCGGGCGCGGCGGTCACGGGCTACGGCGAAGAGATCATCCGCAACGCCTTTGGCGCAGACCTCGGCATTGTGGAAACCGTTGCGCACTTCACGGCGGCGAAAAAGTTCCGCCCCGACGTGGATTTCATCCTCGACATTGGCGGGCAGGACATCAAGTGTTTCCACATCCGCAACGGCGCGATCGATTCGCTCTACCTCAACGAGGCTTGTTCCTCGGGTTGCGGCTCTTTCCTCCAGACCTTTGCGGCGGCGCTCGGCTACACGCCCGAGCAGTTTGCAAAACTCGGTCTGTTTGCCGACGCGCCCGTGGATCTCGGTTCGCGTTGCACGGTCTTTATGAACAGTTCGGTCAAGCAGGCGCAGAAGGACGGCGCGTCGATTGAAAACATTGCCGCCGGACTTTCGGTCAGCGTGGTGAAGAACGCGCTCTACAAGGTCATCCGTTGCGCGAACGCCGAAAGCCTCGGCAAGCACATTGTGGCGCAGGGCGGAACGTTCCTCAACGACTGCGTTCTGCGGGCGTTCGAGCAGGAGATCGGCGCGGATGTCATCCGCCCGAAGTTTGCCCCGCTGATGGGCGCTTACGGTGCGGCGCTCTTCGCTCTGGAGAACGTGCACGGAAAGTCGGGCATCATCGATCGCGCGGGTCTGCGGGAATTTCACCATGAAGCGAAGGTGTTCAACTGCTCCGGTTGCGCCAACCACTGCGCGCTGACGGTCAACACCTTCTCGGGCGGCAGAAAATACATTGCGGGCAACCGTTGCTCCAAGCCGCTCGGCACAGCGGCGGCGAAGGAAATTTACAATCTTTACGACTACAAGCGGCAGCTGCTCGGCGCGTTCATGAAGAACGAGCGCGACCCCGCCCGCCGGACGGTCGGCATTCCGATGGGGCTGAACTTCTACGAACTTCTCCCCTTCTGGCACACCTTCCTTTCGGAACTGGGCTTCAACGTATTGGTTTCGCCGTTTTCCAGTCACGAGTTATACCGTAGCGGGCAGTACACCATTCCCTCGGACACGGCGTGCTACCCTGCCAAGATGATGCACGGGCACATCGAATGGCTGCTCGCGCACAATCCCGACGCAATTCTTTACCCCGATATGTCCTACAATGTGGACGAGGGCTTGGGCGTGAACCACTACAACTGCCCGGTTGTCGCCTACTACCCGCAGGTTCTGAAGCTGAACGTTGCGGAACTTTCGAAAACCGATTTCATTGACGAATTCGTCTCCCTTGCCGACCCGAAGCAATTCACGGGGCGCGTCACGGCGATCATGCGGTCGCACTTTCCCGACCTCGGCAAGCGGCAGATTGCTCATGCCGTTCGCGCCGCTTACGCCGCTTACGACAGCTATCTGACGGCGGTACGGGTCAAGGGTGCGGAGTTCCGCGCGATTGCCAAGCGGGACAACAAGCCCGTTGTGGTACTTGCGGGCAGACCCTATCATGTTGACCCCGAGATCAATCACGGCATTGACACGCTTCTGTGCAATCTCGGCGCGGTTGTGGTGACCGAGGACAGTCTTTCGGCGCTTGTAGAGCCGTTCCCGACGGGGGTACGGAATCAATGGACGTATCACGCGCGGCTTTATGCGGCGGCGAAGTACATTGCGGGGCTTCCTACGGACGATCCGACCTATCTGGTTCAGTTAGTCTCCTTCGGTTGCGGCGTTGACGCGGTAACGACCGACGAGGTTCGCTCCATTCTGGAGTCTGCGGGTCGCGTTTACACGCAGATCAAGATCGACGAGGTTTCCAACATGGGCGCTGTCACCATCCGCCTCCGCAGTTTGTTTGCTATGATGCGGAGGGGATGAGGGAAGACCTTGGAGGCGCAGAGAACCCCCTTTCGGATGGGGTTCTCTACCCTCCAAACCTCCCTGACTCTCCCCGAACTTCCCTGCACGGCAACCGCCGGATTGGTGTGTAAAAATTTCCTGCATTTTTTGGGCGGCGGTTGCCGTACAGGGAAGTTTTTGGGCGGATTGGGAGGTGCGATTACCTTGCAGGGTGCGGCTTTCGCGCCCGTTTGGCGAGTGAAAACGTTATATAAGTCAACAAGTATCTTTCCCCCAACACGGAACGACACATGGGTCGTTCCCTACAACCACTAACCTTTGACGGGTTTCGCACTTTTTAGGGTCGTAATCCGTAGGGAACGACCCGCGTGTCGTTCCGCTTCAGTCAGCAACTAACCTGAACCGTTTCTATCCGGTAGCGGGAGCGAGGCGTAAGCCGTCCCAATCCCGCTGGACGGGATTGGGCGCGGGAGCAGCCGGAATTCGCAGCACGGAATATGGCTACACCCCAAATCTGCACTATGTAACGATAGACACATAAATCCAATTGCAGTGAAGGTCTTGAAGGTTCTTAGGGGACTTCTCCTCAAGAAGTCCCCTAAGCAGGGCTTGGGACAGAGTCCCAAGGTCTTTCTTCCCCACAGAAAGGAACAAACATGAAAATCTTAGCATTTGTACTTGCGGCAATCGTCCCCTACCTTGTCGCGGGAGTGAATCCCGCCATTCTGCTGTCGAAGATGATCTATCGGCAGGACATCCGCACACAGGGGAGTAAGAATCCCGGGTTTACCAACTTCAAGCGCGTATACGGGTGGAAATTCGCGTGGCTCGTCTTTCTGCTCGACCTCTGCAAAGGCATCCTCGCCTGCGTGTTTGCGGGATACCTCGTCCGCTACGCGTGGGGCAACTTCCAACTCGGAGCAGCCTATGGCGCACTGTTCGCCATGCTCGGGCACGCCTACCCCGTCTGGTATCGCTTCAAGGGCGGCAAAACCGTTATGGTGTGGCTCGCGTCCATCTGGTTCGTGGACTGGCGCGCGGGGCTGATCGCCGTCGGCGTGTTCCTGCTCCTGCTGTTCACCGTCAAATTCATGTCGCTCGCATCCATCAGCGCGGGCATCGCGTTTATCATCGCGCTGGGCTTCCTCGGAACGTCCCATACCGCAGTCCTGCCGATCTGCGCCGTGTCGGTTCTGTTGCTGATCTGGCGGCATAAAGCGAACATCGGGCGGCTCGTTGAGGGAACGGAATCGAAGTTCAACCTGTTCGGTCACGGCAGGAAAAAGACCGCAGGAACGGAGACCGCGCAAAAATGAAACAGTACCGCATCCTTTACAACCCACTGGCAGGAGGCGGCAACGGAACAGAGCGCGCCATGCACCTGCCCGACGTGTTGCAGGATTGCGAAATGCGCTTTTACGACATCACCGAAATCGACAGCTACTCCTCCTTCCTCGCCAAAATCGCGCCGCAGGACACCGTCCTGATCGCGGGCGGCGACGGAACGCTCGCGCACTTCATCAACGGCGTCGGAACGAAACCGCTCCGCCACGATATCTACTACTACCCCACGGGACAGCATAACGACTTCTGGCACGACATCGGGCGGCAGTCGGGCGACCCGCCCGTGCGCATCAACCGCTACCTGCGGAATCTGCCCACCGTGCAGACCGAACGCGGCTCTCTGCGCGTCCTCAACGGGGTCAGCAACCTCGTTGGCAGTAGCAAGCTCCCGCGCCTTCCAAACCGACCGACCGATATCACCGTGACCGTGGACGGCGTTCCGCACGCCTACCGAAAGGTCTGGCTCGTCCCCGCAACGCAGGGCAAATTCTGCGGCGGTATCATGCCGACCCCGAGACAGAACCGCCTTTGCGCCGACCGCAGAATCTCGGTCATGATCCTGCATGACGCGGGCAGATGGCGCGCCGCGCGCATTCTCCGCGCGCTCGCGGCAGGACGGGCGGAAAAGTATCGGAACAACGTTACGGTTCTGTGCGGCAATCGGATTGAAGTCCGCTATACCGAGCCTGTCCCGATTCAGGTGGACGGTGAAGCACAGCCCGCCACCCGCTTCTGCCGCATGGCGGCGGAAATGTCGTAATACGATAACGCCAAAACGCCTTGCCTGTAATCAAATGCAGGCAAGGCGGTTTTGCGCCAAAGAGACCAATGCCGATGTTCAACAAAGCAAAGCCCAACGCCCTCATCCGTCGCCTGCGGCGACACCTTCCCCCTCGAAGGGGAAGGCTATTGTGCGGATTTTTCTCGTTTTACTTTGGAATATCGACATCCGAATGCCCGAGGCACTTTATTTGAAATTTGCAGAACGACTGTAAGCCTTCCCCTTCGAGGGGGAAGGTGTCGCCGCAGGGCGACGGATGAGGGCGTCCCGCGCTTCAACAAAAAAGCAATAAACGAGGGCGGAAAGCCGAATTGCCCCCGCCCACAACATATAATTTACCGCTCCAGAATAAACTCCATCACGAATGCGGCGCTCCAGGAGAAGGAATTATTGAACCTTCCGCGGCGCTCGATTGAATCGTAATTCTCCGAAATACCGCGCGACAGTCCGTCATAGACCATCGACAGGATAAATTCCCGTATCTCCCCCGCGACCGTTGTAAAGCCGTAGTCACACAGTCCTTTATAGGCAAAGAACGCCACGTTCAGCCATGTCTGCCCGCGCCAATAGTCGGTGGAGTACGCGGAGCAATCGTAGGTCACGGTCGGCATGCCCGGATAGAATTTCTTCGGGTCGGCGGCAAGGCGCGCCATTGCTTCCGCGCGCTCGCGTGAAGCAGTCCCGATATAAAGCGGCATGAACGAGGCGGGCGACAGTACCGTGACGAATGCGTCGTTTTTGCGGTTGCGGTCGGCATAAGCGCCCTGCGCGGGGTCAAACAGCTCCGCTTCAATCCGCTCGGCGAGCGCCGCCGCTTTGTCGAGCCAAACGCCCTTTTCCTCCCCCAGTATCTCCGCCGCTTCCGCCATGGCGCGGTAGAACATCACCATGTAGCAGTTGAGGTCAATCGCCCAAAGGTCGGGAATCGGAAACTCGTCCCAACGCGGGGAGTTGTCCCATCCCGACTCCCAACGCGGGTGGAGGTAGTTCTCCGCCTCGGGGTGCTGTTGGGCGGAATAGAAGAACAGCCCGCGATCCCGGCGGTTCTCTTCCCAGAACGCCGCGTTCCGCACATAGCGGTCATAGCACCGCCGCAGGAAATCGCGGTCGCCGTCGCGGCGGTAGACAATCATCGTCGCCCACGGGAGCACGGGCGGCTTACCGTAGTTGTCGCACAATCTGCCGTCAACATAAATCACATCGGGGAACATCCCCGTGGGAAGCTGAAAGTTGATAAACGCGTCGATACAGCTTTTCGCAAGCGCCGTGTCATAGCGCGAAACCGCCATGGCATGGAACGCGGAATCCCAGTTCCAGATACCCGCGCAAGGACCTGACCACGGCGAAATAACGGGGACATCGCCCCACGGCGCGCTTTTTTCGCGGATGGTGTTCCGTTTCAGAACTTCATAGGCGGCGTCCAACAGGCAGGCGTCCCGTTCGCTGACGGTACTGCGCAAAGGCGTCAACCATTCTTCTTTTGTCAAAAGCATTTTGTTCTCCTCTCGGGTTATTGTTATTCGCCCTCATCCGTCGCCTTCGGCGCCACCTTCCCCCTCAAAGGGGAAGGCTTACATCCGTTCTGCAAAACTTAAAAAGAGTGCTTTCCACGTTTCGATATCTATATCACAGCAAAAACATAAGAGTCTCGCACAATAGCCTTCCCCTTCGAGGGGGAAGGTGTCGCCACAGGCGACGGATGAGGGCGGGCGGCATTCGGTTTGCAAAATCGGCAACCGAAAAACCGTTTCGTTATCGCCTACAGGATAGCACACTGCGGCGGAAAAGTCAATGGTCGAGAATGCTGTTTGTTGTAGATTTCTGCTTGGGCGGGATTCAAAAACGGACGGAGTGCCGAAGCGCTCCGTCCGTTTCCGCTTTTACCACTTGATGTTGATATACTCCAAACGGTCTACGTCCGCGTCGCTCGCGGCGTCCTGAGTAGAGAGCGTGAGGATGTCCTCATCCGCAAGTCCAACCATCCAAAAGCAGGGGGTCTGATATCCGTTTTTCATCGTTTTCTCCTCCCTTTCTCAATCCGCGACAACCGAACCGTTCGCGTCAAACGTGATGACGCCCGCGTTTCCGTAAACAGCGCCGTCCGCGCCGTTCGCATAAGCGGCAACGGTGAAGGTCATGTTTCCGTTGGAAACGGGGACTTGATCCAGAACAAACACGATGAAGTAATGTCCGTCGGGTGCGGTCACGCTGTCATCGCCCGCCGAAATGCTCTTGTAGCAAACCTTGACTGCCTGCTCGGTCAGCTTGGAGGTCATCTTCACGCCGTCAGCGGTGGTGAAGCTGACAAGCAGATCGAAGCCTGCGCCCGTCCACTGGTTGCCGTCGATCTCGGCAACAAAGCGAACTGCATAGCTGCCGTCGGTTACCGCCTTGCTGGTCTGCGCGTAAACGTTGACCACCTTCGTGGCGTCGGTCGTTGCAACCGTTTTCGCAAGGAGCGCGGTCTTCATGTCGGAGGACAGATCATCGAGCATCGGAATCAGCACGTTCTTGACGTTGATCTTCTGCAGGGTCAGGAAATCGGACTGCTTTGCGCCTGCGGCGGTCAGCAACTTCTCCAACGCCCACAGTTCGCGCTCGTTGGTCATGGTCTTGGTGCGACCCGTGTCGGAGGGATTGAACCACGAGAGATCCGCGCCGCTCATTGCGACCGACAGATGCTTGTTCTCGTCGTTCAGATAGTCCTTTGCGATTGCGAGAATCGGGTACAGCGAGCCTTCCACCTTGACCCAGATTGCGTTGTTGTCCGCATCCTTCTGCGCAAGCAGATCGGAAAGGTCGGTGTCGGCGGCGATTTGGGTTGACACATTGCTGTTCGCCCAGCTATTAACCATTTTAACAGATGTATAGACATTGTTTACGGTCGGGGCAGCACCCGCTCCGCCCAGTCTGGAAGCGTTTAGATTGCCACTGTTGTCCATGCCCAGCGCGATACCGCTGACCACACAATTTGTAAAGGTCGTATTATCCAAGGATCTGCCGAGGATGCCCGCCGTGCGGCGATAGGTTGCCGCGCCCACGATGATTCCGTCAAACTGGCAGTTGGTGTAGGTCTTGGTCTGGCTGCAGCTTGCGCCAACGATGCCGCCGACATTGGAAATAGTCTTGCCGGAATCAGTCACATTGTCTGCTTCCAAAACAATCATTTTTGCGGCTACATAACAATTTGTAACGGTGGAAGCAACCGTATCGCCTGATTGATTGGAATACAGATTGCCCGCAATACCGCCAAATCCGGAATTGTGTTCTTCTCTTATAAAATCCTGACCGAACTCCATCTTTTCCGAGATCACTACGCAATCCGAAATCACGGGAGCAAGTTGTTCGTCGTACTGGCTCAAGCCAACGATGCCGCCGGCATTGTCCGCCTTCGGCGCGGTAATTGTTCCGGTAAAGACGCACTTGTTGATAATGGTAGCCTTATTATTGGAGTTACAGTTGTTAATCAGTCCGACAATACCGCCGACATCGTCCCAACGATCGCTCTGTCCGGAAACCACGCTAATTTCCGTATCCGCATAGAGATTGCGATATCCGCCTTGTCCGTCTGTGCCGCTTCCAAGATTGCCATCCTGCCAACCGACAAAGCTACCAACAGTAAAGCTGTGCGCACTGATCTTGGCGTTTACCAGTTTCAGGTTTTCAATCCAGTCCCCTCCGAATTTGCCGATCAAACCAATGCATCCGTTCTTTGCGGCAGAGGTATCAATCGTCATGCCCGTAATGGTTGCAACGCCGCCGTCCACGTTTCCGATAAGGCTGCCGCGGAATTTCGAGTTTTGGCTGATCGGAATCCAATAGTGCGCGCTGAGATCGAGGTCAGCATCAATCATGAACTTATCGCCCTTGAAAAGGTCGCCCGATGCCTTGTTCGAGAGATACGCCAGACCCGCCAACTGCTTTTCGTTGGTAATGTGGTAGGTTTGTTTTGTCCATGCCATGATGTGATAGTACTTTCCGTCCACTTCCAGTGTTTCGGAGGTCTTGCTGTCCAACGTCTTGCACCAAGAGATGTCATAGTTCCCCTCATCAGTCCAGTTTCCCGTAGGTGTCGAGGTCGCGGGTTCTGCCGAGGTTGCGACGAATGCGGCGGGAATCATCGCCGCGAGCATCGCGAGAATCAGCAGAACGGAAATCAGTTTCTTCATTGTTGTATCCTCCCTTTTTTAATTGATACCAGTAGAATTTGGGGTCGCTTATCCGTAGAGCCAACTTTAGAAAAAGTGCTTATTCGCCCTCATCCATCGCCTTTGGCGACAAACTGCTTGCAGTTTTCTTCCCCCCTCGAAGGGGAAGGCTGTTGTGCAGACTTCTTTCGTTTTCGCTCTAAATATTGACATCTAAATACCTGAAGCACTTTCTTTGATGTTTGCAGAGCGTCCGGAAGCCTTCCCCTTCGAGGGGGAAGGTGTCGCCTTTGGCGACGGATGAGGGTGAAACCGTCCTAAAGTTAGCAACTAAGGGCATTTATCTGACCTGTATCACCCGCGTGGTTGCATCCGCATAGGCGATCCGTGCAAACAGGTTTTTCACGGTCGTTTCTTCTTTTGCTTTTTGCCTTTATTGTCTTATTTCAGAATAATGCGGGTCATCTCGCCCGTTCCGCCCTCTGTTTGTCGGTTCATATCGACCAAGACATACTCCGGAATGAATGCGGGCTTTCCGTCCGGCGTTTTGGCAACAATTTCCAGATATGTGTCTCCGTGGTTATGCCCCGTGAAGTACCCTTTCACCACATCCGCGCTGTTGGTAATCAGATCGTAAACCGCCTTGGATGTCGCGTCTGTGTAGGCATTGGCATCGTAGTCGATATAAAAGCTGTGCCCGCCCGTGTTTTTGGTGGGAAGCGGGACGTGCCCGAACAGCAGCACCGCATAGCCCTTTTCGCGCGCCAGTGTGATGTCCCGTTCCAGTTTTGCCAGCTGGTTTGCGGTAAACCGCGCCGAACGGACGTCATACCAACTTGCGTTGTCCAACACAACCAGCATCACCCGCTCGTCAATCACCTGCGAGGTGTACTCGAGATCGATCCCGTATTTCGCGTAAAGTTCCTCCATGATCTTGTGGTTGTTTTCGTACCGCGTGAGATCGCCTTTCACGCCCGGGAAGGTGCAGTCGTGGTTTCCACTTGTCATCAGGAGCTTTCCCTTAAGCGCGGAGTTCACCGTTTCGTCGGCACGGAAGATGTAATTCTCCATCACCTCGTAATTCGCGCGGGAATAGAAGTTGACAAGATCCCCCGTCAGCACAATGCGATCCGCATGCTCCGCCGCGTAATTCATGCAACGCTTGTAGGTTGCAAGAATCGTCTCGTTGTCGGGGAACGCGTGTCCCCACTCCTTGTACGAGCTTTGAACCGTTGCGTCCTCGTCGTCATAAACGGCATTGAAGTGAATATCGGTCAGTTGATAAATTTCAATCGGCTCTCCGTCTCCCCCGATGTTGATTGTCACCTCGCGGAGCGTAACGGTCTTTCCGTCCGCTCCCGTGACCTCGATTCCCGTTTTCCATGGGTTCTTGAATTTGTAGGAGTTGAAGACATCCTCCCGGTTCACCTGCCCGTCCGGGGTGGTTCGCGCCTCGGTTATCTTTTCCGTCTCTGTATTGGTTTTCATACCTGTTTCGCTTCCCGTTACGGGATCCTTTCCTGTTGTTCCGCTCGCACAGCCCGTGAGGAACAGCCCCACGCCGAGAAATCCGAGCAACAACCGCTTCAAGCGTTCATTTCGCTTCCGTTTCAAGTTTTTTCCTCTTTTCGTTTCCCCACTCCGCTCAGTTGTAGTGGCTGTAGAGCCAGTCATCAAGCGTTTCAAGTGCCGTATTCATCGTATCCTTGTTCTTTGAAAGAGCACTGATAACCGCCGACGCACCGTCCCCGCTTCCGTAGACTGCGGTTCTGAGCGCGTCTCTCCAGAGCGTGTTGCGGACATTCTTCACCGCTGTGGGATAGATATCTGCAAAATCCCATCTGGTAGAATTCATGATGAGGTCAAACACTTTGGCGGACTGCGCGTCCTGAAGTTTCTGCCCTTTAATCACGCGGTTGAACAGCTCGGGGCGAACCTTTGCGTAGCTCTTGGAGGCAAACAGTTCCAGAACCGCGCTGAGCATTTCGTAATCCTTGTTGTTTCCGTACATCACGGCAACCGTGTTGTGCGAATCCTGCACGCCCGCATAGTAAGCGTCCTGCGTCTCCTCGTACTTCGGAAGCGGAAGCAGTCCCCACGAATCCGTCGGCATCTCGGAGAGGTGCTTATAGTCGCCCATTCCCGCCGTGCAGAAGATCGAGCGGCTCTGGCGGAATGCCGCCACAGGCGTGGTGTAACTGCCGCCGTAGGTCACGTCGTTTGCATTGTAACCGACCAGATACGCGTCGTTCGAACGGTAGAAGGTGACGAGTTTATCCGCCGCCTGCTGCAGTTTTTTCTGCGCGGTGCTGCTCAGAAGCGTATGCTTGCCCTTGTCGCTGACCTGCGTCAGGTCGATATCGAACGCCGCAAGGAATCCGTCATAGGCATGAACCAGATATTGCGAGGTAAAACCGTAGATGTTCCCCTCCGCGTCGTGCGTCTCGTCCTGCAGGGTTGCGGTGTCCTTGACAAGCGAAATCAGCTTGTCAATCGTCCACTCGCCATCCAGCGTCAGCTTGTAAAGATCGGACGCGCTCGTTTCGCAACGATCCTGCAACAGATTCTTATTGAAGAACACACAGAACGTGGTCATGTAAGTGGAAAGATTCATATCCCCGTTCAAAACAAACAGACGGTCGCTCGCGTCGGTTCCCTGCGTGGTTGCGTACCTGATGAAGTTCTGGTTCCAATACGGATTGGAAAGATGCAGATAGGTAAAATCCGGGTGCATCACGTTTTTGTAGTAGTTCATGGTTTCCGTACTGGTTGCGTAATAGTGATAGTGTGAAATCAGATCCACGCCGTCGCCGCCGCTCAGCGCGGCTTGTGCGATGGTGGCATCCATTTCATTGTCCGGCTTCATCGTAAAGTTGAGCCTGACTCCCAGTTCCTCTTCAATCTCCTGATTGCGAAACCAGATTGCCTCGCTGAGACTGTCTCCCGATTCCAGCGACGCGATGACCCACTCGGTCTGTCTCACGTCACCCTCACCTTTCGCTCTTATCAGAATGTTGACCGTCGCGTTCTCATAGTCCAGATCCTTCGGCACGACATCGTCATAGGTTTTCTGACCCCACTCGTCGGTTTCCACCGCTTCCGTCCCCGTTGTCCCGTTCGCCTCGGTCTTCTCCTCGGTTGTCTTTACCTCGTCGCCCTTGCCTTTCCCGCAGGATGCCAGAAGCCCCAACGTCATGGTCAGCGCGCAAAGCAGACAGAACACCCGAAGCAAAACCGTTTTATCATTTCGCATATTCTTCCTCCTGTTTTATGTATTTATTTCCTCGCGTTCAGAAAAATTCCGGCGTCTGTTTCGCAGCCTTTCCCTGCGGCAGACAGTTTTTGCGAAACCTCACTGTGCCGCGTTCAGGACACAAAAAGCCGACCGGCAGTCACGGGAATCCGTGACCGTCAGTCGGCTATTGGCATGAAAAAGGTGTGCAACCGTTCCGTTGCACGAAAAAACTACGGTATAAGCGCAAACAGGTCGTCTGCCTGTCTGTCTGTCTGTCTGTCTGTCTGTCTGTCTGTCTGTCTGTCTGTCTGTCTGTCTGTCTGTCTGTCTGTCTGTCTGTCTG
>CAVGEJ010000039.1:0-18780 GCA_963628215.1 Eubacterium sp. CAG:180
ACGCGACAGCTTCCACCCCAAGGGGAAGCCTTCCTTACACTGTGCGAACATGGCGAACATGGCGAACGTGGCGAACGTGGTAAACATGGCAGATATGGCATTTTGTGTTGTGGTTTGCCTTTGCGATCCGCCCTCATCCGTCGCCTGCGGCGCCACCTTCCCCCTCGAAGGGGAAGGCTTCCGTTGGTTCTGCAAACTATATAGAGAGTGCTTCAGACTTTAATCCATCAAAAAAATATTCTTCAAAAGGCATGTCTGCATTTCAAGGAAGCAAGTCTAAACGAAAAAAATCACGTACCGTAGCCTTCCCCTTCGAGGGGGAAGGTGTCGCCGCAGGCGACGGATGAGGGCGGGCAATATTGTTTCCGCTCATCGCCTTCCCGTGTGGTGCAAAAAGACTCTTGTAAAAAGGCTTCCCCTTGGGGGGAAGCTGTCGCGTAAGCGACTGATGAGGGGGGATAAATCTGAACCCCCATAGGAATGTATCTTTCACCCGAAGCGGAACGACACATGGGTCGTTCCCTACAACACCACATTTTACAGGTTACATCTGACGTTTTACGCACTCCACAGGGGCGCAATCCGAAGGGAGCGCCCCGCAAATCAACCCGCCCTCCGTTAACAACTAACTTGAACCATTTCTATCCGGTAGCGGAGAGAGGCGACAGCCGTACTCATTCCGCTGGCGGAATGAGGCTCGGAGCAGCCGGAAATAGTAGCACGGCAAACGGCTACATCGGAATCTGTACAAACAAAAATCAAGGGGCAAAAATCCCCTTGATTAAAGTTCTTGAAAGTTCTTAGGAAACTTCTTTCAAGAAGTTTCCTAAGCAGGGTTCGGGACAGCGTCCCGAGGTCTTATGTCTTCCCCTTACTTATGTACAATCCCGGGGCGTAGAATGTAGCCCTTGCCGTAAACGCTTTCGATCAGCGTGAAGCCGCCGATTTCGCGGGACTTGCGGTTGATGCGATTGACCTGAACGGTCAGATTTTCGGCGCGTTGCGAACCTTCGGGGAAGCAGGCGGAAAGCAGTTCGTTCCGCGAAACCAATTCGGGTGCGCGGAGATAGACAACCCGCAGAATCTGGTGCTCGCGCGGCGAGAGCGCCATGCGGTAACCGAGCAAACGGGTCTCGGCGGGGTCGTTGGTTACAAGAAGCGTGTAGGTGGAAAGTTGCGGCCGCCAACCGTATTCGGCGCAAAGGCTGAGGACTTCCTCTGCCATTTCCCGTAGAGGAGCAACGCGGATAATGCGGTCTGCCTCCGTGTCGGCGTTGGCGTTTTGCGCAAGAATCAGCATGATCGGCAACTCGCTGTGTTCCGCGCGCATCCGATTGCAGAGCGCACGGGCGGCGGAAGCGTTCGGAACGCCGTCGATCAGCAACGCGCCGATCGTGCGCTCGCGGCAGAGATATTCCGCCGCTTCGGGGCGCTCCATCAGAACGGGCAACCCCGCTTCGGACAGAATGCGGGTCAGTTCAAGACCGAGCAACTTTCGATCGGTCAGAAAAATCAGCATACGAAAACTCCGGAAACCCTCGTTACATTCCGAGAACCGCCGCGCCGATGATGCCCGCGTCGTTGCGCAACTGCGCAATGCGGATGTCGGTCATGGGAACAAGCCCCGTGCCGTACTGTTGTTTGCGAACCTGCGGAATCACCAGATCCAGAAGGTACTGCCCCTCGTTGGAGATGCCGCCGCCGATGGAAAGCACTTCGGGTTGGAAAATGTTAATCATACTTGCCAGACCGCTTGCAAGGTACTTGATATATTCGTCCACAACCTCGCAAGCCGCCGCGTCGCCGAGCCGTTTGCCGTCAAACGCCGTGCGACCGTTGACCTTGCCTTTTTCGGCAACCAACCGGGTCATCACCGTTTCACGCCCGGTCTGCCTGCATTCCTCGATCTTTTCCTTGGTCATGTTAATCAGACCCGTTGCCGAGGAGTACGCCTCCCAACAGCCGTGCCGCCCGCAGGTGCAGGGACGACCGTCCACGCGGATCACAATGTGCCCGAGTTCGCCCGCCGCATTGTTGAAGCCCTTGTAAACCTTTCCGTTGTCCACAATGCCGCCGCCGACACCTGTTCCGAGCGTAATCATCACCGAGGACTTGCTGCCCTTTGCCGCGCCCGCAATGGCTTCGCCCCAAGCGGCGGCGTTGGCGTCGTTCTCGATGTGCATTTCCGCAATGGCAAGCAGTTTGTGCAACTCGGGCAGGATCGGGAAATCGCGGAAGTCAAGGTTGTTGGCGTAAACCACACAGCCCGTGGCGTCATCCACAATGCCGGGGGAGGCGATGCCGAGAGAAGCAACCTCCGAGAGGGGGATGCCCGCGTCCGCGCAAAGCTTGTTTGCAAGCGCGGCAATGTCGCGGACAATTTCAATGTTGGGTCTGCCGACCAGCGTGGGGGTAGACTCCTTTGCAACAATTTCAAATTTTTCGTTGACCAGTCCCGCGGCAATGTTTGTGCCGCCGAGGTCGATGCCGATGCGATACATGGTAAAATCTCCTTTTATGTGTGCTGTTTTTTGTTATTTTTTGACTGCCTGAAAATCCATCGCCAGAAATTCTTCCAGCGTGATGCCGCGCTTCATGATCTCGGTTGCGGCTTCCCGTCCGACAAAGCGGTAGTGCCACGGCTCGTAGTCGTAGCCCGTGATCGCGATTTTGTCCGCCGACTTCGGATAGCGCAGGATGAAGCCGAAACGGTAGCAGTTTTCCGAGAGCCACGCGAACGCCCGGGTTTCCTCAAAACTTTCATCCAGATCCGACATCGCGGAGGTCATAAAGTCCACCACAAAGCCGGTCTGGTGTTCGCTGTAGCCGGGCGGGGCGGAGTAGCGCTCCGCTTCCTTTACCGCCTCCGAGTGGCTCAGCCCCTTGGCTTCCTCGTCGGCAATATACTTGTTGTAAAGGTACTGTTGGTAGGTAAAGGTTCGGTAGGCACTGGTGACGTAAACATCGCTGATGCCTGCGGCGCGCATTTCGTCCATCATGGCGTAAAGCGCCTGCGCGGTACGTTCCTCCAACTTACCGCCGCTTGCATAGGGAGACTCGAGCGACACCAGTGTGCCGGGGTCGTAGTCCTCATCCACGGGGTGCTGCTTGTTTGCAAGATACAGATAGGTCGGATCTAAGCCCGTTGTCAGAATCGATTCGTCCACCGACGTGCTGTAGGTATAGGTGACGGAGGGGTAGAGATAGGTTTCCTTTCCGTCCTTCCGGATGCAGGAGGGGAGCAGGAGCAGAAGCACCAGAGACAGCCCCGCGAGCCGCCGTTTGAGGGTGCGATTGTTTTTTTTCATGTTCCGTTCCTTTTTACGATTTGGTTTCGAGTACGAAAAAGTACGGGGAGGTCGGGGAGTTGAGAATCGCCACTTTGGTACAGCAGACTTTGTGACGGCTGAGCGTTGCGAAGTAGTCCTCCAGCATTTTGCCCTCCGCGTCGCCCTCGGCGTGTCCCGGGTAGACCGCCACGTTCAGAATCGCGTCCACATCCATCAATTCAATCGCCGCCTGAATCGCGGGCATGGTGCTCTCTCGCAGGGTGGTGATGGACTTGTCCCCGCCGGGAAGCCAGCCGAGGTTGAACATTCCCGCTTTGACGGGCGTGTGAACGTAGTCCTTTACGAACTGATGCGAGGCTTTGATCAGCGTGTAGTTTTCGGGGCATCCCGTCTCGCGCAGATGCCGCGCGGTGGATTCGAGCGCCTGCTCCTGAATGTCAAAGGCGTAAACATGACCGCTTGCCCCAACGGTTTTGGAAAGGAATTCGGTGTCGTGCCCGTTTCCCATCGTGTAGTCCACTGCGGTGTCGCCTTCGTGCAGGTGATTCCGGATGAAATATTTGTGCAGCTGAAGCAGGTCAATCTGATATTTTCCCATTGCAATCCGTCCTTACTTGTTATGAATATCCGAGCGCAGGAAGCGGATGGCGCGTTCCACGGCATCCTTGGAGTTGCCCCACGGCTCGT
The DNA here is from genome assembly GCA_963628215.1 of Eubacterium sp. CAG:180. GTDB lineage: Bacteria > Bacillota > Clostridia > Oscillospirales > CAG-272 > UMGS1865. The sequence goes on from CAVGEJ010000039.1 coordinate 3,978, forward strand.
CCTGAAAGCGGTAGTCAAATTTTTTGCAGAACCAACTGACGTCCTTTTGCAACTCCGCCATATAGCCCCCGACCACCTCGCCGCATGCGGCGGCGAATTCGGGCATTCGCTTCTTGCCCAAGCGCTTCTGACCGACTGCGAGAAGCAAACGGTAATGCGGCAGGCAGAACAGCGGCTGCGCGCGGAGTTTTTTGGGGAAGTCCCCGTCGGTCTGCCAGAGCCAGACCACGGTGTCCGCCATCTTTTCAAAGTTCCCGTTCACGCGGCGGCAGATGTAGCAGTCCGTTTCCAGTTCTCCGATCCGCTTCAGCGGTTTGTTTCCCTGTCCGCCGCCGATGCCGCCGTCGCGCAGATCTTTTTCCAGTTCGGCAAGGTGACTCTCCAACGTCAGCGCCATGCCGAGCCGATTCTTGCGCACAAACATGAGGTCGTAGTGCGTGCGGCAGAAGCCCTGCCGGTTGGTTTTGATGCGGACGTCCGGTTCCATCATCGAAGCGCCGAGAATCAGATCCAGTTCGTCCGCCTCCAGTTTGCGCGCGAGGGCGCAGAGCGGACACCCGCACCCCGGGTCGGCGGCGCTCGATTCAAACGCCTCGTTGACGGGGATGGTAAAATTCATATCCATAAAAGACGGTCCTTTCGGCAAAAACACACTTGATTTCCGCCCGGAAATCGTGTATAATAAAAACGAAGGTGATACAGATATCATTATACCACATTTTCACCGTCGGATGCAAGGGGAAAACCGAAAAAAAGACGGCGGAACGGATAAATTTTCTTGCGGAAAGGACACAAAATGAAACCTTACCTGTTTTTTGACCTTGACGGCACGCTTTGCAACTCCGCCGAGGGCATTCTCAATGCGGTAACCTACGCGCAGGACAAGCTCGGACTGCCGCGGCAGGAGCGGAGCGAGATGATGCACTACATCGGTCCGCCGCTTGTGCGGACTTTTGCCGCGGACTACGGTCTGAACGCGGCGGAAGCGGAGCGGGCGGTTGCGGCGTATCGCGAATACTACAATGTGCGCGGTATTTTCGAGTGTGCGCTCTACGACGGGATTCCCGAGATGTTGGACACCCTGCGCGGCGACGGTTACGGTCTGGTTCTTGCGACCTGCAAACCGACGGTTTCGGCGCGGCGGGTGTTGGAGCATTTCGGGATAGCCGACCGTTTCCGCATGGTTTCCGGTCCGGAATTTGACGGAACGCGGAACGAAAAGCACGAGGTGATCGCCTACGCGATGGAGCAGTTGGGTTTGCGCGACCCTTCCGGAATTCTGATGATCGGCGACCGTCGGGATGACGTTCTGGGCGCGGCTCGGAACGGCATGGACTGCGCGGGCGTTCTGTGGGGCTTCGGTTCTCGCGCCGAGTTGCTCGATGCCGGCGCAAAGTACCTGTTTGCTTCCTGCGAGGAGTTGGTGGAAGGGGTAAGGGAAAGACCTTGGAGGGAGAGGGAGACCTCTTGAAAGCGGTCTCCCTCTCCCTCCAAACCTCCCACACCCTCCGAGAACTTCCCCGCAAGACCCCGCCGGTACATGGCAAAGATTTTTTATGCTTTGCAGGGCGGCGGGGTCTTGCGGGGAAGCTTTTGTTGGTTCGGGGCGGTGCGGATTTGTTGCAGTGTGCGGCTGTCGCACCTGTTTGGTGAGAGGGGTGCAAGATGTTTTTCTTTGTTTTGATTTAGAAAATCTCTTAAAACTAATGCCAATACCGAACGCGTTCGGCGTTGGCTTGTTTGCTTTTGGAGCGAAAAAAGGTATACTACTTCTAACGACGTTACCGATGAGGTCACGATAATAGGGAGGGTATTCCATGAGCGGAAGCACGGTCAACCAAAAGATCGGCGCAAGGATACAGAAGTTGCGCCGTGAAAAAGGGTACACGCAACAGGCGTTTTCTGAAATGATAGGCGTATCAAACAATTATCTTTCGGACATTGAGCGGGGTGTCAGTTTTCCGAAAACCGATAAACTGGTGGCGATTTGTGACATACTGGATTGTTCGGCGGACGATTTGTTCTGTGATGTCATCCGTCGGAGCGCCCCCGCACGGGCAGAGCGCCTGAATGCCATGTTGGACGGCTTGTCCGCAAAGGAACGGGAACGCGCTTTTTCCATTCTGGAGGCATTTATCGGAGATAGAAAGTAAGGAAATTACGCTAAAGCTTTTGGTGGGTGCAGATTTATCCCCCCTCATCAGTCGCTAATGCGACAGCTTCCCCCCAAGGGGAAGCCTTCTATACGCGGTGCAAACATGGGAAACATGACGTTGCATCGTGATTTGCCCCTCATGGGGTCGGTTCGCCCTCATCCGTCGCCTGCGGCGCCACCTTCCCCCTTGAAGGGGAAGGCTATGGTGCATAACGCTCTCATCTGAAATTGCTTTTTTGGAAATACATTTTGGAGAACATATTTTGCAAAATATAAAGTTTGAAGCACTTCTATACCGCTTGCAGAACCTGCGGAAGCCTTCCCCTTCGAGGGGGAAGGTGGCGCCGCAGGCGACGGATGAGGGCGGATAAATCGCCACCAACATAGAGAAGTCCCTTTCATCCGCCACGGAACGGCACACGGGTCGTTCCCTACAACATAACGTCATAACATCATCAAAGGCTTACGCACTCTGCAGGGGCGCAATCCGAAGGGAGCGCCCCGCATTCCAACCCGCCATCCGTCCCTCAACTAACCTGAACCATTTCTATCCGGTAGCGGGAGCAAGGCGTAAGCCGTCCCAATCCCGCTGGACGGGATTGGGTGCGGGAGCAGCCGGAATTCGCAGCACGGAATACGGCTACACCTAAAATCTGTACAGCGTAAAAATAGAGACCTAAATCCAATTGCAGTCAAGGTTTTGAAGGTTTTTAGGGGACTTCTCCTTAAGAAGTCCCCTAAGCAGGGTTCGGGGCAGAGCCCCGAGGTCTTAAGAAAGGAGAACGCACATGATAAAATTCCGAGACGGCTATTACGCCGATGTCCGAACTGAGGATCGGTTCAGGACAATCATCAGCTATCGGGCGGGAGCATTGCAGGAGTTCCGCACAAGAGAGGAAACCCGCGCGTTTCTGCGGGTCTGGGACGGGAAAATGTGGTACTATGCGTCGGTAACCGACGTCAACCATCTGCAGGAAACGCTGAACGGGCTGTACGACGCGGCGAAGCCGAACGCGGATATCCTGTCCGACCCCGTTGTCAAACGCTTTGAGGTCAACCGCGCGAGGGAGGATCGCTTTGCGGACTGCTCGGTCCGCAATATCCCCGCAGAGAAAAAGGACGCGTTGCTGAGGGAACTGCTGCCCGTCCTCTCGTCGGATTCCTGCATGACCATGCCGACGGGACTGTATCTGGATCGCAACAGCCGGTTCTGCTTCCGTTCCTCGCTCGGCGCGGATATTGCGTATACCTACCAGACCTGCGGCGTTTCGCTCGGATGCAGTATGGTGGAGGACGGCAAGCAGTTTTCCGCCCGTTGGCAGAGAGGGGACACCCGCTTTGAAGCGCTTGCGGGGTTGGAAGAACCGCTCCGGGAAGCCATGCGCGAGCAGGCGGCGTTCATGCGGAACTCGATTCCCGTGGAAGCGGGCGTCTACCCCGTGGTTCTTTCTCCCGAGGCGGCGGGCGTGCTCGCGCACGAGTCCTTCGGGCATAAGTCCGAATCCGACTTCATGCTCTCCGACGAAAGCATGAAAAACGAGTGGCAGATCGGCAAAACGGTTGCCTCTCCCATCCTGTCAATCGCCGAGTGCGGCGAACTGCCGGGGGCGGGGTATGTCCCGTATGACGACGAGGGAACGCGCGCGCGGAAAAATTACCTGATCCGCGGCGGCGTGTTGGCGGGACGTCTCCATAGCGCGCTTACCGCAACGGCGTTGGACGAGGAACTGACGGGAAACGCCCGCGCGATTGACTGCACCTTTGAGCCGATCGTGCGCATGACAACCACTTATATCGAGGGCGGCGACCTGACCTTTGACGAGTTGATTGCGCCGATCAAAAAGGGGTATTTCATCAAGTCCATCAGCCACGGGAGCGGCATGAGCACCTTTACCATTGCGCCGACGTTGGCTTACGAAATCGTTGACGGCAAACTCGGTCGTCCCGTGCAGATCAGCGTTATCAGCGGCAACGTGTTCCGAACGCTCGGATTGATCGACGGACTGACCCGCGACGTGGAGCTTCTGACCTTTGTCACGGGCGGATGCGGCAAGATGGAACAGTCGGGGCTACCCGTCGGTTTCGGCGGACCTTATGTCCGCGTTTCGGAAATGAATGTACAGTGAGGTGAGAAGATGGACAAGGAATATATTCTGGATCGCTCGTCGTCGGTCACGCTCAACGTAACGGCGGGAAAGATCGACAGCTACCGCAAAAAGGAAGAAACCACCGCAACCGTGCGGGTCTATCGGGACGGAAAAATCGGAGTGGCGGGCATGCTCGGAGAGCCGGACGAGGCGGCGCTGACCGGAAAAGCCGAAGCGGCGCTGGCGCTCGGAATTCCGTATCCTGCGGCACTTGACGGATCTTGCGCAATGACCCTGCGCAACGACGCGCCGATTCTTTCGGAGCGGGAACTGATTCCCGCAATGCAGGCGTTTCTCGACCGCGTTTCTGCGGCTTGCCCGCGTTTTGCGGTCAGCAATAAGATTATGCTGACCTCGGACAGCCGCTCCTACCGCAATTCCGAGGGACGGACGTTGGAGTGGTCCGACCGTGTGCTGTCGGTGGGACTGCTCTTTCAGGATCGCGGCGCGGGCAACCTGATGGACGGCTTTTACGAATACACGGGGCGGCACTTTGACCCCGACGCGATGGTCGAGGGCTGCCGCGCGTTCCACGAGGCGTTCTATACGCCCGCAACGCTTGAAGAGGGCGAGGGAATTCCCGTTGTGTTCTCCTGCTACGATCTGTTTGAGACGTTCCTGCGCAATTTCGGCGGGGAGTTATATGCTTCGGGCGCGTCGCTTGTCAGCGGGAAGCTTGGGGAGCGGTGCTTCTCGGAAAATCTGACGCTTGCGGTGGATCGCAATCCCGCAACCGCGTTTGGCTGTTGTTTCTTTGACGCGGAGGGACAGGTGGCGAAAGACTACCGCGTTCCGCTGATTGAGGACGGCGTTTTGCGGAATCTGTTGGTGACGAAGCGGACGGCGGAAATGTTCGGTCTGCCTTCTGCGGGAACTGCGGGCGCGACCTATGACGGCGTGCCGGGCAGCGCTGTCCCCGCGCTGTATGTGCGTCCGACTGCGCGGAATCTTGCCGAACTTGTGCCGGGAAAGTCGATCCGGGTCATTTACGCTTCGGGCGGGGACACGACCCCGGACGGTCGGTTTGCAACGCCTGTCCAGTGTGCGTTCCTGATGGAGAACGGAAAGCCCGTCGGTCGTTTGCCCGAGATTGCGGTAAGCGGCAATTTCTTCGATCTGCTCGGCAAGGACTGGGTGGGGGCGGTTTCCGGAGACTCTGCCGGAAGTTCCGCCTGCTGCACCGTTCGGATGAAAGTGGCGAAAGGATAAAGGAAAACGGGCGCGGGGCTTTGCTCCGCGCTCGTTCGGGCACAATCAAAAGAAAGTCCGAAATCCGCTTGCAGGAAGGGATTGAGTGGATTTATTGAGGGGCGATTGCAAAAGCAACCGCCCCTCCATGTTTTCCGATCGGTTACGCGCCGAATAGTTCCCTGTCCGTTTCGTCAAGGGACGGGAAAATGAAATCGGGACGGTCGGCGGGAGCGGCGGATTCTACGTCCGTCATGGTCGTTTCACCCGTCAGAACCAGAATTGCGGTTACCCCGTGCCGACGGCCGATTGCAATGTCCGTGTAGAGACGGTCGCCGAAAATGCACATTTCGGATCGGTCGTAGCCTGTCGCTTCGCAAATCATGTCAACCGTTTCGCGGTAGGGCTTGCCGAAATAGACGGGAACTTTGCCGGTCGAAGCGGTGACAAACGCCGCAATTGCGCCGCTGTCGGGGATGAAGCCCGTTTCGGTAGGGCAGTTGAAATCCGGGTGCGTGGAAAGATACTCCGCGCCGCCGCGGATGAGACGGCAGGCGTTGTCAAGCTTTTCGTAGGTCAGAGTCGTGTCAAAACTGGTAATCACAATGTCGGCGCTCGCTTCGTCGCCACGAAGAAGCGGAATTCCAGCCTCGCGGAAGGTGTTCTCCAGATCGGGCGTGCCGACCAGATAAACGCTCTTTCCTGCGCGGTGACGCTTGAGAAACTCAATGGTCACGTCGCCCGAGGTCATGATTTCCTCACGGGACGGCTCAAAGCCGAGACGGGTCAGCTTGTCCATGTAGAACGCGGGAGAATGGGAGGCGTTGTTGGTGAAGAAGAGAACCTGCTTCCCGTGCGCGCGCAGATTTTTGATGAAACGGATGGCGAACGGAAAGACCTTTGCGCCGAGGTAAATCGTGCCGTCCATGTCGAAAATGAACAGCTTTTTGCTCTGCAGAACCGAAATATCGGGATTGATGAATTCCATGAGATACTCCTTCAATATATTCTGTTCCTATCATACCACAATCCGCCCCGGTTGTCAACCCGCGCCGCAAAAAATGAAGAACTTTCCCTTTTTTCTGCGCATTTGCGCGGTATTGCTTCGGAACGGGAGCATGAAACGAATGGATGCAAGCACTTTGCCGGGTCATTCTGACTTTGCCGAAAAAGACGTTTCTTGTTCCCGGCAGAGCAATTATGCAAGGTGAATATAACCCAAAAGTACCTTGCACTTACTTATGGCATCACCGCGCAATTTACGATCTTCGGTTGCGCACTCGCTCGCGCCTTTTCCGTGATCCTTCACAAAAACGCTTGCCTGCAGTTCTGCTACAGCCTGCGAATTTTTGTACCGTCTGACGAAAAATTCGACTCTACAAGTTGTGATTCGCACCATCGGAATTGCGCGGTAATGCCTTAATTTGTGCGTTGAAAGTTCTTGAGGGGGTCTGGGGAATGACGATTGAGAATCAATCTGTCAATAGCGACGAAGGAGCGTTACTTCTCTTCAAGAAGTGCCCCCGGCGCATCCCCCGCATCTCCTTCGCCACGGCTTGAGCGGCGCGGCGACCGCAGTCGGCGGCAATCGGAAGCCCGCCGGGGGAGTGAAGCCATTGCGTGGCGAGAAAGCAGTTCCCGACGGCAGGAATGCGGGGGGAGACCGTCCGAAGAGAGGCGGACGGCGTGAAGGCGTTGGAGAGGAACGCGCCGCAGTGCGCGCCGAAATAGCGGTGGTAGGTGGCGGGAGTCCAGCAGTCGACAATCTCAAAGCCCTTGGCAAGGGCAGGCATCGCGTCCAGAATCGCCGCGCCCATCCGCGCGCTGACCTCTTCTTTGCGGCGGCGGTAGGCGGGCTTGTTGACCGACAGCGCAATCCAGTCGGCGCACTCCTGCCGCGTCTGGAATACCATGGTCTGAAGCAGAACCTTCCCCGCAGGCGCAAAGGACGGCTCGGCGGAGTACTCCTTGACCGGTAACCGCCCGCCGCTGCGCGAGGAAAACCAAGGCGAGTCGATCACGCGCGTTCCGAACGGCGCGGTCAGTACGTCGCGGTCGCAGAGAAACGCCGCGTGGAGCGCGGAAAAGATCGGCGTTTGCGGGTCATCCAACCGCCGCGCCAGAACCGGCGGCATTGCCTCGCGGGGCAGAAGCCGACCGAAGGTTACAAACGGGTCGCAGGCGCAGATTACGCAGTCGGCGGCAATCCGTTCGCCGTTTTCGGTCACAATGCCGCAAGCCGCGCCGCCGTCGGTCAGAATGCGGGAGACCCCGACCCCCGTGTGCAGAACTCCGCCCAACGCGGTGAAGCGGTGACCGACCCGCTCCGCCGCCGCAACCGACCCGCCGTCGGGAATCGAACCGTTCCCGCTGACATAAGCGGCATAGGCGCAAAGCAGAGCGACCGCCGCGAATTCGCCGCCGATATAGTCGGTCAGAAGCAGGCGGAGCAGGGGATGGTGGAAGCGCCCCGCAAGATGGTAAAGGTTCATCGACTTATAGCGGAGCAGATCGGGCACGCGCGCGACGATCGCGGCTTTTTCCCGCAGCGTTCCGCTCCCCGCAAAGGGAACCAACGCCCGCACGGTTGCGATCAGACGGTCGGTTTCCTCGCTGTCCTGCGGGGAGAGCCGAAGCATCCGCTCGCGGGTCATGTCAAGGTCGGCGTAAAGCCCGACCCGCTCCCCGTTCCGCTCGCTCTCGTAGAGGCAGTCGTTCCGATGAACCGTTGTCAGATCGTTCAGAAGCCCCATGTCGCGCCAGGTATCGTAGGTCGCGTTGCCGGGGAGCGTGCCGCAAAGCCAGTGGATGCAGTTGTCGATTTTGCACCCCTTGCGCTCCCAACCCGTCAGATTTCCGCCGACGTGCGGGTTCTTTTCAAAAATTTCGCAGTCCAACCCGTATTTCTGTCCGTAAATTCCCGCGGCAAGTCCCGCAATGCCGCCGCCGATGATAACCGTTTTCATTCCATCACTCCTTTTTGATATAGTATGGCACGGTGCGGCGGCGCTTATTCGATTCGACCTTTGCAAAGATCAAATAAATGAATAGAATGTAAAAAGCGGAAAAAATTCAAACAATCACTTGACAGGTTGAGGAAATCGTGATATTATTATATCATTGGGCGACAGGGAGCGTATTCTGTCGCGCTTTGGCAATCCTATGGATAGACGCAAGGGAGGAAAACAGTATGCCATTTTACAGTCGAACGCCCGAAGAGACCCTGACTTCACTCGGAAGCGACGCAAAAACGGGACTGACGGAAGAGGAAGCCGCAAAACGGCTTGCCGAACACGGATCGAACCGTCTGCGCGGAAAGAAAAAGAAATCGCTGTTTGTGCGGTTTCTCGAGCAGTTCAAGGACGTGATGATCCTCTGCCTGATCGCGGCGGCAATCGTTTCGTTCGTTATCGCGCTGAGAGGGGACGATGCAAAAGAGTTTCTCGAGCCTGCGCTGATTCTGGTTATCGTGATTTTGAACGCGGTTATCGGCGTGGCGCAGGAAAGCCGCGCGGAGAAAGCATTGGACGCGCTGCAAAGCCTTTCCGCCCCGCATACAAGGGTGATTCGCGGCGGCGTGGAGAAGATCATTGACGCGGCGGATCTCGTTCCCGGGGATATCATCCGGCTGGAAGCGGGGGACAGCGTTCCGGCGGATGCGCGACTGCTCCGCTCGGTGAGCCTGAAAAGCGAAGAGTCCGCGCTGACGGGCGAATCGATCCCGTCGGAGAAGTACGCGGATCAGACCGTTGCCGACGGCGCGCCGCTCGGCGACCGCGTGACCATGCTTTACGCGGGATGCAGCATCTCCTACGGCACGGCGTTGGCGGTTGTGACCGATACGGGGATGAACACCGAAATGGGCAAGATCGCGAACCTTCTGGAGGGCGCGGGCGAGACCAAAACGCCCCTGCAGGAAAAGCTCGCGCAACTTGGAAAATACCTCGGCATCGTGGCGCTTGCCGCCTGCGCGGTCATCTTTGTCATCGGGCTGATCAACAAGATCCCGCCGTTGGAAATCTTCATGACCGCCGTGTCGCTTGCGGTTTCGGCAATTCCCGAGGGACTGCCCGCCATCGTGACGGTCGTGCTATCCATCGGTGTGCAGAGAATGGTCAAAAAGAACGCCATTATCCGCCGCCTGCCCGCAGTGGAAACGCTCGGGAGCGCGTCGGTCATCTGCTCGGATAAAACCGGAACGCTGACCCAGAACCGCATGACGTTGGTGCGCACATGGTGCGACGGCGACGGGGAAGCGAAGCAGTTCAATCCCGCCGAAGAGCAGAGCGACCGTACCCGCACGCTCCTGCGGCTTTCGGCGCTCTGCTGTGACGGTTCGGTCACGGTTGAGGACGGAAAGGAAAAGCACATCGGCGACCCGACCGAAACCGCGCTGATTCTCGGCGCTATGAAGATCGGAATGCCGAAGGACGTACTGAACGGAGAATTCCCGCGCGTGGCGGAACTGCCGTTCGATTCGGATCGCAAGATGATGACAACGGTCAACCGCGAGGGCGATCGCTGTCTGGTGATTACCAAGGGCGCGTTTGACAGCCTTGCGCCGCGCTGTACGGCGGGGGATCTTGCGGCGGCGAAACGGCAGACCGAGCAGATGAGCGCCGACGCCCTGCGCGTTCTGGCGGTCGGATACAAGTACCTTGACAGCCTGCCCGAAACGGTTGACAGCGAGACGTTGGAAAACGGGCTGACCTTTGCGGGTCTGGTTGCCATGATCGACCCGCCGAGACCCGAGGCGCGGGATGCGGTTGCGGTCTGCCGCCGCGCGGGCATCAAGCCCGTGATGATTACCGGCGACCATGTGGTCACCGCTTCGGCAATCGCGCGGGATCTCGGGATTCTGACGGACGGCGACCGCGCCATTACGGGTGCGGAACTGGACGCGATGAGCGACGAAGAACTGGATCGCGAGGTCGAACACATCGCGGTGTATGCGCGGGTATCGCCCGAGAATAAGATCCGGATTGTCCGCGCATGGCAGAGAAACGGTCAGGTCGTTTCCATGACCGGCGACGGCGTGAACGACGCGCCCGCGCTCAAGGCGGCGGACATCGGTTGCGCCATGGGCATTACGGGCACAGACGTTGCCAAGGGCGCGGCGGACATGACGCTGACCGACGACAATTTTGCCACCATCGTGGACGCGGTGCGCGAGGGCAGGGGCATCTATGCCAACATCCGCAAGGTGGTGGGCTATCTGCTCGGTACGAACATCGGAGAGATTCTCACAGTGTTCTTCGCCATGCTCCTGTGGCACAAAACGCCGCTGTTGTCCATGCAGCTGCTCTGGATCAACCTGATTACCGACTCGCTCCCCGCCATTTCGCTCGGAATGGAAGCGGTGGAAGCGGACGTGATGGATCGCAAGCCGAAGCCCAAGAACGAGGGGATTTTTGCAAACGGCTTCGGTCTGCGGACGGTTCTGCAGGGCGCGATGTTCGGCGCGCTGTCGCTCGCGGCGTTCGCAATCGGTTGTGCCGTCGGCGGAACGGTCGCGCACGGGCAGACCATGGCGTTCTTCGTTCTTGGGTTCTCGCAGATCGTGCAGGCGTTCAATATGCGCTCCGAACATTCGCTCTTCAAGATCGGACCGTTTACCAACCGCAAGCTGAACTTCGCGGCGCTTCTGTCGCTCGGGCTGTCTGCGTTCGTGCTGTTCGTCCCGCCCGTGCGTGCGGCGTTCGGGCTGACGCTTCTGTCCCTGCCGCTTTACGGCATTGCCGTTGGGCTGACGCTTGTTCCGCTTGTTGTGATGGAGTGCTCCAAGGCGTTCGGACTGATCCGGCATGAAAAATAAGGGATACGGAAAAACAATCAGACAGACAGGGAGAACCTCAAGATGTCAAAATCACACCGTTCAAGACAACTAAAAAAACTGCTGTTCCATAGGGCTTTTGTGGCGCTGCTCCTGTTGGCGCAGATTGCGTTTATCGGGCTGAGCATCGCGTTCTATTCGCAATTGCGGTGGTTTTCGATCCTGTGGCGGGTCATCGGCTTTCTGACCGCGCTCCATCTTACCACCCACAGCCAACACAACGCAACCTTCAAAATTTCCATGGTATTCCTGATCCTGCTCTTTCCCGTGTTCGGCGCGGTTTTCTATTGGTTCTTCCATTACCAGACCACCACCATCGGATACCGCAAGCGCCTGCACAAAAAGGAGCAGGAAACGGCGCACGCCTACGGGTTTGTCCCCGACTGCGCCGACACCGCCTCCATCGAGAATCCCGACGCGGGCAGACTGATCCGCTATCTGCGGGACGTGTCGGGCTTCCCGGTCTGCGGAAATACCGGGACCAAATATTTCCCGGACGGAAAGGCGTACCAAGCCGCCCTGTTGCGGGAACTGGAGCAGGCGGAGCGCTATATCTTTCTGGAGTATTTCATCATCGGCGAGGGCGTGTTCTGGGATTCCATCCATGAGATTCTTGTGCGCAAGGCTGCCGAGGGCGTGGATGTCCGCGTGATCTGGGACGATATCGGAAGCCTGTTGACGTTGCCGACGAAATTTGCGGCGGAACTGCGGCGGGAGGGCATCAAGTGCCGCGTGTTCAATCCGTTCCGTCCGTTTCTTTCGAGCGTTCAGAACAACCGCGACCACCGCAAAATCGTTTCCGTGGACGGTCGCGTTGCCTTCACGGGCGGCATCAATCTGGCGGACGAGTATATCGGCGCGCGGGAGCGGTTCGGGCACTGGAAGGATGCTGGCATTCTGCTTCGCGGCGACGGCGCGTGGAGTTTTACGGTCATGTTCCTGCAGATGTGGAGTTTTCTGACCAAGACCACCGAGCCGTGCGAGATGTATCTGCCGCCGCGAGCCGAAGTCGGAGAGACCGTTACGGGTTGGGTTCAGCCGTTCTGCGACAGTCCGATGGACGAATTCAGCGTGGGCGAGCACACCTACCGCCACCTGATTGCCGCGGCGAAAAATTACGTCTATATCACCACGCCCTACCTGATGGTGGACAACGATCTGATTTCCACGCTGAAGCTTGCCGCCGAAAGCGGGATCGACGTGCGCATCATCACGCCGCACAAGCCTGACAAAAAGCTTGTCCACTTCACCACGCGTTCCTACTATCGGGAACTGCTCCACTCGGGCGTTCGGATTTTCGAGTATTCGGAGGGCTTCATTCACTCCAAAAATTTTGTGGTGGACGATTCCTTTGGCTCCGTCGGGACGGTGAACATGGATTTCCGCAGTCTTTATATGCACTTTGAGTGCGGAACCTGTCTCTACGGAACAGACACGCTGGCAGAAATCAAGGCGGATTTCCTCGCCACCCAAGCCAAGTGTGCCGAGATCACCGAAAAGACATGGAAAACCAATCCCGTCGTTGCCTTCCTCCAGGACATCTGCCGCCTTTTCGCGCCGATGATGTGAAGGCTTCGGAGGGAAAGACCTCGGGGCGTTGCCCCGAACCCTACTTAGGGGACTTCTTAAAAGAAGTCCCCTAAGGACCTTCAAGAATTTCCCCCAAGGGCGGGATTCCGTAAAGAATCCCGCCCTTGGGGGAAAGTTTTTGGAGATTTTTAAGAGACTTTTTGAAAAAGTCTCTTAAATGGGGGTCGGGGCAACGCCCCAAGGTCTTTCTCCCCGAAGCCTTCACTCCTTCGGGCGGAGCAGGGAGAGGGCTTCGTAGATGCCCCGGATGGGGACGATGCGGATGTTTTCGATTTCGAGCGGGCGCTTTTCAACGTTGCGGTAGGGGACAACGGCGGTGGTGAACCCGAGGCGGGCGGCTTCCTTTACGCGCACTTCCAGGTTTGCCACTGCGCGGCATTCTCCCGCAAGCCCGACTTCGCCGAGCGCGATCAGGTCGTCGGGAATGATGCGGTCGGTTACGGAGGAGATCAGAGCAAGCGCAACCGAGAGGTCGGAGGCAGGCTCGTCCAGACGCAGACCGCCGATGACGTTCAGATAAACGTCGCTCTGGTAGAATTTCAGCCCGAGCCGCTTTTCCAGAACCGCAATGATAAGGCACATCCGATTGTAATCAATGCCGTTGGTCGTTCTGCGCGGGGCAGGGAAGGAGGTCTGCGTAACAAGCGCCTGAATTTCGGCAATCAGCGGGCGCGTGCCTTCCAGTGTGCAGACCGCACAGTTGCCCGAAATGTTGCGAGGTCTGCCCGCAAGCAGCATTTCCGAGGGATTTTCCACCTCGATCAGCCCGCGGTCGGTCATTTCGAAAACGCCGATCTCGTTGGTAGAACCGTAGCGGTTTTTGATGGCGCGGATGATGCGGTAGGACTGTTGCCGCTCGCCCTCAAAGTAGAGCACCGCGTCCACCATGTGTTCCAGAACCTTCGGTCCTGCGATGCTGCCTTCCTTGTTGACGTGTCCCACCATGATGACCGACATGCCCTCGCCCTTGGCTTTGTTGATAAAGGAGAGCGCCGTCTCCTTCACCTGCGTTACACTGCCGGGCGTGGAGTTGAGCGCCGCCGCATAGATGGTCTGAATCGAGTCCACAATCACGACTTCGGGCTTCACGCGGTCGGTTTCGGCAAGGATTTTTTCAATGTTCGTTTCGGTCAGAATAAAGAGGTTTGTCCCGCGCACGCCGAGCCGCTTGGCACGGAGTTTGAGCTGACCGCCCGATTCCTCGCCCGAGACATACAGTACCCGCCGCGTTTCTCCCAACACGTCGCAGATCTGCATCAGGAGTGTGGATTTTCCGATGCCCGGCTCGCCCGAAAGCAGGACGACCGAGCCGTGAACCAACCCGCCGCCGAGCACGCGATCCAACTCGCCAAGCCCCGTGTTCTGGCGCATATAGGCGGGAATTTCGAGGTCGGCAAAGCCCACCGCGCGGTTGTCCTGCGCCGTGGGAATCATCGCAACGCGGCGGCTCGGCGCGGGGGAGGCGGTCGCCGCCCCGGGGGTGACCTCTTCCACGTCCTCCGCAAAGGAATTCCACGCGCCGCAGTTCGGGCATTTCCCGAGCCACTTCGGGGTTTTGTAGGCACACTCGGTGCAGATATAAACGGTTTTCAGTCCTTTCATCCGATAATATGCTCCTTTTTATTTTGGAAGATAAAATTTATCCCCCCTCATCAGTCGCTAACGCGACAGCTTCCCCCCGAGGGGAAGCCTTTTTTGTTTCCCGTTTTGCGGGGCGATACATAACAAAAGCATAAAGCACTGCAGGCTTCTTCCGCCGATTACGTGGTATCTTTCCCCTCAGAGGAAGGCTTTTCTGCAAGACGTCTGAACTGCTTTTTCATATTATTTGCACGGTGTAAGGAAGGCTTCCCCTTGGGGGGAAGCTGTCGCGTTAGCGACTGATGAGGG
>CAVGEJ010000040.1:0-18018 GCA_963628215.1 Eubacterium sp. CAG:180
TTTGGACTTGATTATTTTTTCTTCTTTTCGGTCTCACATCATTGACAAATATACAAAAGGGAATGAAAAGAGACGATCATTTAGCTCTGGCGGCATATCTTATCGGGCTTTGTCCCGAGCGATGGCGGGATCGCGGGATGCGGACGGCATTTTATGCGGGAGCGGTTCTGCCGGACAGCAATCCCGCAACCTATCTGCGCGGGATAACCCGCGCGCATAAGCCTGCGGGGCATAACACGCAGTGGTCGTATGCAACGGTTTTGCGCCTGCTTGCCGGGGTGCGGCGGGACGGGGTGCGGGGGATGCGGCAGGCTTACCGCCTCGGAGCGCTGACGCATTACCTTGCCGACGCGTTCACCTACCCGCATATGCCGTCCTTCCACGGCGGAATCCCGGCGCATAACCGCTACGAGCGGGAGATGCACCGCGTGTTCGGCGAAGCGCTCGGGGCGGCGGATCGCAATGCGCCGATTCCCGCCGACCCGTTCCGGTTTCTCTGCGATTCGCTCGCAAAAAGTGAGGGAGCGGTTCACACGCCGCGCGCGGATTGCGACCGGATCGTGCGCGTTTGCACGGGAATCTGGCGGTCTGTTTTTCAAGAAAACGGTGAAAAATCCCCGATTTCAAATAAAAAGGGCTAAAAACAAAGGTTTTGGGTTGACAGAGGGCTAAAAACATGATATAATATTAAAAGACTGCGAATCAGGGCAGGATTTTTTATCTGTCCCAATTTTTGAAAGGAGTCTTTCATGGGTAAATATTTCGGCACCGATGGATTCCGCGGAGAAGCGGGGGTTACGCTGACCTCCGATCACGCATATCGCATCGGTCGTTTTCTCGGATGGTACTATTCGGACGGCGGCAAGAAAAAGGTTCGCGCGGTAATCGGCAAGGACACCCGCCGCTCCAGTTATATGTTCGAGTACGCGATCGTCGCGGGGCTGACCGCCTCGGGGGCGGACGCGTATATGCTCCATGTGACCACGACCCCGAGCGTTTCCTATGCCGTGGCGGGGGATGATTTCGATTGCGGCGTGATGATTTCCGCCAGTCACAATCCCTTCTCGGACAACGGCATCAAGTTGGTCAACCGCCGCGGCGAGAAGATCGACGACGAGACCATTGCGGCAATTGAGGATTATCTGGACGGCAAGACGCCCGAAGTCCCGTATGCAACGGGGGAGAACCTCGGGCAGATTGTGGACTATGCGGCGGGCAGAAACCGCTACATCGGGTATCTGATCTCGCTGTCGCGTTACTCCTTCAAGCCGTTCCGCGTGGGTCTGGACTGTGCAAACGGCGCGTCGTGGATGATTGCGCGGAGCGTATTCGAGGCGCTCGGCGCGCAGGTATCTGTTATCAACGCGTCTCCCGACGGGCTGAACATCAACCGCGGCGCGGGTTCGACGCACATTGAGGGCTTGGTTCGCTATGTGCGCGAGAACCGTCTGGACATCGGTTTTGCCTTTGACGGCGACGCGGATCGTTGCCTTGCGGTGGACGAGAACGGAAACGTGGTGAACGGCGACCACATTCTGTACATTCTGGGAAATCAGATGAAAAAGGCGGGCGAGCTGACCAACAACACGGTGGTTACGACGATCATGTCCAACATGGGGCTTTACAAGGCGCTCCGCGAGGCGGGGATCGACTATGTGCAGACCTCGGTTGGCGACCGCTACGTTTACGAGAACATGGTGGCAACGGGGAACTGCATCGGCGGCGAGCAGTCGGGGCACATTATCCTTTCCAAGTACGCCACGACGGGCGACGGCATTCTGACCGCGATCAAGCTGATGGAGACGGTGATCAGCACGAAGCTTCCGCTTTCGAAGTTGGCAGAGCCTGTGAAGATGTTCCCGCAGGTTCTGAAGAATCTGCGCGTTGCCGACAAGGCGGCTGTGCGGAACGATCCCGCCGTACAGGCGGCGGTGAAGCAGGCTGAGGCGGAACTCGGTGACACGGGTCGCATTCTGCTCCGCGAGAGCGGCACAGAGCCTGTCATCCGCGTGATGGCGGAAGCTCCGACCGAGCGCATCTGCGAAGAAAAGGTCAACCGCGTGATTGCGGTTATTCGCGAGAGAGGATTGGCGTAGGCGGGGGAAGACCTTGGAGGCGCAGGGAGACCCCTTTCGGAGGGGTCTCCCTACCCTCCAAACCTCCCTGACCTACCCCGAACTTCCCTGCACGACAACCGCCGGTTTGGTTTGTGGAGATTTTCCGCGTTTTTAGAACGGCGGTTGCCGTACAGGGAAGTTTTTGGATGTGTCGGGAGGTGCGAACCTCTGAAAAAGTGCGGCTATCGCGCTCGTTTGGCGATGGATGAAATGATGGTTTCGCCCTCATCCGTCGCCTTCGGCGACACCTTCCCCCTTGAAGGGGAAGGCTTCCGATAGTTCTGCTAATCTCAAAAAGAGTGCTTCAAGCATTCGGTGCTTCAGACATTTGCATTTAGAATTTCAAGCATTTGTTAGATGTCAATATTTCAAAGCAAAGACGAAAGAGGTCTGCACAATAGCCTTCCCCTTCAAGGGGGAAGGTGTCGCCGTAGGCGACGGATGAGGGCGTTCCATTATCAACTAACCTGAACCATTTCTATCCGGTAGCGGAGAGAGACAACAGTCGTACTCATTCCGCTGGCGGAATGAGGCTCGGAGCAGCCGGAATTCGTAGCACGGAATACGGCTACATCGGAATTAGCACAATGTAAAGATAGAAATAAAAATCCAATTGCGTTGAAGGTCTTGAAGGTTCTTAGGGGTGGCGGTTGCAAAGCAACCGCCAGTAGCGAAGCGTTACTTCTTCCTTAAGAAGTCCCCTAAGCAGGGTTCGGGGCAGAGCCCCGAGGTCTTAAAAAGGAGCAACAATGAGCGAAAAAGTAATCGAAGCGCTGACGATACGGGAACTGTTCCGAAGCCCCGAGCATACGATGGCATGGGAGTACCTGGAAGGGTTCACCTACCCGTGGGAAGCGCTGGACGGATTGAAGGAGTTTGTCGTAAAGCTTGGAGAGACGCTCCCATCGGAATTGTATGAGCACAGAGAAGGGGACGTCTGGATCGCGAAGAGCGCAAAGGTCTACCCAACCGCAACGATTCTGGGACCCGCAATCATCGGAGAGCGGACGGAAGTCCGTCCCGGAGCGTTCATTCGCGGAAGCGTGCTTGTCGGCGCGGACGCGGTGGTCGGAAACTCGACCGAACTGAAAAACTGCATCCTCTTTGACCGCGTGCAAGTCCCGCACTTCAACTACGTCGGGGACGCGATTCTGGGCTACGCTTCGCATATGGGCGGCGGCGCGATTACCTCCAACGTCAAGAGCGATAAAACGCCCGTGACGGTCAAGGGCGACGGCTTTGCAATCGCAACCGGAAGAAAAAAGGTCGGCGCAATGCTCGGGGATTTCGTCGAGGTCGGATGCAACAGCGTCCTCAACCCCGGCACGGTGATCGGGGAGCATTCCAACGTCTACCCATTGTCGGCTGTTCGCGGGTATGTTCCCGCCCGGCATATATACAAAGCAAAAGGAGCGGTGGTAAAGAAAAAGGATTGACCAAAAGCAAACGGCACGGCGACCCGTTTCACACAAAAAGCACTGCGCAAAGGGGGTACAAATATCCCTTTGTTGAAAGTTCTTGAAAGTCTTGAAAACTTCTTGCAAGAAGTTTTCAAGCAGGGTTTGGGACAGCGTCCCAAGGTCTTTTCGCCCCCGCAAATCAGGGTAATGATAGCGCCAGACCGAACGCTTTTTTCGGGCGGACGGTTGACGAGGAGAGAAGTGATCGAAAATTCGGCGGATGCTTCTCCGGCAAAGGGATGCCGACAGATCGGGACAAATATGCGGGCAACCGCAAAACAATCTCCGTTCGATCCCATAATCACCGCAAACTACCCCATGCGGGGCTTTGTCGGTATACTTATGGAATCAGAATCAGAATCAGAATCAGAATCAGAAAAGGAGATTTTTTGCCATGTGCGGAATTATCGGTTATACGGGAACGGGAAACGCAGTCCCGAAAATGCTCAAAGGTCTGTCGGTGTTGGAGTATCGCGGATATGATTCGGTCGGAATCGCGGCGCAGACCGCGGACGGAACGGATGTGGTCAAATGCAAGGGGCGCATCCATGCGCTGGAGGAAAAACTGCGCGACGAGCCGGTGGAGGAAAGCCACTGCGCCATCGGGCATACCCGTTGGGCAACGCACGGCGGACCTTCCGACCGCAACGCGCACCCGCACCGTGCGGGGAACGTCATCCTCGTGCACAACGGAATTATCGAAAACTATAAAGCGCTGAAAGAGGAATTGCAGGCGAAGGGCGTGGAGTTCAAGTCCGAGACCGATACCGAGGTTGCGGCGGCACTGCTCAACGACAATTACACCCTCGGCGGCGATCCGCTGACGGCAATCCGCAAGACGGTTGCAAGACTGCGCGGCGCGTATGCGTTCGGCATTCTGTTTGCCGACCGCGAAGGAGAGGTCTGGGTGGTTCGGAGCGGCAGTCCGCTGATCCTCGCAAAGGGGAAGGACGGCTACTATCTTGCAAGCGACGTGACGGCGCTGTTGCCGTTCACCCGCGAGTCTGCGCCGATGGACGAGGGCGCGATCGCGCGCCTGACGGGGGACAGCGCGGTTCTGTTTGACGAAAACGGCGGCGAGCACGAGCCGAAGTGGATGACCACCACGCTGACCCCCGAGTCGGCGCAAAAGGGCGGCTATCCGCACTTCATGCTCAAGGAGATTCACGAACAGCCCGAGGCGGTGAAGAAGTCGGTGTCCTCCCGCATTGACAAGGACGGTCTGCCCGATTTCTCGGCGGACGGCATTGACGCGGACTTCTGGCGCGGCATTCGCGCGGTGCAGATTGTTGCCTGCGGGTCTGCGATGCACGCGGGACTGGTTGGTCAGCGGGTACTGGAGCAGTACGCGGGGTTGCCGACAACGGTGCACATTGCTTCCGAGTACCGCTACTATCCGCCGCTGGGTGACGCGGGGACGTTGGTAATTGTGATTTCGCAGTCGGGCGAGACGGCGGACTCTCTGGCGGCTTTGCGCTATGCGAAGGAGCACGGGCGGCAGACGCTCGGCATTGTCAACGCGGTGGAGACGACGATTGCGCGCGAGGCGGACAAACGGATTTACACCTATGCAGGACCTGAAATTGCGGTTGCGACGACGAAGGGCTACTGCACGCAGGCGTCGGTGCTGTACGCGATTGCGGCGGCGGCGGGGCTTTCGCGCGGTGTGATTGACGCATCTGCGGCGAAGGAGCTTCTGCGCGACATTTCGGAAGAAGTTCCTGCGGTTCTGGAGACGATGCTTGGCAAGGAGGCGCAGTTCTGCCGCGTTGCAAAGGCGTTGGCGGATCACGAGCACGTGTTCTACATTGGGCGCGGGTTGGACTACGCGATGTCGATGGAGGGGGCTTTGAAGCTGAAGGAGATCTCCTACATTCACTGCGAGGCTTACGCGGCGGGCGAGTTGAAGCACGGGACGATTTCGCTGATCGAGCCGGGAACGCCTGTGATTGCGCTTGCGACCGATCCCGCTTTGTTTGAAAAGACCGAGAGCAATCTGCGCGAGGTGGGAAGCCGCGGTGCGCAGGTAACGCTGATTTGTCCCGAGGGCGTTGAAGTGCCCGAGGAGAGTGCGGGCGAGATCATCCGTTTGCCCGAGTGTTCTGCTCCCGCGCGGTTATTCGCTTCGATGCTTGCGGTACAGATGATCGCTTACGAGGCGGCTTCCTTCCGCGGTTGCGACATTGACCGCCCGCGGAATCTTGCGAAGTCGGTGACGGTAGAGTAAGGGGGGTAAGACCTTGGGGCTCTGCCCCAAGCCCCGCTTAGGGGACTTCTTGAGGAGAAGTCCCCTAAGAACCTTCAAGACCTTCAACTAAGGGGATTTTTACCCCTTCTTTTTTGTTGTACGGATTTTGGTGTAGCCGGTTGCCGTGCTACGAATTCCGGCTGCTCCGAGCCAAATCCCGTCGAGCGGGATTTGTGCGGCTGTCGCCTCTCTCCGCTACCGGATAGAAATGGTAGGAAGTTAGTTTAGGGACGGAAGGCGGGTTGGAATGCGGGGCGCTCCCTGCGGATTGCGCCCTTGAGGGGATGAAATCCTTTTGGAAATGAATGTTGTAGGGAACGGCTTGTGTGTCGTTCCGTTTCGGGGGAAGGTAATCGGCAAAAAATATTGCAAACGTATTGCATTTGCGGGTGGGATGTGCTATAATAAGAAAGTAAAAATCCGGAAAGGAAAAGGACTGAAAAAATGGAACTCAAGGGCTTGAAGGCTTTGTTTTTGGGAGATTCGATTACCGAGGGACACGGTGCGTCGTCTCCGGATAAGGTTTACTGGAAGGTTCTCGGCGACCGCACGGGAATGGAAACGATAGGCTACGGTGTTGGCGGAACTCGCATTGCGCGGCAGATCCGCAAGAGCGAGAATGCGCGGTGGGATCTTGATTTCTGCGCACGTGCAGAGGAGATGGACAAAACGGCGGACATCATCGGCGTTTTCGGCGGCACGAACGACTACGGTCACGGTTTTTCGCCGATCGGACAGCCGCAGGACACCGACGTGTGGAGTTTTTACGGCGCGCTGAATCACCTGTATACGTATTTGCAGTCGACCTATCCGAACGCGTTTATTTTTGTGATGACTCCCACGCACCGCTTGCGGGAAACCTGTCTGCGCGGGGACGGATACAAGCCGGAAATGCTTCCGCTGAAGGGATATGTGGAAATCATTCGGGAGGTGGCGGAGAAATATTCGTTGCCGGTTCTGGATCTGTACGCCGAGTCGGGACTGAACCCCGTGATCCCCGTCCTGCGTGAGCGCTATATGCCCGACGGCTTGCACCCCAACGACGCGGGCTACGAAAAGCTGTCCTACATCGTCGAGAATTTCCTGCGCACGCACTACCACAAATAATTTTTGCTGTCCTTGGTTGCCTGTGAGGTGCTTCGGGAGAATATCGGCTTGCCGTCGGCGGAGCGCGCGGCAAAGGCGATTCTCGCCGTTTGCAGGCGTATGTCGGACGCGGGCGTCATGACATTCATCGAAAATGATGTGGTATCACTCCTGCAAAGACTTCCCGAAAATATCAAATCAGAGCATTATCACGATGATGAAACGCATATCCGCGCTTTGCTTGAAGCAAATGCACGCAGCCCCAAAGGCGGTGCGGAACCGGCAACTGCCACGGTGCGGGGACTGATTCTGACAATTTCCCACAAGGAGCAAATCGGATCGCTTTATCCGCAGGTGCCGGATTTATTGGTGCGCGGTGTCTGTGCGGAATTATTTTTATAAAAAGCGGAGAGCCGCCGCAGGGCGGCTTTCCGAAGACATTCCGGTTAGCGTATTCTAACCGGAATCAAAGGGAGGGATATTGAGGATGAACGGGAAGGAATCGGCTGAAGTGAAATCGGGCGGTGTTGTTGCGGAGAACAGGCGGATCAGCGCTTTTGCGCATTTGTTGCGCGGGATATATAAGATATCCGGTGCGAAAAAGGCGTTTGGACTGCCGGAGGACGAAATCGCCAAAGTCATCGAAAAGCAGAACCGCAATCGCGGCGTATTTACGCCCACCGACCGCAAGGCGCACTATGAGACGATCCGTGTGAACGGCTTTCCCTGTCTGATTGTCCGTGAAAATGAGCAGCCTTCCGAGCGCGCAATCCTCTACTTTTTCGGCGGCGGAATGGTGATCGGACCGGACAAGGGCGATCTGCCCGTGATGCGCAAGCTGATGCGGGATACCGGCTGTGATGTGTGGTTTCCGTTTTATCCCCTTTGCACGGAGCACTGCATCACTGATACTTATGCAATGGTTTATGAATGCTATCGCAAAATGACCGGGCTTTACGGCGGCGGGAATGTCAGCACCTGCGGCTTTTCCTCGGGCGGCGCGCTTGCCCTCGGCATTGCGGCGCACAACAACGCGCAGGAAAATCCGCTTCCGCAACCGAGGCACATTGTTGCCGTCTCTCCGGGGGAGGTGCCGTGGAACGACGCCGAAAAGGCGCGGATGCAGGAGCTGAACGCAAAGGATGTCGCCATAGATTACGCCTTTATGGTAACGGTGGAAAAGTTCATGCGACACGGGCAGGAGAATGTGCCCGACTACATGATCTCCGGCTCGCGCGGCGATTTTTCGGGTGTGGGCGATATTCACTTCTTCTATTCGGCGGATGAGGTGCTTTACGGCGCTCTGCCGGATTTTGAGGACGCCTGCAAACGCGCGGATGTTCCGTATACCGCCTTTGCCCGCCCGAAGATGGTTCACTGCTACTGTATGCTGCCGTACTTCAAAGAGGCGCGCGAGGATTTTGCAAAGATAACCGATATTTTGAAAAAATGAAATCGGAGCAGATGATATGAGAGTGTTGGAATACGGAAAAGAACGCGAAAAAACGCTGTTGTTCCTGCCGTGCACGGCAGAGCCGGAGTGGGCGTTCGCCGACTCGGTTGGTCTGCTTTCGCAGGATTACCGTGTGATGCAGATTGTCTATGACGGTCACGGAGAAACGGGAGAGGACTTCCTATCCGTGGAGACAACGGCAGACGAAGTAACGGATCGGTTGCAGCAACATGGCGTTACAAATCTGGATGCGGCTTACGGCTGTTCTTTGGGCGGTGCGTGTCTGACACGCTTTCTTGCGCTCGGAAAAATCCCTGTCGGGCGTGCCGTTATTGACGCGGGGATTACGCCGTATCAAATGCCGCTGCTCCTGCGCCGTCTCGCTTGCCTGCGCGACCGTCTGGGGTTCAGGCTCATTGCAAAGAGCCGTAAAATACTTGAAGCGGCTTATCCGCCGGAGCGTTGGACGTTGCCGGGGCGCGACCCCGTGAAGGAATACGACGCGCTGGCGGCATATCTGAAAACCTATTCCAAACGCACCGTCCGCAATATCTTCTGGTCGGCGAACAACTATGCGTTGCCGCCCGAACCGACCCAAAGGGGCTGTCAGATTACCTATTGGTATGGCGAAGAAGAGAAGAAAGCGCGGCGCGGCAATATCCGCTTTATCGAACATTATTTTCCTCATGCGCAGATGCGTTGCATTCCGGAGATGGATCATGCGGAACTGGTGATGCTTCATCCGCAGGAATTCTACCGGCAGATCATGGAGTTTTTGACGCAAGCGCCGACGGATCGGAACGAAAGAAGCTGAAGGAGAAAAGGAAATGTCAAAGAAGGCAACCGAATTCCAGAAAAAAGAAATGAGCAGGATGTATCGCGGCAAGGAGATTTTCAAGCCGTTGAACACCGGATGGATTGATGAGAATGTCGCTTGCGTGCGCGAGTGGGTGGCGAACATTTTCTTTTACCGCAAAGGCGATACGACGATTATGATTGACGCGGGGTACAATTACGATCGGCTTGCCGAGAAAATGAGTTGGCTTGGGATTGACCCGAAGTCTGTCCGGCACATTTTTATCACCCATCAGGACACCGACCATGTCGGCGCGGTGGAAGCAGACAGCCCGGGGCTGTTCAAAAAAGCAAAGCTGTATATCGGAGAGGCAGAGAACCGTTATCTGACGGGCGAGGTGCGCCGCAAGGTGATTTATCATCTCTACAAACTGCCACAGGTGACGATCAATAACCGCAAACAACTGCTGAAAGACGGCGAAACCCTGCGTATCGGGGATATCAAAATCAAATGTTTCCTTGTCCCGGGGCATACATGGGGACATATGGTCTACCTCATCGACGATAAATATCTGTTTACCGGCGACACGCTGTGGTTTGGCGCGGACGGCGGCTACAGCTTCATTTCCACGCTCGCGGAGAACAACAAACTGGCAGTAAAATCGCTTGCCGTCCTTGAAGCAAAGCTGAAAAAACTGGGCATACAGCCGATGTTTCTTACCGGTCACACGGGATGGACGGACAATTTTGAGTTTGCCTTTGCGCACAAGGATAAGTTCTGCTCGCCTTTTCGGAAGCGGGTACATGACCCGAACGCGCCTTACGACGCCTACGATGAATCGGACGACACAGAGGAAAAAGCGAAAGACGGGTTTCTGATGGGAGTGGGGCGCTGATGATCCGCAGGAAGGCACAGCCCCTTCATCACTGAAAGGAAGTGATTCAAACGGAAACATTTTTTGGAATACTGATTCCTTTTCTCGGCACAACGCTTGGTGCTGCCTGCGTGTTCTTTATGAAAAAGTCGCTTGGGGATACGGTACAGCGTGCGTTGGCAGGCTTTGCCGCTGGGGTGATGGTTGCCGCCTCGGTCTGGAGTCTGCTGATTCCCGCGATAGAGCAGTCCGGGAACATGGGAAAGCTTTCGTTTCTTCCCGCGTTTATCGGTTTTTGGGGCGGTGTGCTGTTTCTCCTTGTACTTGACCACCTGATTCCGCATCTGCACGTCGGAACGGATCAGACCGAGGGACCGAAAACCGGACTCGCCCGCACGACCATGATGGTATTGGCAGTCACCCTGCATAATATTCCCGAGGGAATGGCGGTCGGCGTGATGTACGCGGGCTATCTTTCGGGAAATACGCAGATCACTGCGGCAAGCGCACTCGCCCTGTCGCTCGGAATCGCGATACAGAATTTCCCCGAGGGAGCAATCATCTCCATGCCGCTCAAAGCTGAGGGGGAGGGCAAGGGAAAAGCGTTTTTCGGCGGCGTTCTTTCGGGCGTCGTAGAGCCTGTCGGCGCTGTACTGACACTCATTGCCGCGCAGTTTATTATTCCTGCGTTACCCTACCTTTTAAGCTTTGCCGCCGGTGCGATGCTCTATGTGGTTGTAGAGGAACTGATTCCCGAAATGTCGCAGGGGCGGCACTCAAACCTCGGAACAGTGTTTTTTGCCGTTGGGTTCAGCGTCATGATGGTTTTGGATGTCGCTCTGGGCTGAAAAGGCGGAGAACGAAACGGGAAATCCGATTTGCGGCGCAGGCGCGATCGATCAGCAGGTCGACGGAGCGGAAAAAATTGACATGGGAAACGGAGACAGAGGGGAGAAACACGATGAGCACGATAAAAGAGAACCTGCATAAAAAAAGAAAAGCAACAGAGGATCATATCAAACAGCTGCAACAGCAGGGAAAGCATGGCATTCGCTATACGGCTATGATGCCGGACATTCCGTTTCTGATCTTGGGGCTGATAAGCGATGTCGGATGGATCATCCATCTTGCTGCAGGCATTCTTTTCTTTTGCAGAAACGGGTTTCACCACGTGTTGGACTGTATGGCGCTTGTTGCGCTGGTTGCCGTCCTGTTTGGCGTCGGCTGTCTTATCTGCCTGAACAAAATACACGAAAAGGAAATTGCCACAAAGCTTCAGAAGAATCTCAGCTTTGGTATGACGGTTTATTCGGGACTCGCGGGAGGCATGATCGGAATCCTTCAGATGGCGCTGTATGTCGGCGTTTCAACGGAGCTCGTCTGGGTTGTAATCGGCGGCTTTCTGAATTTTGCTTCGGGATTGCCCATCTATCTTTCGTTCAAAAAGGGAATTTTCTATGGGGTGAAATAGCGGAGATTGCCGCGGCGATTGGTATGCCGCAGACAAAAGCCCTGCGCTTGAAAGTATCACAATCCAAAACGGATATCGTTTCTTCGTTAAACATCAAAGCCCGTGCCGATTGCATAATCGGCACGGGCTTTGTTGCGATTATTTGTTACATAGGGTTGCTTGTCTTTTGCGGAGAGAAAGCCTCTTTCATGTTCGGAACGCTTCCGATCCGATGATACAGATACGCGCCGTCCGCCTCTGTCCTTGTAAACGCAGTCGCCGCCCCGATTCCTTCGGGGAGCGGCGCGTCGGTGATGACGCAGTCCACATCCGTGATGGCGCAGACGCGGAAAGGGGAGGTCTGACCGAATTTGGAACTGTCGCAAAGAAAGACCTTTTTGGCGGCGGAGCGCAGAACCGTTCGGCGGATCTCGGTCTCTTCCGGGGAGTAGTCCTGAATCACGCCGTCCGCGCCGAGCGCCGAGGACGAAAAGAAGGCGATGTCCACGCAGAAATCGGAAACGCAACGAATCGACTGATTCCCCACAAATGCCAACGAGGTGCGCAGAAGCCGCCCTCCGGTACACCACACCTCGGGCGCGCCGTCCGCCAGTTCCTCCGCCACGCGGAGACTGTTGGTAACAACCATCAGCTTCTCGGAGGACTGAATATCCCCTGCGATATAGGAGGCGGTTGTGGAGGCGTCGATAAAGATCGTCCTGCTGTCGCCGATCAGGCTTGCGGCGGCATGGCTGATCTGCATTTTCTGATGCGTTTTGGTGGAGGAGCGGAACGCCACGGGCGTGTCGATCCGTTCGTCCCGCAGGATCACGCCGCCGTGACTCCGCATGACATAGCCTGCCGCTTCCAGACTGGCAAGGTCGCGCCGGATGGTTGGTTGACTGGCGTAAAGCGCAGCGCCGAGATCCTGCACGCTGGCGTATTTGTTTTTTTTCAGAATGGCGAGAATTTCATCCTGCCTTTCGGATTTGTGCATTTTACAGCTTCCTCCTGCTTGAAAATGTGATCGAACATGATCGTTTCTCAATATTAGCGCCGATAATTGACACATCTCGATCATTCTGCTATAATTATAGCAGGTGTAATCCCGCTTGTCAAGGGGATTCGCGGAAAACAGGAGAGAAATATGACGAAACTGATTGCTTTTGATCTGGACGGAACTCTGACGCAGCACAAAACGCCGCTGACGGAAGAAAACAGGCGGATTCTTGACCGCATGGGAAAGCGGTATCGCCTGCTGATGGTTGGAGCGGGGGAGTGCGGGCGGATTTTTTCGCAGATGCGGGAATACCCGATTGACATCATCGGCAACTACGGAATGCAGTACAGTCGGTACGACGCGGCAACAGGAAAAAGCATTCTGCTTCGGAACGATCGCGTACCGTGCGACCGCGCGTCGGTTGCGGAGCGGATCGCGCAGTTGCGGCGCAGATTCGGCTTCACGGATTACGCGGGCGACGGCGTGGAATTCCACCCGTCCGGATGCGTGACCTTTCCGGTTTGCGGAACGGGGGCGGCGCAGGAGGTCAAGCTGAATTTTGACCCCGACCGTTCCCGTCGGCGGGCGATTTACGGGGAAGTCTGCCGCCTTTTCCCGGAGTTCAACGTGTTCATCGGCGGCTCTTCCTCGTTTGATATGGCGCCGATTCCGTATGACAAATACAACGCGCTGGATCGCTACTGCCGCGAGAACGGCTATGCGCACAGCGAAGTGGTTTTTGTCGGGGACGATTACGGCGAGGGCGGGAATGACGCCTCGGTTTATCGGTCGGATTTCGGCTTCGTCTGCGTGGACGACTATCGGCGGTTGGGGGATTTCGCAGCGCCGCTTCTTTCGGATGTATCCGGGAATTGTTCCGGCAACGGAACGATCGGAAACGCTCATGAAAATCGGATGAAATGAGCAAAAAACGGTTGCGATACCGATCATTTATCAATCTTTGCGCCGATGATTGACAGGAAAAGTGAAATGTGGTATAATGACCATAGAAAGAGCGAAAATGATCGGTTGCTTTGTGCAAATAGCAATTTGACATCTCCGAAAAGGTTTACAAAATCATGCTTGACAGGAGGGAACAGGTCATGTACAATGTTTTGACAGACAGACAGACAGACAGACAGACAGACAGACAGACAGACCTGTTTGCGCTCTGTAGCGGGCGCTTTTTCGGCACGGAACATCAAAAGGCAGAGGACTGCCGCAAGCCATGGCAAAGGGCGAATGGCTTGCGGCGGCGCTCTGCCTTTTGTGATGGCTTCCCTGCAGGAGCGGGGGAGCAAAGCCGTTCGGAAGGAGGGTGAGAAAAGCTGATACCGTTTTGTTGTGATCCCTGAAAAAACCATTCTGATTTTGGAGGAAAATGAAACTTATGAAAAACCGGATTTTTAGCTTTCTGCTTGCCCTGACCCTGATTCTGACCGTGATTCCCATGGCGGTTTCCGCCGCTGACGATGAAGCGAAGATCGGAAGCGTTCTGTATGCGACCCTTGCCGAGGCGATTACCGCCGCAAAGGATGGCGACACCGTGGAGGTGCTGAAGAATTGCAACTTCGCAGGGATGACAATTTCCAAGACTATCACCGTAAAAGGTGCGGCAGGGTTGGACGAAAAGCCGCAGATTACGGTGAACGCTTCGATTGTTCCCGGTGCGGATGCCGCTCCGACCTTTGAAGGTCTGCACTTTACTTCTACCAAAAATGTATTCTCTTTCACGTCGGATTCCGCAGGATCGGCGCTGACTCTGAAGAACTGCGACGTGGAGTCCAACGGATACTATTGCGTGTTCATCGACGTGCAGGGCATTACGCTGAACATTGAGGGCGGAAACTATGTTTCCAACTGGGGATGCATTGTGTGCGGCGCAACTATGCCGAAAACGGCGGAGGAAAGAACCAAAATTGCCGTAAACATCAACGGCGCTGTGCTGACGCAGACCGCCAATATCGGCGGCATGTACGCGCCTGTCAGCAACGGCAACGGAAAATCGAATATGGAGATCCGCATCACGGATTCGACTCTGAACGCGAACGACGGTTCCAAGGCGGACGGTGCCTGCGTGAAGATCGGCGGCAACACCGGAACTTACAATATTACCGCCGATAATGTGCTGACCGTAAAGAACAGCACGCTGAACAGCAGCGCGCAGTACGGTATCTATGTGGAGAGAACGGCAAAAACCGATATCACGATCGAGGACAGCACGCTGAATCTGAACAGTACCAATGCCGGCGGAGCATGCGTCAAAGCCGGCGGCGGAAACGGGACGGTGGAAAACCTGACCCTGACGGTGAAGGGAAACCTTACGCGGCTCAACAGCAAATCCCAGTATTGCGTGTACTATCAGGGAACGCAGAATTCCGCCATCGGTCTGGAGGGCGGCAAACTGACGGTTGAGGATGCGGGTCAGTCGCTCGCATGGGCGGTGTCGACCTACAAAACGCCCGAAAATGCCCGCGCAAAGGTGACGGTCAGCGGCGCGGAGATCGATACCTCCAAGCTGGCGCTGGATCTGGACGCGAATACCGATTTCAGCATCACCGCAGGCAAGCTGAACGAAGAAAAATCCACGCTTTCGTTCGGCGGCAAAAAGCAGACGGCGCAGGATCACCCCTTTACGAATACGCTTTACGCACAGTATCTGAATGGGACAACCGCAGAGTCCGCTTCCACGAACGTCCGGTTTGCCATTCAAGTTCCCATGGAAGGCTATGAGAGCTACGGCTTCCTCGTATCTGCCGAAAATCGGATTCTGTTCTGCGCTTTGGCAAACGGCGGGAAGATCCTGTCGGTTGAGACCGACGCGCTGTATACCGCCGTTTACGCGAACGGCGAGAAGATCGGAACGGACGCGGAGGGACTCGGCTGGCTGGCATTGGGAATCGACGGAATTCCGCAAGCCGATTTCGGAACGGAATTCAGCGTTCGCCCGTTTGCCGTCAAAAACGGCACGGTGATTCTCGGCGAGACCTATTCCTTTACCGTCAACGGACTGCTTTCGAAATAAGGAGGGGGCAATATGAAGTCTTATCTGAAACCTGCCATGGTGTACGTCGGGATTCCCTGCGAGGATGTTCTGACTGCTTCCGGAGAAACCGATCTGTTTGAAATCGATGAGAAAATGGTGGTTCAATGGGAGGATCTGAAATAATCCCTTACCGCCCGCAAAACACGAAAATCGGAGAGTGAATGCTATGAAAAACTGGATGCGATATTGCGCGTCGGCGCTTGCAACGCTGACGTTGCTTGCGGGATTGGCTTCCTGCAAGGGCGGGAAAACGAATCCCGCAGACAGCACGGAAAACGGCAACGGGACGGAGTCCGGCAGCGGTGAGGTGACAACCGACAACCGGGACGAGAACGGCTATCTGCTCGATGACCTCGGCGAGCGGGATTACAACGACCAAAAAATCCGGATTCTGACCTGGATCAACAAGTCCTATAATCAGTTCTCCTTCGACGCCGAAAACGGCGATCACGGCAACAAGTTCGAGGAAGCGGTTTATTCCCGCAACCTGCGCGTGGAGCACCGGATGAAGGTGCAACTGGACTGGACATCGATTGAGGGGAACAACTCCGCAATGGACACCTACATCACCAAAGCGCGGGCGCTCTCGCAATCGGGGGATGTGGATATCTTCGCGGCGTACAGCATGGTTCCCGCAACGTTGGCGCAGGAAGGTCTGCTTTCGGATATGAACGCCCTTCTGAGCGTGAACCTTAGCAATCCGTGGTGGAACCGGAGTATGCTTGAGAAATGCTCGATCTATGACCAGAACTATTTCGGAGCGGGAGACCTTTCTCCGGATATGCTGGCGGCAACCTACGTTGTCTACGCGAACAAAAAGATGGTTGCGGACAATCGGATTGAAGAAACGATTGCAAGCGAATACAATGAGAATACGCTGTACGATCTGGTGTACAGCGGAAAGTGGACGCTTGACAAAATGATCCGTCTTTCCCGCGATGTCGCTGTGGAAAGCGGGGACGGAAGCGCCGCGGGCGCGACCTACGGATTTTCCACGTATCTGATCAATGTCGACCCGTTCCTGCAGGGCGCGGGGATTCTGACCGTGGAAAACGGCGCGGACGGATCGCTGATTCCCTCCGATTCGTTCGGTTCTGTCGATACGCAGAATCTGCTGACCACGCTTGTGGATTTCTTCAAATCGTCCGCCGCATTCCTCGGCAGATATGACGAGGGGTGGGACAACGCCACATGGATCAACGCATGGTACGAAGACCGCGCGATGTTCCTCATGGAGGATTTCACACGCGCAAAGCTGAATTACGAAAAGAAAGTGTACACCTATCTGCTCCCCGTCCCGAAGGCGGACGAAGAACAGGACGGCTACCGTTGCACCCCCGGCTTCTACAGCACGGTATGGTCGGTGGCAAACGGCTCGGCACGGAGCGAGGCGGTCGGCGCGGCGCTGGAGTGTCTGGCTTCCGAATCCTACCGCAGTGTGATGCCTGCCTTTTACGAGCAGTTGCTCCGTCGGCGCTATGCGGACGACGCGGGCGAATATGAAATGATCGATTACATCAAGAACACCATCAGCTTTGACAGCGGTCGGTTGTTTACCAGTGTGTTCGGCGGAAAGACATGGAGCGCGTTCCGCGACTGCGTGAACGCAAACTCCACGGACTGGATCTCCTATTATAACCAGAACGTGGCGAACCTCATGACAAGCGGCTGCGACACCATCAACAAGATCATCGATATTTACAAGAACAGGTAACGGATATGAAACGATTCTTTGCTTTGCTTCTTGCGGGACTTCTGTTGCTGACCGCATGCGGGGGAGCGGGAAACGGGGGAGACCGGACGGACTCCCCCGCGTCCGATCCCGCGTCCGGGGAGACGGTGACCGAGCAACCCCAACCGGGGGCTACGGTCTCGCTGATCCGCGACGGAGAGCCGCAGTATACCATTCTCTGCGGGAATTCGGATTACCTTCCCTATGCGGAGAACCTGCAGGATAAACTGTTTGAAAAATACGGCGTTGCGTTTCCGCTTACCCGACGGGTTGCCGAGGCGGACTCCCGCCCGTGCGTGATTGTCGGGCTGACCGAGGGGACGGACGCGGAAATCTACGGCGATCTGACCTATAACGGATACGCGGTCAAGACTGCGGGGAAGCACATCTATGTTTGCGGCTACAATGCCGACGCCGTCGGAAAAGCGGTGCAGTACTGGCTCAGCACCATGACCAAATCGTTCGCCACGCGGAACGCGGAGGGAAACGACCCGATGGTTGCGATCATGCGGGCGGCAAGGGAGGAAGGAATCCGCTTTACGTTGGAGACGGACGCGCATTCCCTCGCGGCACTGGACACTATCCGCCGCGCAGAACCGATCTGCGAAGCCATCGGCGTAACGGACAACGACTGGGCGGAGATCGACCGGGGCTGAGCGCCGGAAAAAGATTCCGAAAACAAGCAGAGACGAAACCCCGTGTGAACTGCCCCAAATTGTACGGACAGCACAAAAAAGAGTCTCAAGGTAGAAAATA
>CAVGEJ010000041.1:0-17937 GCA_963628215.1 Eubacterium sp. CAG:180
CAGACAGACAGACAGACAGACAGACAGACAGACAGACAGACAGACAGACAGACCTGTTTGTGCCCGTAAACAAGGCCGGGCTTTTTGGACATATCCGGATTCGGAAGAGCGATAATCGCGGACGGTAACCGTCTGCGGTTGTCGCTCTTTTTGTCTGCCGGACTGCCGAAAAAGCGCCTGTGCGCGGAAAGGAGCGATGAAAAACGGAAAATCTGTATTATATCCGGCATCCGGACGGTTCGCCGCGCGTCAGCTCCGAACATCCGGACGTGTTTTCTTCGCCCGCCCCGCAGGCGCCGTATCGCGATCTGGTGAAACTGTTCAGTCTTGAAAACAAGGACGCGTCCTATACGTATACAATCGGGAAATGTCGGTTTCCTTCCGATTTTGAAGTGACCGCCGCAATTGACCGTTGGATTTTTTTCGTGGTTGTCGGGGGCAGACTGCGCGGCATGGGGCGGAATATGGAGCGCGGCGACTGGCTGTTTGTACCGGCTTCAACGCCGCACATTATCACGTCCGGTCAGGGGGAAAATCCGCTTTACTATTGGTGCACGTCAAACGATCCGTTGCCGGAGCAGGGGATGCGCGCCTTCGGGTTTTCCGATAGGGTGCTGGCGGGGCACATGAACCGACCGGAAACGGTTTCGGCGCTGTTTGAGAATACGGTTTATCGGGAGATCGACGCCGCAGATCGGCGGATGTGGTTTTTCGGGACGGTGTTGCGGATTCTTGCCTGTGCCTGTGGAAACGGGGATTCGGCAATCGAAACGGTTCCGTTGCGGCTGTACGAGCGGTGCGTTTCCTATATTGCGTACTGTCAGGGGAAAGTGACGGTTGGAGAATTGGCAGACAAATACCATGTCAGCCGCCAGCATCTGCACCATATCTTTATGCGGTACGGGGATATTTCCCCCCAGAAATGCATCATGAATGCGAAAATGGAAGCGGCGGACAAATATCTGATGACAACGGATATGAGCCTGGCGCAGATTTCGGAGTTGATGTGTTACAACAATTACAATCATTTTACCCAGAGTTACAAAAAGCATTTCGGGATATTGCCGAGCGAGCGGCGGAAGCAGAACGAGAAACCGCACCTCGCCAAGCCGGAAAAAACGGACGGACAGGACGGACAGGGATAGATGTTGCGGCAAAAACCGCCCCGCAGGGGGAGATGGCGCGGAACGCTATCGGGCTGCACGGAATCACACTGCAGGGAACAACACGCGTGTCGTTCCCTGCGGAGGCATTCCTTGGCGGAATCGTGACATCCGCGTAAATCCGCCTTGTGCAACCTGCACAAAATATGTAAACTTTTTTTTTTTTCTAAACAGGAGAGAAAACGCGGGGCTGGAGGCAGGGAGAGTTTACATAAACGTGCATATGCAAGACATAAGTGTATTGTGCTTTTTGCTAAAATATGCTATTCTTGTTACATAAAATCGGCAAAAATGCCGAGAAAACAGGAGGAAATGTATATGAAACAGCGAACCCCGAAAACCCGACTTCTTTGTATGTTGTTGACATTGGCGATGCTCATTGTCTGTATGGCGGCGTTTCCCGTCAGTGCGGTAGAGGAAACGGAGACAGAGACAGAAACGATTACCGCAACAGAAAATTGGGAAGCAGCCAAGGACGGTGTATTTTATATCGATTCGGCAGCCGATCTGCTGGCTTTTGGGGCAACTCTGCCTAACACTACTTACGCGGGCAAAACTATTATGCTGACGGCAGATATTGATCTCAACCCGAATTGGAAGGCTTCTACGAAAGAAGCGCCTGCAAACCAATGGTCATCGTATGGGGCGGCCGGTGCTTTTGAAGGTACTTTTGACGGGCAGAATCACACCGTTTCGGGGGTGTATTGTGTAGATACCTCTAAAAAAGTTGGCTTTTTCAGACAAGTGCAAAACGGCGGAGCTGTGAAGAATCTGAAACTGACCAATTCCTATTTCTGCGGCGGTGGCACTTATATCGGAAGTATTTGCGGTTCGGTTAACCCGACAAGCGGCACATTGGAGAATATTTACAGCGATGCCATTGTTGAGGGATACGGAACGGCTTATATTGCAAACGTTGGCGGCATTGTCGGCGGACTTTATTCAGATGCTAAATCGTCATACACCACGGCAACTCTGAAAAATGTAACTTTTGCAGGAACTGTAACGGGAGCAAAAAATGTTGGCGGAATCGTCGGTTATGTGAATTGCGTGAATTCTTCACTCACGATGGAGAACTGCATGAACCAAGGCACAGTCAATGCGGAATTGAATACGGATGCAAATGGCTATACTACATCGGATCCCGGTCAGGGAGCAGGTGGCATGGTTGGATGTTGCAACGGCAGCGCAACGTTGACGAATTGTTTCAATTCGGGCGCCGTGAACGGATATTATGAACTTGGTGGAATCATCGGTCAAACAGGTGACGGCAAAGCATCCAACGCCGTAGTTATTTTAACGGACTGTATTAATTGCGGAATCATTACTGCGACGGAGTATAATAAATATTACAACAATACGAGTCCGAGCGCATCTACTGCCAAAAACAGCGGCGGTGTGGTTGGATGTGCCAAGGGAAATACGACACTGACCATGACGAGATGCGTCAATGCCGGAAAGGTGAATGCCGCGCGTGGCTACGAGTGCTCCTTGGCGTATCTGGAATCCAGATTTGACAGTGCCGTTACCGGCGGAAACTTTACCGTGAAGGACTGCTATGCTGTTGCGGGAATGGCAAAAATGATTCTTGCCTCTTGGCACTGCAAATACAAACTGACTGTTCAATATGGTGAAGGTAATGAAACGAAGTATGACGGGACGGGTTCGAAGGCTCAAACGATAAATCATGACACTTTGATAAGAACCGTTTCTTCCGTCACCGACATTCTTACCTATTCCGGCAGTGCCAGAACCGCTTATGCCGACTGGGTTGCATACGAGGGTAACATCTATCCGCAGGCGGTCTTTGATATGATTGTGGAGAACGCCGCATTCCCGATGACCGTTTACGGCACGCAGACTGCGGTTGCGGCAGAGGATAATACCGTCTCGCTGCGCCTGATCGGTCTTGTGAACATTGCGGAAGCCGATCTCGAAAACTGGAGCAAAATCGGATTCGATGTTTGCGTGAAGGATGCTACGGGAACAAAATCCAAAACAATCGAAAGCGCCACGGTTTACAGCCGGATTACTGCGGCGGGGGAGACATACACAGCGGCAGACTTTGATGCAAACTATCTTGCGGCTCTGGTTGTGGAAGGATTTTCAAGCACGGGGGACTATACGCTTGCGGTTCGTTCGTTTGCCGTGGATAAAGACAACAACTACACAATCACTTCTCCGGTTATGATATCCGTTGTGAACGGTGCTGTCACCGCTCCGGCAACCGATGCGGAATAAAGGAGGAAAAACAGAATGAAAACGATGTATACGATGCCGACAGCAATCGTCTGGACGCTGGCAAACGAGGATATCTGTACCATCAGCAAGCAAGAGGCAGGTCAGGCGCAAAACCTGAAACTGGAAGACTTGGACTACGATAAAGAGTGAGGAATCAAAGCAAACCTATGAATCGGATAATCAATGACCTCCTTTCGGATCTTTTCCGGATTGCGGAAAATCTCGGCGACCTGAACAAAGGGTTGGTTGCCGATTGCGGAGACGGCGTGCTGTCCGCCCCCATTGCGGACGCCACCGCCCGGGACTTTGAAGAACTTTGTACGGAACTTGGAAAAGGGGGCGCGATCCTTTTGGATCGCACCTCCGCCGAAAACCGCTTTTTCGCCGTTTCGGCGGGAAAAGGCTACATTCACGCCGCTTTCTATCCCGCGCGCGGGCAGATGCGGATTACGTATACGGAAGCCGGAGACTATGTTCCGGAAACGCTTGCGGAAGTTCCGCAGAATACCGACGAGCGGTCGGTTACGCAGGTCTGCCCGGACGACACGGCAGCCAATTTCGGAATGTGCTATGTGTTTGCGCTCGGCGCGGGGCATTTTCTGGTCTATGACGGAAACGGCGACCGCGGCGAGGATCACACCCGCCTGTATGATGCGCTGATTGCGCACACGCCTGCGGGGCAGAAGCCGGTTGTGGATGCATGGATTGCGACTCACCCGCATTGGGATCACATTTCAAACATGGCAAAATTTGCCGACACCTATGCGGAAGCGGTTGAGGTGCGGAACGTGCTGTGCAATCTGCCCGCGCTGAACGACCGTTACTTCTACCGCGAGATGGGCGATCTTTCCAATTCCAGACTTTACTGGATTCCGAAGTTTATGGCGGCATTCCCGCAGGCAAAGCGTTGGAAACTGCACGCGGGGCAGTGCTTCACGGTCGGGGACGCGAAAGTGGAGGTGCTGTATACGCACGAGGAATGCTCCCCGTGGAATCCTCTCCGCGCAAACGATTGCTCCACGGTTACAACGGTCACGCTGGCCGGAAAGCGCTTCCTGTTGCCTGCAGACCTCAGCGGCGAAGAGCCGTGCGGCTGGTTGCGTGACGTTTGGGGAAACGCGCTGAAAAGCGATTTCTATCAGGCGGCGCATCACGGATGGGATACCGAGGCAATGCTGTTCTATCCGCTCGTACAACCCGATACGGTTCTCTGGCCTCTGCGCCTGCGCGACTGGGACAGAATCCAGAAATATCCGGCTACGCAGTGTATGGTAAAAGAGATGCAGGAGGGAAAAAGAGAATTTCTGATTGCACGTACGGATAGCATTACGGTCGGGCTGGGATGTCCCGGAAAGGAAACGAACCAAAAATGAAAACGAAAGCGAAAAGAAACGGATGGCTTCGCGCGGCGGCTTTGCTGCTGGTTCTGCTGATGGCGGCCTCGGCTCTGGCGGGGTGCGCGGGGGACGAAACGAAACCGCAGGAGAAGACCGAAGCCGAAACCGAAGCAAAAACCGAAGAATCAACCGTTGATACCTCCGAGATCAGCGGCGTGCCGGACGGCTTGACCTTCTCCGGCGATACCGTCAACATCATGCTCCGCAACGGGTATACCGATGAATTCAATCCGGACGAAGCCTCGCAGGATCTGATCAACAGCACGGTGGTTGCGCGCAACCAGTCCGTTGAGGAGCGGCTGGATATCGAACTGAATTATGATGCGGTTGCGGTCGGTGACACAGCGAATACCAAGTATCTGGATACCATCCGCAACATGGTGAACAACAATATGGTCGGTTACGATATTCTGACCACCTACGGCTATTACGGCTCGGCTCTGGCGGCGGAGGGACTTTACTATGACCTGAACACCGCAGACGAACAGAATTACATCAAAACCGAAGGCTCATGGTACAATCAGCCCTTTATCGAGGAATGCACAATCGCCGACCGCCTGATGTTTGTGGTGGGCGACGCAACGCTTTCCGCAACCGATCGCACGATTGTCACCTTCTTCAATGACAGCCTTCTGAGAGCGCAGAATGCAGACTATGACAATGAAAGATTTGACCTTTTTGACGATGTTCTGGACGGCAAATGGACGCTGGAATACCTCAAAACGCTGGTGGCGGGCATTTATCAGGATCTGGACAGCAACAACACCGAATCGATCGGTGACCTTTTCGGTCTGTATGTCAACGGCGGCTCGATGTGTCTGGACGCGATGATTATGGCTGTTGGAATCCGGCTGACCGACCGGGATTCGCAGGGGCAGATTACCCTGAAATGGGGCACCTCTTCCGCAGTGAACGCATACGACAGGCTTCTCGCCTTTATTCAGAGCGGCAACGGGGTTTTCTTCGGAAAAGCGAATACGAATGATCCCTCCGGAAAAAGTCTTTATTGGGACAGCTCCAGAAGGACATACCGTGCCGGCTCGGTGTTTATGGACGGGCAAGCTGTGTTTGCTTTTGAATGCTTGGAGTATGCTAAGAAATTTGCAACGGTGGAGAAAATGGAATACGGAATTCTGCCTCTGCCAAAGCTGGATTCCACCCAGACCTACTATGCAAGCACCCCGCAGGATTACTACAGCATCGTTTCGCTTCCCGTCAACATCAATACCGGTAAACGGCTGGCGCGGACAACCGCAACGCTGGAACTGCTTTCGTGGTATTCCTACCGCGACGTGCGTCCGGTCTACATGGACACGGCATACAAACTCCGCTATGCCAGCAGCGCAAAAACGGCACTCCTTTTTGACCGCATTCTGGACGGTGTAACCTACGACTTCGGCGCGCTGTACGGATCTGCCATCGACAACCCGCTGTGGGTGGTTCGCAACGCACTGATAAGCGGAGCCAATCTCAAAGGACTGTACGATTCCAAGAGAACCACGATGGAAAACAAACTGAGTGATCTTTATAATAAACTCAGCAATCTCAGCGGAGGCGGAGCGGAATGAAAAGAATAATTCGTCTGCTGTGCGGCATTCTTGCCGCCATGACCCTGCTTTCCGGGGCGGTTTCCTGCAAGGGCAAGGAAACCCCAAAGCCGGCGGTAACCACCGAAGCGGCTGACGAGACCGAAAAGGTCAGCCTGAACGGATACAAAATTATCCGCTCCGAAAGTGCCGGAAGCGACACCATTGCGCTGGCAAAAGCGTTGCAACAGACCCTGCAGTCAGCCGGCGCAACGGTTGATCTGGGTGACGACTGGCTGAAAAAGGGCGAAAGCCCGGACGCCAACGCAAAGGAAATCCTTTTGGGCAACACCAACCGTTCGGAAAGCACCGCGCTTTCCGAAACGCTGGAAAAAGACGGCTGGGCAATTACCTTTACGGGCAAAAAACTGGTTCTTGTCGCCACGCGGGAGCGCTTTCTTGCCGACGCGGTCAGCTACCTGACCGAAACCATGCTCGGCGGCGGCGTTACGCTCTCGGTCACGCCGAACCAGCCTGTTTATAACAGCACACCCTATGATATGGTTACCATCGCAACGGGCGGAAAAAGCAGTTACCGCATTGTGCGCGGTGAGTCTTCCCATTACACTGTCACAAAAACATCAACGAAAGACGGAACAACCACCCAAAGAGTTTATTACGACCCGATTACCTCGCTCTGCACCTCGCTGATCAGTCTGATGAAGACCCAAACCGGCGCCATTGTCAGCGCGCTGAAGGATTCGGAAGCCGTTGCCGGCACATCGGATACGGAAATTCTCATCGGTCCGACAAACCGCGAAGAAAGCACCGAAGCGCTGGAGAACGTACCCGCAGACGGATATGTCATCCGCCTCATCGGAAAAACACTGGTGCTGAATGCGTGGTCGCTGAACGGCGTCCGGCAGGCGGAAGCGATGTTCGAGAAGCTGGCGGCATCGGACTGTTGGAACGGAGATTTGTCCCTGCCTGCGGAATTTTCCTATGTCGGCACGATCGGCGACACCGTGGAAGGCATTCCCGATCCGGATGGCGTTACGCTGAAATCGGCATACCGCGGCTTGGACAAGACCCTTGAAGCGGTCTGGATCAACGCAAGCGCCGAGAAGTTCACCGCTTACGGAACGAAACTGCAGGGCGAAGGATACGGACTTTATCAGAAGAACAAAATCGCCGATAACCTCTTTGCGATCTGGACAAAGGACGATGTGGCGGTGTATGTCAGCTATTTCCCGAGTGACGGCACGCTGCGCGTGATTTCCGAGACATACACGGATCTGCCGGAAACGGAAGCGGAAACCCTGACAAAGATTACCCAGACCAAGCTGACCCAGCTCAGCCTTTATGACAACGACGGTTACCATCATAACAATGACGGAAATTTCGGCATGGGATATGTCTTTACGCTGGAGGACGGCAGTTATTTCATCGTTGACGGCGGCGGAAACTGGCACAATGATGAGGGAGACGACGCCAAGATGCTCTATGAGTTCCTGCAGAATAACAACGAGCGCGAGGACAAGAAAATCGTCATTGCCGGCTGGCTGTTTACGCACGAGCACTGGGATCATGTCACGAACTTTATCAGATTCACCTCGCTGTACGGAAAAGATGTCACGCTGGAACGCGTCTACTGGAATTTCGCGCAGAATTATGAGCATTACGAGGGCGGCGGAAATTACGGCGCCATGCAGACGGCGTTTAAGTCCTATCCCGGCTGCAAGGTGATGAAGGTTCACGCGGGACAGAGTTTTTGGGTGAGAAACATCAATCTGGAAATTCTCTATACGCATGAAACTCTGAATCCTTATCCGCTGATGGACTTCAATGACACTTCAACCGTTTTCCGCGTAAAGGTGGGAGACAGAACCGTGCTGTTCCCCGGCGATATCAGCACGCAGGCTGTGTCCGATACCGCAGTCACGGTGGTCTATAAACTCTACGGAGAGGCGCTGAAGAGCGACATCCTGCAGGTCGGACACCACGGCTGGAACGGCGGTTCGAACGATATTTACAAAGCCGTTGCGCCGAAAATCGCACTCTGGCCGGTGGAAGAATCCCGCTGGAGCACGGTTTCGACGAAATATGAGACTTCAAAGACCCTCCTGAAGATGAAGGAGGACGGAATTATCGAAGTTCTTCATGTTGCCAAAGACGGCAGATGCACGGTGACGTTTGAAGAGGACGGTTCCTGTGCAGTGACATTCGAGAAAGAGGAACTGTCGCCTGTCACGGTGACGTTTGACTGAACCCGGTTCGGAATAATCGCATCGGAGCACGGATGACGGGGCATACGGGCGGCTGAAACATCAGGTTTCCCGCCCGTTCCCCGGGCATTCCGTTGCTCCGATGCTGTTTTCATGCGGGAATTGCGGACGGGAGGCGCAGGGCTGTCGATCAAAAAGCTGACCCGGAACAGCCCATCCGTCGCGGCAATGCCCGAATCGCAAAAGGGATTTTTTGCCGGAATCTGTCACTTTCCAATATAAGGCATCACCGCGCAATTCACGATCTTCGATTGCGCATGCGCCT
Organism: Eubacterium sp. CAG:180; assembly: GCA_963628215.1. Taxonomy (GTDB): domain Bacteria; phylum Bacillota; class Clostridia; order Oscillospirales; family CAG-272; genus UMGS1865. The sequence goes on from CAVGEJ010000041.1 coordinate 8,878, forward strand.
TTTCCGTGATTCTTCACAAAAACTCCTGCCTGTAGCTCTGCTACAGGCAGGAGTTTTTGTATCGTCTGACGAAAAATTCGACTCTACAAGTTGTGATTCGCACCGTTGGAATTGCGCGGTGATGCCTTTGTTTCGTCCCATTGCGCATCGGTCAGATCCGTTGGATATGCCACGCGCCTCTCATTTTCTTTTTCCATGTTCTTATTATACCTCTTCTTTGCTACGAAAACAAGTTCTTATATTCCGTTCGGTTCGCAGCAAACCGTTTCGGTTTTGCCGTTCCAATGCAATTCCAGCGTAATCGGAACATCGGTTCGGACGGTCACCTTCGGTTTTTCGGCGGGATCTGTCCGGCGCTCGCAAAGCAGGTCAACGCGCCCGCTGCCGAACGGGTAGTTCAAAATTCCGTGGCACTCCGGACAATTTACGTCCCAGCGGATTTTCCGATGAACCGGATCTCCGTGAATTCCGAACACATACTCAAACAGAACCGCAATCGGAACCAGCCCCGTCCACCCGACAAAATCCCGCTTTGCGGGATTTCCCGGGCGGGAAGCCATCGGGCTGTAGTTCTCCCACAGGATTCCGGTTTCTTTCCACGTTTCCACAACCGCCGCCAGATGCCGACAGGCAATCCGATGCGCCAACGCGTTCTCCCCGCACATTTCAAGTCCCTTCAGCACCATATAATCGGTTGGTGCCCACACGCCGCCGCGCCAGTATCCGCCGGCAGAATCGAATGCGGGATGGTCGGCGGAAAGCGACGGAATCGGATGCGGCGTGCCGAACTCCGCCGGATTCTCCAGATGCGAGAGAAACCTTGCCAGTTTTTCCTTCGGAACAACATCCGCCAGCAGTGCCCAATATGCGCCGACCGACTTCACCCGGTTCTGCGTCCCGTCCCGCCAAAGGTCGTAATAGAATGCTTCCTCTTCCGACCAGAGAAGGGTGTTGATCTGCCGGGTCAGGCATTCCGCCTCGTCCGTCAGTTCTTCCGATACATCCGTGCGCCCCAGCTCCTCCGCCATCCGAATAAGTAGCTTTGCATCCAGAACGGCTTGCAGGCAGGCGTCAACCCACACCTGATGTCCGTGTGAAAAGCAAACATCATAGCCCTTCTGCAGACGGGGCTGATTGTCCATGCCGCAACCCCAGCCGCTGGACCAATAGGTGCCGTCTCTCCAGGTATGGTTCAGACGCATCCAGCGATGATAGGCAAACAGCGGGTCAAACACCGCCTGCAGACGATTCCGGTCGGCTGTGATTTGGTAAAATTCCCATTCGCTCCATGTCAGAACCTCGGGACCCGTAGCGGACGGATCGTGCCTCGCAAAATGCCCGCCGGGGGCGTTTTCGCTGAGTTCCCTGCAGATAAAGCCGTCCTTGTGCTGAGAGGCGTAAAAGTTATCCAAAGTTTTCTGAAAATCGAATGCTCCGGAGCCGTATTTCCCGAACATGGTGATAAACGCCGAATCCCACATGAACAGAAAACCGTTGAACGCGGTGTCGATAAAGGGAGAAACGAACCCGCTCCCTGCCTGCGGGTTTCGGAGGTTGGAAAACGCGATTTCCCACGCCTTCCAATAGCATTCCGTTACATCGCCGTGACCTTTCCAGACCGGACTCGGCAACAGATTTCTGCTTTCCTCAAACTCGGGAATCCGCACCTCGTGCATCGGCATGGAAAGAAACGTGTTTCGCTCCACCGCGTCATTATACGCATATGTCAGTTCCTGATTTTTTTCAAATAATGCTTTCATACATTCCTCCGTATCTTGGGTATCCGATTGCTTTTCGCACAGGAAACCTGTTGCGGGTGTGGGAATGAACCCGACCTTCCGCACGGTCTGCGTTGCCCGCTTCGGTTTTATTATATCACATCCGAGATGCCTTTTCAAGAGGATTGACACAAAAGACAGTCGGAACACGGTATTTTGCTTTCCGTTGCCCGCTCGCGAACAATTGTTTATTCCGAACAATGGCATGATCCCGCTTTCCCGCCCCGATATATCCGCTGTCCCCGTCGGAACGGGAGGATTCGTTTTTTTGTTTGCACAGCCAACCAAAAGGAAGCACAGCGCAAGGGTAAGAGACGCGAGAAGAACGGCAAAATGTTTCATGACACAGCTCCTTTCATAAGCCTGAGGCATCACCGCGCAATTCACGATCTTCAATTGCGCGCGCTCGCGCCTTTTCCGTGATCCTTCACAAAAACGCTTGCCTGTAGCGCTGCTACAGCCTGCGGACTTTTGTATCGTCTGACGAAAAATTCGACTCTGCAAGTTGTGATTCGCACCATCGGAATTGTGCGGTGATGCCTTTGATAATTTCTTGGTCGAAAAGTCGAAAAAGTAAACGCTGTTATATCGGTTTTTTTCGACTTTTTCTATTGACTTTTTAAATCTTTTTTGTTATAATGAAAATGGTATATTGGGGGTTCATGCCGGTGTGTCGGCAGAACGGGGGGAAAAGATGGAACGGTACGAACATTTTGCAAAACGAATCCGGATTATGGCGGCTGTACTGCTTTCTTTTGCCTGCGCAGTGCTGTTTTCCGCCTGCTCCCGCGACGGCATCGTTTCCGTCTCTGTGAGCGGACCGACCGAGATCCTTGTCGGGGATTTTGAGTATTCCGACTATACGGTTGAAGTCACCCGTGCGTCCGGGAGCACCGAAAAGGTATCCCTGACGCGGGAAATGCTTTCCGACGCGGACAATCTGAAATTTTTTGCAAACGGGGAGCAGACGCTCACCGTGAATTACGGCGGAAAATCCTGTGAATTGCGGATCACCGTCTGCCTTTATGAATTCGAGGATCTGCGGTTTGACGATGTAACTGCGGTCTACAACGGCGAATATGTGACGGCGGAAGTGTTTGAAAACTATCCGGCGGGGACGGAAGTGTATTACCGGAACGGGAATCGGTTTATCAATGCGGGCGAATACGAGGTGACCGCAACCGTCTCCGCAAGGAATTACGTTACGCAGACGCTGACGGCAAAGGTTGTGATCAAACGGGCGGAATACGATATGTCGGGAGTCTCGTTCGATGCGGATACGCTTGCGTTCGAATATGACGGAGGCGAACACACGGCGCGGATTTCAGGAACCCTGCCGGAAGGCATCAGCGTGTCTTATCCCGACCGCAACAATGTCAGAACCGATGCGGGAATCTATACGGTTACCGCGCGCTTCTCCTCGACAAACGGAAATTACCTGCCCATAGAGGATATGACCGCGCAGATGGTGATTGCCAAAAAGAAGTACAAAACCGAGACGTTGGCGTTTCGTGATGCCGAGGTGACCTATGACGGACTGGCGCATTCGGTTTCGGTTGAAAACCTGCCGGAGGGTGTTGGAGTGAAATACAGCGTGACAAAGGACGGCGAGGCGGTTTCCGGAACGGAGTTCGGGAACGCCGGAATCTATTGCTACACGGCAACCTTCCTGTCCGATAATGCCAATTACGAAGAGATACCGCCCATGACCGCAACGCTTACCGTTTCTCCGGCGGTTTACGATGTGGCGAAAATCCGTCTGGACGGCAAATCGGTGTCCTATGACGGGGAGGCGCACACGCCGGTGCCCTGCAGGGCGGACGGAACGGAGGGGCTGCCGGACGGACTGGAAGTGGCGGAGTGCTGGTTTGAGAAAAACGGAGAACGGCTTTACATCGACGATGATGAAAAAAAGGGCTACCTGACTGAAGTGACCGACATCGGAGTTTACCGGTACTGTCTGCGCCTGAAAGACCCGGACGGCAACTATGAGTCTTTCGTTCTGTATGCGTACCTGACAATTAAATAAAGACACCGCCGCGCAATTCCGATGATGTGATTGCGCGATGATGCTCAAAGATTGTTTTTTCAAAAATCCTTCAGAGGACGGATGGTATCTGTATGAAGAAAAAATTTGGCACGGTCGGGTTGATTGTTCTGGCCAATCTTGCAATTTCGAATATCGCCGTTCTGAGCCTGTCCCGAATGTCGCTCGGCATTGCCGAACATATGCGGTACGAGGTGTTTCTGTTCATCCTCCTGATGCTGTTTGCAAACGTGTTGCTTTCCAATCGGTTTTGCAGCGGGAAAGCGCAGGAATGGTTGTTTTTTCTGTCGGTATCGGTTCTGGTATCGGTTCTTCTCGCGTTTGTGACTTATTCGGCTGTCAAAAGCCAATGGAAAATGGATCGGATTGCATGGGGAGAATGCCTGCGTGAGATTGTTGAATTCGATTTCCTGTTTTACGGTCTGAGCCTTGGATTTTTCGTGGCATTCGTTTCGTTTTACTGCGGAATTTTCGACCGCAGTTTGTTGCGCTTTGCAAGAAGCTCCGGCTTGATCGGAAAGGGAAAGATCAAGTCCATTGAGGCAAACCTTGAAAATTCCCGCTGGATGAATGCCGAGGAAAAGCAGAAAAATTTCAAAAGTTATGCCTACACAAAACTGGGTACGGTGAAAAAAGACGGCATTCCCGTCATGGCGCAGCTGAACAGAAAGGGAACCGATGAAACGGTGATGTTCAACTCCCCCAGCCACTCCATCATCATCGGAGCAACCGGCTCCGGTAAAACGACAACCTTCGTCAGCCCGATGATTCAGATTCTCGCATCGACCGACGCGGGGTCATCCATGGTGATGACCGACCCGAAAGGCGAGTTGTTCGCCCTGCATTCCGGCTATCTTGCGGAGCGGGGATATGATGTAAAGGTGATCGATCTGCGTGACACCTATTCGTCCTACCGCTGGAATCCGCTTGACGCGATCTGGGATAACTATCAGCGATATGCCGATGCGCACAACAATGCGTTCCGGCGCAGGGATTCGCTTCCGGACGGAATGCCGCTCGGGAACGCGCGGGAAACCTTTGAGGGCAGAGAGGTCTGGTATGAGTTCGAGGGGCGGGCTTATTCGGACTATCCGGATCTGGTCAACGCCATCAAGGTCTTCAAGAGAAAGACATACGATGAGGTTTACGAGGATCTGAACGATCTGGTGTCGGTTCTGGTTCCCGTGGAGAACGATCGGGATCCCATGTGGGAAAAAGGCGCGAGAAGCATTGTTCTTGCAACGCTGATTGCCATGCTGGAGGACAGCGAGGAAAAAGAACTCGGTATGACGAAAGAAAAATACAATTTCTTCAATCTTGCCAAGATCCTGCAGAATTCCGCAGACGACTATCTGCAACTGCGCAGATATTTTTCCGGCAGAAATCCGCTGTCAAAGGCATTGGCGCTCTCCAAGCAGGTTTGCGATGCCGCGGAATCCACGCGCGCTTCGTATATGTCAATCGTTTACGAAAAGCTGACGCTGTTCAACGATGCCGGTATCTGCAGTCTGACCGCTTCGTCGGACTTCCGCCCCGAAGATCTTGCAGACAAGCCGACGGCGCTGTTCCTGAAGATTCCGGACGAGAAAACGACAAGGCACAATCTGGCGGGCATCTTTCTGATGAATCTGTATAAACAGTTGATTAAAGTTGCGTCGTCCAATCCCGATCTGTCTTTGCCGAGGAACGTATACTACATCCTTGACGAATTCGGAAATATGCCGAAGATTGAAAACTTCGATAAAATGATCACGGTCGGCAGAAGCCGCAAGATCTGGTTCAATATGATCGTGCAGTCCTATTCCCAGCTGAACAACGTTTACGGCGACAAGGTTGCGGACATTATCAAGGGTAACTGCGGCGTGAAAATGTTTATCGGCTCAAACGATATGGGAACCTGCAAGGAGTTTTCCGAGCTGTGTGGAAACATAACCGTTGTCACAAGATCGACAAGCGGGACGGATCTGGATCGGTCGGTCAATGTTTCCACGCAGACGCAGGTGAGACCGCTGATCTATCCTTCCGAGTTGCAAAGACTGAATCACGGCTCGGATATCGGGCACTCCGTGATTGTGACATTCGGAAATTATCCGCTCCGTACATACTTTACGCCGAGTTTCAAAGTTCCGCTGTACAAAACCGGTCAGATGAATACGGATTTCCTGAACGAACGCTTCTTTGACGAGCAGGCAATCTTTTACGACATCGAAGTCCGCAATGCAATCATGTTGCGGGAGGAGGAAGACCCCGCCGTTCCGGGTGGAATTTTCGCCGCGCAGGCGTCCGATACGGAGTCGGAAGCGACCGCCGCAGAAAAAACGGATGCCGGGGCGGAAAAAGGCCTTTCGGACACGGAAGAAAACCGACGGATACTGGAGAAACTGATCCGGTTCAGAGAAGAACATCCCGGTCTGACGGAAAGTGATATCCTTTCAAGGTTAAAAAATGCTCTTGAGGGAGAGGATAGATAGGATGAAGAGAGCGGTATCCACATGTATGCTTGTCTGCATGATGTTTCTGACCCTGTGCGGCGCGGTGCATATCGAGGCATCAGAGCCTGCGGGGGGAACGGATGCGGATCAGAACGAAACAACGGGAGAAGATACGCCGACAGGCGAAGCAGCCGACGAGACGGAGCAGAAGAAAACGACTATTTATTTCACGCCCGTCAACACGGCACAGGACAACTACGGAAATCTGATGCCGAACAGTAACGGAGAGATTACGGTCGGAATCCGGATTCCTGCGGGGAGCGGCAGCGTAACCATGACTGTCCGGACGCGTGACATGAGCGCGCTGGCTTCCGGATCGGATTATGAGGCAGGTTTCAAAGAGATCAGGCTGGTTTCCACGGAAACGAGCGGAGCTTCGGATTATTTTACCGTAAAAACCAACCCGACCGATGCCGTTGCAAACCTGACGAAAAGCGGCTCGCTTTACCCCGAATACAGCGGTCTCACACGGCTTTTCGAGATCGTGCTTTGCAGCATCGAAACCGACAGCGGCTGCGGATATGTTGTGCTGAACGATGTGAATGCAAAAGAAGGTTCCGCAAGCCTGAAATGCAAAGTCAAAACCCGATATGATTATGAATATACACAAAAAGACGGGGACAGCGGACTTTATCTGACTGATTACCTGAACGGAGCAAGCTTTTCTTCCGTCTGGATCACGCGCAACAAAGCGAACGCAACAAAACCGTCCAACTGTACGCTTTCCGTGGATGACGGTGAAGATGACGGCAGCTTCCTCCTTAAATTCGAGCGGTTCATTGGGTATGAATATGTCCGGAAGTATCTGAATACGGGACTGGCGGATGTCTATTACGGCGGTTCTGCCGTGCTGTCGGAAAGCGGCTGGTATACCGGAAGCACCCCCGCGAAATTCCGCTTTTCGGGGCTTTCGGAAACCGGAGATTGGAAGGATATTTTCTATTCGGAATATTACGATCCCGACAGCGACGGCGCACCGATTCTGTTCGGTGAAACCGGTTATGCCCACAATAACAACTCGGATTATGATTATGAATTGACCGACTATGCGAGAAAGTGGCTTAATGAAAACGCGGGATATACCGTGACCAACACGGAGGATCCGATGTATTCCCGTGTGTCCGAATACGGATTTTCAACAATTTCCGGAAAGGTTTACAAAAGCAATGCAGAGGATCTGCAGATCAGCATCACGCGCGATTCGTCCTATGACATGGTGTTTAAAAACCTGCGCATTGACAGCGAACTTTACGATGCAAAGTCTCCCGAAATTCTGAAAACATCTTTCGATGAGATTGTTTCCACGGATAACAAGGTGTTGCGGTTCTCAATCCGCTTTTCCGAGCCTGTGCACTTCCCGGTCGGTACGGATACATCGGGATTGGAGGTAACCGCCTATGCCAACGGAAACCGATCAAAACCGCTTGCTTTCGTTTATGCGGGCGGAGAGGGTTCGGATACCCTGTATTTTGAATGCGATCTGACGAAATACCAAAGCAAAATCAGCTATGAGGGAATGCAGATCACGTCCGTTCGGTTTATCGAGGAATCGGTTTGCGGCGTGACGGAACTGAAAAAACTCTCCGATTACGCCTGCAACTTCAGCCAAAGCAACAATATTGTTGATCTCAGCGGGTTCGACGGCGTCTCCTACCCGGTGGCAATCGATTTCCGCACGCCGACTGTGTCGGCAGAACCCGAGACCCTCAATGCGGTGGCACAATCGCATACCGTCAACATCTCGGTTTCCGATATGGATGCTGTCGGAGCGAAACTGTACTATACATGGGTGGAAGCCTCGAAAGCGGTCGAGGGTTATGAGCCGACATCGTATGACCGTTGCGAGACTCTCAACCCGATAAAAGTTACGGTCATCGGAGAGGGGCTGACCGGCACATACTGTCTTTATTATAAGGCGCGGTCCGCATACGGGATAGAAACAACCGGACATACGGCGAAACTGGAATTTGACAATACTCCGACCGAGATTGTTTCCGTGTCCCTCGGTACGCCCAATGCGGCGCTTAGCGAGAGAACGGTTACGGTAAAGCTGAGCGACGAAAATTTTGAAAATTTTTATATGTCCAGTTTGCGTACGGGAAAATCCGAGTGGACGGACGCGCAAGAGGTTACTTTAACTCGTGTAGTTGCAGCCGATTCCTTGACCTACTCCTTTACATTGAACGGAGCGGATCTGCTGGGAACGGATAAGAACGGCAGTTTCCGCTTCCGGTTCGCTACATCCGACGCGGCGGGCAATCGGTTTGAATATACGACGGATGTTGCTTATCTGTTTGATACGACCGATCGTTGTCCGGTGAATCTGGCGATAACCGGAACGTCTTACGCGGTTTTCCATGATACGAATACGGTCAGCGATGCTTCAAAGGTAACGGAAAATTCCGGAACGGAAAAGCACAGTTACTGTGACAGTTACAATGTAACGGGTTTCAGTCTGACGTTCACATCCGAGTTCAATCTGAGCATTCTTGCCCTGAAAAAAGGCGATACGCCCCTGACAGGTGAAGCTGCGGAAGAATATTTTGAAATTACGGGAACGGACTCCACCACGCTAACCATGACGTATCGGAAAAAGGAAGGCGGATATTTTTCCGTTCAGCTGACCGGTGACGGGAAAGCCGAAAGTACAAAAAATACGGATGTCTTCACCTTCTGGCTTGCGGGAGAAAACGATTCGGTTGCGGGATACGAAAAGACCGTTTCCGACAAGCTGATCGTAAAT
>CAVGEJ010000042.1:0-4561 GCA_963628215.1 Eubacterium sp. CAG:180
TTGCGTGGATGAACAGTTACCGCCGCCTTGCCAAAGACTTTGAAATCACTGTCGCTTCCGAAGAAACGATGGTAATTCTTTCCTGCCTTGCCGGACTAATCTATCGCTTATGAAAACAGTCTCTTATCGTGATGATTCCCGATGATGAGATCGAAGCACTTGCCAATGTTCTTCTGCCCGGTGTTATAAAGTTTTTCTGCTCTGACGAATGGCGTGCCGAGTTTGATACATGGAAGAAGGAGCAGGAATTGTTGGCGGCGCAGAAAAATGAGAAGGAGAAAAGCAATGGGGTTGCTTGAATGTGCAAGCGGTGCATCCGTGTGGCGCGGTTACGGTTATTATAACAAGAAAAAAGTACAGAATCTTATCGAAACAAGTTCCGGGGTATTTACTGCCGATGTTGTCGGTACGGCAAGTGAGCCGTATACCGTAGAGGTCGACATTGCTCACCTGCGAAAGTCAAGATGCAACTGTCCTCACGCTGACGGAAAGCGCATTGTCTGCAAGCATATGGTGGCAACTTATTTTGCCGCTTATCCCGCTGAAGCAAAAAGATTTTACAATGAATATTTACGATCTCAAGAGGAATCCGAGCAATACGAGGAAGAACTTTACGATAGCGTTCGGGAATATGTATGGCATATGAAAAAGGGAGAACTTCAGCAAGCTTTGCTTGAATTGCTTTTCGACGGTCCCGAGTGGCAGTATGAAAGATTTGTGAGAGAACATGATTTAGATGATTTTTGAAAGGAAATTAAATGACAGGAGTAATATACGCTCGTTATTCCTCGGACAATCAGCAAGAAGAATCCATCGAAGGTCAGCTTCGTGAATGTCAAGCATTCGCCAAGAAAAATGACATCACCTTGCTTGAATCGTATATCGACAGAGCCTTATCAGCAAAGACTGACAACCGCCCCGAATTTCCAAAAGATGATCAGGGATAGCGCTACAAAGAAATTTGACGTTGTTATCGTATGGAAGTTGGATAGATTTGCCCACAACCGCTACGACTCGGCGCATTATAAAAGTGTCCTGCGAAAGAACGGAGTAAAAGTTGTATCGGCAACCAAGCAATTTTCGAAGGTGCGGAAGGTATCCTTCTTGAGTCAATGCTTGAGGGGTTTGAGCAATTAAATGGACATAATAACCTAAAAAAATTAAATTCAGAATTCAAAGCAGCGATTTCAACGTAAAGTAAAAGCCGAGAGTCAAAACTCTTCGGCTTTTTATGTTGCTTCCTAACTTTACAGCAAGAATTTTAAAAAAGTTATTCTTTGGACAAAAAAATATGGGATTTCATAAAGAAAAGTAACAAATAATTTTATTTTTCGATCAAGTCAAAAAACTTAAATTGAGAGTTTTTCAACTTGTTTTGCGCCCAATTGACAACGAAGTTTCTATCGCCGCCGACTGTTTCCGTGAAGGCGGGAACACCCGTTCTATAAGCGCCTTCCGTTAAATAGTACCTGATAATCCATTGTTTTGCCATGATAAATATCTCCTTGATTTAGTTTTGATTATTATAGCACAGCAATTATACCAATTATGGGACAATTGGCATATTGCACGCATTTCGTAATAAGTTTAACATTTCTTTTTCGTGTTCGCCACATACATTATCTTTCCACCTTGCGTCATCCTTTGTCAATTCGCTCATCAATCTAAGTTTCAAACTACCTTTTTCAATCATTTGGCTATATGTATTCTTTTTGGATGCAGGACTTAAATTCGAGAATTTAGAATTGATATTGCGTTGTATGATACAAAGATTTCCAAATCGATCAACATCATCCCATTTTGCAAATGACTGTTCCGAAGGGTGTTGCGGATACCAATGTTCTACCGAATTTCTAAATTCAAAAGTGAATTGCGCGAAATAGAGTTTTTTATATTTTGCGCTGTTTCGCTCCATCCACAGTAAATAGTCAAGATAGTTCAAGATAATGTGTGGTGTATTGACTCCTTGACGATAGTTCGCATTGTTTTGTAAAAATGTGACCACGGATTCTTTGGCTATATTTTCCGTAAAGACTTGAATTTGCGATAATTTTTGTCTATTACTATCATTATACAACCATAGTAACAATTTTGTAATCCAATGCATTATTTTAGGGGAAGTGTAAGATACGCGCAAACAAGATTGTAGCATAAGATTGATTCTTGTGCGCGGAGCATATGTTTTCTCCCATTCGTTATATTCCCCAAAATATGTATCTTTGTAATACGGCTTCTTTTGAGATTTCGCGCCCGAAACCTTTAACTCTTTCAAGCTCCAATCGCCATTTTCGTCTTCATTCTTGTATTCGCGTTTAATGATATATTTATCAAACAAAAATCTACATTTAAGCAAACATTTTATGAACGCCCGAGAAAAATCTTTCTTACCAATTTGTTTACCGTTTTGCTTGCCACTCTCGATAACCGAAGTAAAAATATCTAATAGTTTTTTATCGTCAAGCAATTCGGGAATTGAACAACTTCCTTTATCCAATTCGATAGATGCAAACACTTTCAAAACGTGCAATAAGAAATGCGTGAATCCTATTATACTATCAAACCGAATGCGAACACCCGCTTCGTCCTCGTCGTCGGCAGGTGTCAACAATGTATCGCTTTTGATGATATCCAATACGGAGCAACTTGAAATATTTGTATCTTTTTTCTCGCATAGCGTATCATACTTCTCAAGAGTAAGCCAATCCCAACCACCGCAGAACAGATTTTCTCTATAACCTTTATGAAAATGCATCTGCACATAGCCGGTCATATCGCGACAAGCATCCCAAACGGTTGCAAACGCATTGCGCTCGTTATCATCAAGCGGTTCCATCAACTTTGCTTTCAAAATATCGTGCTGTTCCAACTGTTCACCACGCACGTTCATTATTTCAAAATACCGATTCAAATCGGTGTGCGGCGGCACTTCAATCCTATATAGGATTACTTTTTTCAGATTAGCAATAAATTTTTCTTTGATAATTTTGTCCGTGCGAAATTTATCGTCGATTATTTTTCTGCCGTTAATTAGACTTTGTTCGATTTTTTCCGCATTTGCTAAATACGGTTCAATACTGTCGTTCGACAATTCTGCTAAACAGTTTAGCGTGTAATTTGACCGTTCTCTACACTCGTATCCGAGTCGATCCTTCCCCCAATTATAATCTCCCACATAGTCCAAAAGCAAAAACAACGCAGTCAATCGTTGTTGCCCGTCAATTACTTCATATATGCCGTCTTGATTCAAATTTACAATCAATGAACCGAGATAGTAATAATCGGCTGTGAAGTCGTTAATATCGTCTATAAGCTGACAGATTTCCTTATCCGACCATGCGAAAGCTCTTTGATATAGCGGTATTATATATTTGTTTTTGTCGAAAAGCGTTTTATTTGAATCATCCAAGATAAATAAAGGTAAAATTTTATTATTCATTTTTAGCTCCCATAAGCGTCTTTAATGATTGGTATAGATTGTCCCATATTTCCGACTCGGCTTTATCGGGATTTCTGATAATTTGAATTTTCATATTTGCTATTTCAAGGTCGCTTCGCGCAGTTGCTATATTGAAAAACATAGGAATACGGTTTGTATAGGTCTTGTCTTTATTTCCGATTGCATAATTGTTGATAGTATCCATTCCGAGGTTATCCATATCCACACGAATCATCATTGCCCATACAAACAGCTTTTTTACAGCCATTTCGTCAAGCATATGAAATCTGTCATAATAAAACAACAAAGCACAATAAAACAGATTTACGGCATAACGAAAACCGGTGGAATTGAATTGAAGCGTATCATCCTTTCCACGTTTTGTGTACGCATCCAAAATTGTTTTAAGTTGCGCGAATCTTGTGTTTGATGATATTTCATTCTTTAAATCGGCAATCAAATTGATATAATGCTCGACCATCTTAAAAAATTCGCTTCCGGCACAAAACGGTTCGTTGATTTGAAAACATGGCATAGCCTTACGCACGCGTTGAGCATAAGTATAGGCACATTTAGCGTCAACACCTTTATATGTGTCGATATCTTGCGAAAGAAAAGCGCGCGAAAATTCCTTTTGCGACCAATTCAATATAGGAAATAAATACAGAGAAAACAATTCCCTAATTAAATACGGTGGAATATTTTCCCACTGCTTGATCAAACTTAATTTTTCAAAAGGATAGTCGTTCATTTCCCGCAAATGATACGCCTTTAATAAATCATGCGGGTCAAGTTCTTTGCCGCGAGTATTTTGTGAATCGAATAATTGAAACGCTTCTGAAATTTTATCCACTTCCAATACAACGACTTCTAAAAGATTATCAAAGGCATTTTTATATTTCTCAATTTGATTTTGATGCATAGATAGCCATTCTTTAATGAAGCGGTTATTATCGAAAATATTTTCAATGGAAACACTGTCCGCAAAAACATGCGTAAGCAAGTCGTTTGTGTATTGCGAATCAAGCGCGTGCCTAATCAACGATAGCGTAATAAGCCGTTGCTGTCCGTCAACAATATCGTATTGACCGTTATTATTATGCAATATTATCGAACCAATACGAT
>CAVGEJ010000042.1:4571-17530 GCA_963628215.1 Eubacterium sp. CAG:180
CCGTATAATCGGGACGGCGGCTATCGCTTATCGCCGTATCGATATCGCCGAACAAATCGGAAACGTTTTTGCGTGTCCATTTATACGGACGTTGATAATTAGGAATATTTAATTGCCTTGAAAGCAATTTATTCACAGAAAGTATTTCGCTCATATTTACCTCAATATTTTCATCATATTGTATATTTTTTAGTGGCACTATTCAAATTGTTTGCAATTTGCTCACGCAAAGATAACGGCGACAAAATTTCAACATAATTCAGATACTGCATAGCCCAATATTCCATAGCGTATGGGCTTGCTTTTACGGTTACTATTATTTTTCCGTTCTTGTCTTCGGTCTTAAAGTCATACCCAAACCAATCTACAATTTGGTCAATCATCCACTCGCCGTCAATGGAAAACATAATCGGTTCAGGCTCGTCGGAAAACATATACGGGAGAGCGGAAGAAAACCGTTTATAATCGATTCCGTTTTTATAACCGTCGATAGATCGTAAGTTAGTTGCAGATTCGTCTAAAAGTTCAATGTTCGTTATTCTATCAAGCCGAAAATAACTTATGTGTTGCCACTTTTCCTGATATGCCATTAAAAAATATCGTTGATTATGCAGTATCATTTGATAAGGGCTTGCGATATGTCTTGCAGAGCGATGCAACTTTTTATCTGCACCGTATTTGTTGTATTCAAATTTAATTTTTCGGTTGTATGTGATTGCCTCATCAATAATCTCAATATTATAAAACAGCGCAACATTTTCCGACTTGTTCCAATCGTTTACTGAATATACATTTTTGATATGCGACTTAAAATACTTATTGGAAAGCGAGGCAAGTTTTTCTATTAAATCTTTGGAGTGTTTTACCGTAATGTGCTGACTCGCAAGAACGCTGTCCGAGAGCAAGCGCAACTCGGAATCTTCGAACAAGCGACTATTTAAATATGATCCTTTTTTGGTGGTTTCAATATCGTAACCCGCTTCTTGCAAAAGCGAAATATTACGTCCAATCGCTTTCCGCTCGACGGTAATACCGTAATCGTTCTCCAATTTCTTTACAATCTCTTCATGTTTCAGCGGATGCTTGCTATCTGTATAACGTTCTAAAATCTGTAAAATACGAATAAGTGCAAGTTTTTTCGGTTCAAATGAATCCATATCTTTCTCCTTGTCGGAACATGGATTTATTATACCAAATTTGTCGCAATTAGTCAAGGGAATATCTCTCTACAATGCGTATAATATCGTCGTAAATCAAGATTTCTTTTTCAAGCAATTCGTTTGCGATGGCATCCAATAGTTCTTTATGTTTTAACAGTAATGATTTTGCTTCATGATAATATTTTTCGAGCAATCGCACCGCCTTTTCCTGATTTTTATCTAACTGACGATACGATTGGCTTTCGTCAAATCTATATGTTGTATAGCAATATTCAAATCCGTGCAGTAACGATAGTTGCAGGTTATCTTGAATTAGCGACATTGCTTCTTTGACATCTTTTTCTACGCCGGTATCTGTTGTGCCGAATTGTAACTCGCTACCAGCTTTGCCAGAAAGAAGCATTAAGATAAAGTTATGCATTTCTTCATAGGAAGCAAGTTTTTCAGGTTTAGCTAATGTACAAATTCCAACACCAAGCCCGTCTTTTCCGCATTTCCCAATAGCAAGGCAACCGACATCATGATGAGCAAGTAAATGCATTACTGCATGTCCGGCTTCATGATAAGCTATCATAGGTTTGGTTGTGTCGTTTTCGGACAACGGAATACGCTCAATCATAACCGTAGATACAGCTTCGCGTATATGGTCAATAGTGATTTCGGGGGCGTTGTTATATGCGGCATAAATACCCGCTTCGTTTATAACGTTTTCCAACATTGCACATGAATGACCGTGTAAGATATGCGCTAACGATTCCGGTTTCACATCGGACGATACTTTTTTAGTCGCAAGATAGTGGCGAATGATTTTTACTGAATCGTCAAGCGACGGTGCGGAAAATTGCAGCTTTTTACCGAAACGCCCGACGCGCAAAAGCGATTCGGGAAGATTGTTTATATCGTTTGCGGTGGCAATCACGAAAACATCTTTATCTACGATATCTTCAAGTCCTGTTTGAATCGCAACAAATTCCTCTTTGTTACAATCCTGTTGCAAGTTGTCTTCGGCGAATTTATCCATATCGTCAAAGAATATAATAGACGGCGCGTCTTTAATCGCATTTTCAAATGTTGACTTTATTTCATATACGAACTCACCGTTTGATTTATTCTTCTTGCATTGAAAAACTTTTCTGTCTGTTGCTTCAATAAAAGCTTTTGCCATTAATGTTTTACCAAGTCCCGGTTCACCGTAAAAAAGAACGGCCTTTGGTAAAGTTATACCTAACGATTCATATTTCTTACGATTGCATAAAACGTCGCAAAGGCGAAGCATTTCTTGTTTTTCCGATTCATAACCAAATATTTTGTCAAATTCGTTCATAGTTATTCTCCTAAGTTAATTTTATAACAGAATTATAACTCATTTATTATACACTTTTTGGTACAATAACAACCTTGCACTTTTACCTCATGGCTTTTGCTTATTTTTCTGAGCATGGAAAAATAATTATTCAAATTAAAAATCTGTTCGACAAAATGATCTTTTAATCTAACTGTAAAATTTTCGTGTCCTTGTTATATATGGGAGAAAAAATTTTCTATGCACCCCGAACTTTTGGATTTTCGTGTCCTTGGTTAAGTGGAAAGAGTTTTTTGCGAGAATTTAGTGGAATACCCTCACAAATGCGTTGTAACTTTCCAATATAAGTAGGAGGACTTTTATTTTTCCGAAAACACCCCGCCAAACGATATGCAAATGTCCATTTATAGTGAGAAGAAATTTTTCTGCGAGAAAAATTTTGTGTAAACCATTAAGTTTCGAGCCGCAAGTTTCCAATTATAGTAGGAGACTTTTTGAAAAAATTTAACGAAACACCCCAGCAAACAGGTATGCAAATGTCCAATATATATGGAGGGTGTTTTAAGTTTTTACTGAAAACACTTATGTTCCCATCTGCAAAAAACCAATTATAGCGGAAAAATTTTTGTAAAATTTTCGTGAAACACCCATACAAACGGCTCAGAACTTTCCAATTATAGTGAGGGGTAAAAAAACTTTTGCGAAACACCCCCGCAAAGAGATTGAAACTTTCCAATATAAGTAGGGAGAGATAATTATCTTTTTGTGGACTCATAAGGACAAAAACAGCAAAAAAATAAAATGAAGGAGGCAGATAAATGAAAATGGACACAAGTTAAAATGTTTTTTAAATACGCTTTTCGGCGGATAACATAGAGAAAAACTTTGGAAGCAAATGAGGAGCAAAGAAGAAGACTTATGAGCAAAGTGTAGCCCACTATACTTTGCTTCGCAAAATAGTGGGCTCTGCGAGGCTGTGAATCCACTATAAAACAGTCGGCAGAGATTACCTACACACTTTGCTCAACGATTACAAAAAACAAATTTCAGGAGGGAATCATCATTTCATATTTAGTGTGCCATATGGAAAAATACCATAAACAAGACGTCGCCCCTATCGAAAAGGAAAACGAGCGGGACGAGAATTACGAAGCCACAAACCCGCAGATAGATAGCGAACGGACGAAAAATAACTATCGGTTTATGCCATATTTCGGGAAAACTTATACGGAGTTCATAAACAGTAGAATTAAAGAGTTAGGCTTATCTCCGCGCAAAGATGCGGTTGTTATGAACTCTTTCGTGTTAGGTTCGGACAAAACTTTTTTCGATGAATTAGCTAAGGTCGAACAGTATAATTTTTTCTCGGACTGTTACAAATTCTTTACGGAAAGATACGGTGAGGAAAACATTATCGCGGCGGTAGTACATAACGACGAAACAACGCCGCATATGCACTTAAACTTGATGCCGATTACACCAGACGGCAGGCTTTGCAGTAAACAACTGTTCGATAAACCGCAGTTACAGCAATTACAAACGGTTTTTTATGAATCAGTCGGAAAACGTTGGGGCTTACAGCGCGGAAAAGAAGGCAGTCAGAAAAAACATCTTTCTACCGCCGAATTTAAGGCAAAAAAGATAATCGAGCAAGCGGAAGCGGTACGGGAAGAAAATCAGGTGTATGCGGACGCTATAACCGAAGCAAAAAACGGAAAAATTCCGAGAAAACGCGGGAAGTTACAAGAACAAGTAATTGCTTTAACGGCGGTAAATAACAACCTTTCAAAGCGGCTTACAAAATCTATGGACGAAACGCTTGAATATGCCCGAAAAGCAGAAACTTTGCAAAAGGAAAGAGATAACAATTCCCATTATACAAACGTTGGCAAAGAACTTGCGAGAACAAATCCGACGGAATATCGGCGCATCGTCCACAGCAAGCCGAAAACAATCGGAAGTTTTTTCGATTCTGTGCTTTCACTCTTCACGCCTGACATCGTTCGGCAAGTTCCTCGATTGCAACAGATAGAAGCGGAAATCGAAGAAGAACGCAAAAAACAAGAAAAACAAGGCAAAAACAATAATTTTAACGATAAGTAATATATAACTTACAACCGAAACGTAAGAGTCGGCATTTGATAAAAGCGGCAATAAGTCCGAAAAATATAATGAAATAAGAAAAGTAAGTCCGACCTGTTTCGCAAGTCGCATTCATGCGAGGCTGAGAAAAATTTTAGGAAAAGGAGCCATTAAAAATGAAAAATACAAAATTCAACGAATAGCGATACGGAGGAAATTATACGAATAAAACAGCGAAAATACAGTTAAACGACGAGCGAAACGGAACACCTACCACTGCTCATACCGAAACTATCGGCGGTAAAAAATACGTCGTCATAAGCCATTACATAGGCAAAAAAGATTTCAGAGAAGTCTTTGAGGAACTCGCTTTTAGGCAGGTACTTGAAGAAATGAAAAATTCAGTCGATTAACGCATATAAGGCAGCTTGAAATTTTCCGTGTAATATGGTATAATCATAGCACATTGAAATTTCAGGCTGCTTTGATTCAAAGGAGTAAAAGAATGCAATCAAAGCAAAACAACAAAGACTATATTGTCGGAATGTATGTGCGTTTATCTCGCGACGACGAACGCGCAGGCGAATCGCTTTCTATCGAAAACCAAAAAGCAATTCTATCGGATTATATAGCCGAACAAGGCTGGACTCTTTACGACACCTACGTTGACGACGGCATTTCGGGAACCACTTTCGAGCGACCGGGCGTGAAAAGGTTACTGGACGATGCGAAACAAGGCGTTATCAATACAATACTCGTAAAAGATATGAGCCGTTTCGGAAGAAATTATATCATGGTAGGACAGTATCTCGATTATGTCTTCCCTACGTTCGGAATACGTTTCGTAGCATTATCGGATAATACCGACACGGAGAATAAAGATACTCCCGCTATGGATATGATGCCGATTACCAACGTGTTTAACGAATGGTGGGCGGCTACTACAAGCAAGAAACTGCGCGCCGTGCGCGTCAAGAACGCCAAAGAAGGAAAAAACGGAATGTCCCATCCGCCTTACGGTTACATCATCGGAACGGATGAAAAACGCACTCTGCAGGTAAACGAAGAAACCGCGCCTGTCGTAAAACGTATCTTTGAAATGCGCGCAAGCGGTTTGACGCCACGAAAAATAGCCGACGTTCTGAATGTTGAAAAGGTTTTAACACCCAACGATTACAGAATATCTACAACGGGTATAAACGGCGTAAAGAATCCGTCTCATTTGTGGCACACCGCAGTTTTAAGAACTCTTTTATCGAATCAGGCGTATATCGGCAATTTGGTTCAGCACAAATCAACTACAATTTCATACAAAAACCACAAGTGGCAACGCCGTCCGGAAGATGACTGGATCGTCGTCGAAAACGCTCACGAAGCGATTATCTCAAAAGAACTTTGGAATAAAGTCAAGGAAGTCGAGAAAGCCGTAGGACACGGGAAGCATACGCAACGCGGATATATGCACCCGCTGTCGGGATTGATGTTCTGCGCGGACTGCGGCGCAAAAATGAGACTCGGTTGGAACACGCAAACGTCAAAGCGCACAGGCAAGGAAGCGGTTTATTTTAATTTCAACTGCGGCACAAAATCGCGTATGGGATCGTCTGCCTGTTTCAGTCATTTTATTACGGTTCCCGTTTTGGAACAACTCGTGAAAAACGACATCGCCGCGAAAGCTGAAATGATTATAGGTCACGAAACGGAATTCAAACAACGATATTTACAGCGACAATCCTCGCTTGCGGACAAGAATCAAGCCAATGTGAAGAAAGACCTGAAACGCGCCGAAAAACGCTTAATTGATCTTGATAAACTGATTGAGGCGGCGTTTGAAGAAAAAGTATCCGGAAAGATTCCCGAAGGCGTGTGCGTGAAACTGATTGAAAAGTACACTGCCGAACAAACGGAACTGAAAGAAAAATTTACTTTTCTTTCGCAAGGACTTAATAAAATAACGCAGGCAAAAACGGATGTGGACGAGTTTATTCGCAGACTGAAAACCTATTTCAATTCGCCTACTTTAACTCGTGAAATGTGCTTGGCATTATTCGACCACCTTGTTATCGGCGGCAAAGAATCGGTTACAAATAAACCGCAGGAGATCCATATCTATTACAAAATAGATATAGATTCCGTTATCACACAGTAACAAAAAACTGAAAATAAGTTTTATGTCCATTTGACTTATTTGAAGGTATGGCTGAATATTATTCTGTCGAACTCTCGGGGAAAGTCGTGCGAGGCCTGACCGAAAACGCACTCAAATGCAAATACAACGGCGGCACACTTCCCATCGGATATACAATTGACGAAAATCAGTTCTTCCAAATTGATTCTATTGCCTCGTCTGCCGTTCTTGATGCGTTCAAGAAGTATGCCAAGGGTGCAACATGCAAGAGATTACGGACGACCTCGACATCAAAGGTGTTCGAAGCGTCAGAGGAACGAAGATCACACTTAACACCGTAACGCGAATGCTGCACAACCGCTGATATATCGGAGAATATCAATATCGTGAAGTAATCGTTCCGAACGGCATTCCCGCCGTCGTCCCTGTCAAGTTGTTCGAACAAGTACAAGAACGAGCCGCTACTTACAAGAAAGCGCCCGCTAAGCACAAAGTTGAGGACGAATATCTGCTGACAACCAAACTGTTCTGCGGTTACTGTCAATGTCTGATTACGGGTGAACGCGGAACGAGCCACACGATGCAAGTCTACCGCTATTACAAATGCCGAGGCACACGCAATGGCGGAACGTGCAAGAAGAAAACGGTTAAGAAGAAATGGAATGAGGAAGTCGTAATACTTCTTATTCAAAAATTCATCTTTGATGACATTCTTTTTGACAGACTTGCCGACACGCTGATTACAAAATTCAATACCGAAAGTACCACCTTGCCGATTCTCCGCAAGCAACTTGCCGAAATAGAAAAAGGGATTGAAAACATCGTCAACACCATTCAAGCGGGAATCTTTTCTGCATCTACAAAGCGACGACTTGACGAGTTTGAAACCGAAAAGAGCGAGATCTCGGGCAGATTCTCAAAGAAGAAATCTCAAAGTCCACGGTCACAAAGGAGGAGATCCTTTATTACCTTACCAAGTACTGCAAACTCAACATGAAACAGCTTGACCACCGCCGCCGTCTGATCGACAGCTTTGTAAACGCGATCTATCTGTTCGACGATTACTTGGTCATTACATTCAACTACAAGGAAGGCACAAAAATAATCACATTTGCTGAAACTGAAGAGGCCTTTGGTTCGGATTTATCATCACTCGCTGCACCAAGAAAGCCCCAGGTTTGATCCGAACGGATCGCACCGGGGCTTTTGCTGTCTGTCCGCTACAGTTCCCGGGCGGTTTCCGCGAGGGGACGGGGATGCGTTGGGGCGGAAAAATAATTTTCACAAATTTTCCAAAAGTCCTTGACATTCGGTTTCCGATTTGTTATAATGGAAACACAGGTTGCGAAGGAAGAGCGTACAGATCGCGTAAGCATCGTAAAAAGTGCATGTAAAATCTTCTCATTTACCGGACGTCAGTCGGCGGGGTTTGATAAATGAGGATGTTTTACACCCGAGTTTTACTTTGATTACACATTTACGTCCTTTCCGTTCCGTATCGGAGAACGGGATCTTTGTAGGCAAGGGTAGGCTGTCCCGGTTGTAAGGGGACAGTGTATCTTGTTCTGCATCGAAAATGGATTGCTCCCGTCGCACCTGATTTTATCGGTTGCGAGGGGAGTTTTTGTTTTGATACGGCTTCCCTCCGGAAAGAAAGGGGTTTGTTTTATATGAGCACAAACGGAATCGGAAAAATCGAACAGTTCCTGAGCGGAACTGCGCACAAACAGGTGGAGGCGGATATCGGGTATTCGTTCCGCAAGCCCTATTTGCTGGCGCAGGCGTTTACGAGAAAGTCGTACACGGAAGAAATGCTGACCGCATGGATGAATCCCGGCGGGGAAGCGGGCGCGGAGAGCAACGAAACCTTGGAGTTCATCGGTGACAAGGCGCTTGATCTGGTTGTGATGCGGAAACTGATCGACCGTTACGGCGAGTTCCGCGAATTTCCGGCTACCTGTCGGGTGGAAGGTCATTTTCCGGCTTCCGCGTTTCGGTCGGCGCGTTCCGAGGGGAATATGACGAAGCTGAAAAGCGCGCTGGTATGCCGTGAGACTCTGGCGGCGGAAATCGAGCGGCTCGGATGGTCGCGGTACTTAATCATGAGCAACGGGGACGAGTTGCAGAACGTTGAGAACGGGCAAAAGGCGCGTGAGGATCTGTTTGAGGCGGTTCTCGGGGCGGTTGCTCTGGATTGCGGATGGAATTTTGGGATTCTGTCCGACGTGGCGGAGCGGATGCTGCTTCTGGGCGAAAAACTGGATAACGGCTTCGGGAAAGAGAACGCGGTGGGCGATCTGCAGACCGCGATGCAGAGAAAATTTCAGCTGATGCCGGAATATACGTATCGGGAAACGGAGAACGGATTTTCCTGCACGGTTCGGCTGTTTGACGACGCCATGGGAATCGTATGGTCTTATCCCACCGTTTTTTCGGGAATCGGAAAGAGCAAAAAGGAAGCGGCGGCGGAAGCGGCAAGCGAGGCGTTGGCATGGCTTCGCCGTTGCAGTGCTGTGGAAAAAAGAATCTGTGATCTTGTCGGCGTTCCGACGGAGGAACGCGCAATCAACCAATTACAGGAACTGTGGCAAAAGAAATATGAGATCGGCGGGAAACCGATCGGGAAGCCGATTTATGTCATTGTCGCGGCAGAGACCGACCCCGTAACGGGAAATGCCACATGGCAATGCACCTGCTCGATAGAAGGGTTCGGCATGGAAGAAACGGTTGTTGCGGATACAAAGGCGGAGGCAAAGCAACTTGCGGCGTTCTGCATGCTTTCGCGGTTGGTGCAGGAAGAAGCGACCCGGGACGCAGAAGACGCCGGTTGTTGAAAATACGTTCCACTATTAAAAATAAAAAAAGGAGATACCCGATTATGATGAACGAGATCAGATGTCCGGAATGCGGCGAAGTATTCAAGGTTGACGAATCGAACTATGCGGCGATTGTACAGCAGGTGCGGGATTCGGAATTCAAGCGGGACGTGGAAGAGCAGGCGGAACTGCGGCTTCGCAACATGGAATCCCGGGCACAAGCCGAACAGGCGGAACTGAAACGGCTGAATGAGGAAGCGCTTGCAAAACAGCGGCAGGAATCGGACGCTGCCGTGAACGAGTTGAAGAACCGGATTTCCAGACTGGAAGCGGAGAAGCAGATGCAGGAAGAGGCGATGCAGGCAAAAGCGGATGCAAAACAGCAGGAACTGCAACGCCTGAACGAGGACAGTCTCAACAAGCAGAGGGAAAAGCTGAATTCCGAGATCGGGGACTTGCAGGAAAAGATTGCAAGGTTGGAAACCGAAAAGCAGATGCAGGAAGACAAACTGCGGGCGGAAGCGGAGGCAAAGCAACAGGAAGCGGCGCGGAAGTATGAGCGGGAGCGGGCGGAAGAGCGGGACGTTTCCAATCATAAAATCGAAGAACTGCAAAAGCAGTTGTCCGAGATGCAGGCGAAGGAAGAACACAGCAAACTGGAACAGCAGTCTGCCATTGACCGAAAGAATCTTGAAATTGCGGAATTGAACAAACGACACGAAGCGGAGTTGGAGCACAAACAGCGCGAGATTGATTTTTACAAGGAGTTCAAGGCAAAGCTTTCCACCAAAATGGTGGGGGAAAGTCTGGAGCAGTATTGCCTGAACGAGTTCAATAAGATCCGCATGATCGGGTTTCAGAATGCGACGTTCGAGAAGGACAACGACGCGAGAACCGGCAGTAAGGGAGACTTTATTTTCCGGGAGAGCCGTGACGGGGTCGAATTCATTTCCATCATGTTTGAAATGAAGAACGAGCAGGACGAAACCGCAACCAAAAAGAAGAATGAAGATTTCCTGAAGGAGTTGGATAAGGACCGACGGGAAAAGAAGTGCGAGTATGCGGTTCTGGTGTCCATGCTGGAGGCGGACAACGACTTCTACAACGCGGGAATTGTGGATATGTCCCACCGCTACGAAAAGATGTACGTTGTCAGACCGCAGTGCTTTATTCCGCTGATTACTTTGCTGCGGAATGCGGCGCTCTCTTCTTGGTCCTACCGGAAAGAACTTGTCCTTGCGCAACAGCAGAGCATTGATCTTGCCAACTTTGAAAGTAAAATGAACACCTTCAAGAGCGATTTCAACCGGAACTGCAGGTTGGCGCATGACAATTATGAAAAAGCGATCCGGAAAATCGATGATACGATAAAAGGCTTGGAGATGGTCAAGGACTTTTTGCAGAAATCCGATCACAATCTGGAAATTGCGGACGGAAAAGCGCAGGGGTTGTCGATCAAAAAGCTGACCCGGAACAGCCCGTCCATCGCGGCGATGCTCGAAGCGCAAAAGGGCGAATCGGAGCAGTCTGCGGAATACGAAGATCTGTCGTCCATAGAGTCCGAATAAGCCGCGCGGCAAACGGATTGCCGGAGGGAATTTTTGCCGGATTCTGTCTCTTTCAAATATAAATTTTTTGTAAAAGGTCTTGATTTTTCGGGGAAAATGGTATACAATAATATTTGATTGATATTTTTTTGGCAAGAAACCGAAAAGGTCGTGCGAAAGGCAAGACGGAGGTAGAAAAATGGCAGTGTTTCATAAAATCGGAGTTCTCACATCCGGCGGAGACGCCCCGGGGATGAACGCCGCGATCAAGGCGGTTGTGGATAAGGCGTATGAAATGAATATTGAGGTTGTCGGCATCGTCGGCGGCTATTCGGGACTGATGGCAGAGCCCGACCCCGAACTGGAGACCGTCACGCCCCACACCGTTGCGAATATCATCGGGCAGGGCGGCACCGTCCTGTATTCCAGCAGATGTCCGGAATTTGCAACGCCGGAGGGGGTTGCAAAGGCGGTCAAAGCCTGCAAGAAGGTCGGTATTGACGCGCTGATCTGCATCGGCGGCGACGGAACTTACGGCGGCGCTTACGATATGACCAAAGCGGGCATTCCCTGCATCGGTCTGCCCGGAACGATTGACAACGATATTTCGGCAACCGATTATACCATCGGGTTCGATACCGCGCTGAACACCACGGTTGACCTGATCGATCATCTGCGCGATACCTGCGAATCGCACGCGCGGCTGAACGTTGTTGAGGTCATGGGCAGAAACTGCGGACTGATTGCGCTTTACGCGGCGGTTGCCTCGGGAGCGGTTGCGGTTGCAGTTCCCGAACTTCCCTTTGACGAGGAAGCCTGCCTGCGCAAGATCCGCGCTCTGCGGGACAACCCGAAGGGGCACAAGCGGAGCATGATTGTTGTGGTATCCGAGGGGATGCCGCAGGTGAACGGGCGCAACTACGGCGAGTATCTGCGCGAGTGCATCCAGACCGAAACGGGTGTGGAGAGCAAGTACGCGCAGTTTGCGCACGTGGTCAGAGGCGGAAAGCCCTCGCTCAAGGATCGTTTCATTGCCTCCGAAATGGGTGTGCGCGCGGTGGAGTTGTTGGTCGCGGGACACAGCAGCGTTGCCATGTGCGAGATTGACGGCAAGGTTGTTGCAACCGACATCAACTTTGTCCGCAAGACCGACCGGATGTACAAGAACAAACTCAAGCCGGGCGATCTGGACGGTTTCAGCGAAGCGGAACTTGCCGAGATGAAGGCGCTTGTGGAGAAGCGGCAGGAAGAGTGCCGCAGACTTGCCGCGCTCGCGGAGTCGGTCAGCCTGTAAACTACAGGGATAATACAAAACGGTCTGCCGTGCGGCGGACCGTTTTCGGTATCGGAGGGAAACGGAATGAACAAACAGGAAGTCTACGCCCTGCTTGACGCGCAGGGGATTGCGTATGAGGTCACCGAGCACGGCGCGGTATACACCATGGCGGACTTGGCGGCGATTCCGCTGCCGCATCCCGAGGCGGACGCGAAGAATCTGTTCGTGCGGGATGACAGGCGGAAGAATTTCTATCTGCTCACCGTGCAGGGCAGCAAGCGGGTGGATCTCAAGCAGTTCCGCCGCGAACAGGGGACAAGACCGCTCAGTTTTGCGAGCGACGAAGAGTTGTTTGCGCTGTTGGGGTTGACTGCGGGTTCGGTGACCCCGTTCGGGCTTCTGAACGAGTCGGATTCGGAACACCGTGTGGCGCTTTATCTGGATCGCGATCTTGCAGGCGGTCTTGTCGGCGTTCACCCGAATGACAACACGGCAACGGTCTGGCTGAAAACCGACGATCTGGCGGCGCTTCTGCGCGCGCGTGGGTGCGAGGTACGGTACGCGGAGATTCCCGTGCGGGAGTAGGGGAGGGAAGACCTTGGGACTCTGTCCCAAGCCCTGCTTAGGGGACTTCTTGAGGAGAAGTC
>CAVGEJ010000043.1:0-17462 GCA_963628215.1 Eubacterium sp. CAG:180
CTTTTTGCAAAGCTTTTTCTTTGCGCCTACATGGTCAAAGAAAAAGCGTGAAAGAAATTTGTGCTTTTCTCAGCACAGCGCCCTTTGTCTGCATTCTACCCGCAAAACATGCGTTTTTGCCTTCAATCAAAGTAATGAGCAAACGTCTCGCGGCAGTCGGCGCGCAGGCGTTCCTCATCAATGGAAGTATACTCGCCGTCGCGGTAAAGTATGCGCCCGTCGACCATGGTCATTTTTACATCGTTCGCGTCGGCACTGAACGCCAACATTGCGTAATCGTCAAAACAGGGCTGATTATGCAGGCTGTTCCGGTCAACCAGAATCAGATCGGCGCAATACCCCTTCTCCACGCGCCCGCAGTCCCGTCTGCCCTGCGCCCGCATTCCGTTGACGGTTGCAAGCGGGATCAGTTCGGCGGCTTTGATTTCGGTCGGATTTCTTGTCACGCCCTTATGAATCAGCGCGGCGGTCTGCACCTCGCGCAGGATGTCAAGGCGGTTGTTCGACGCCGTTCCGTCCGTTCCGAGCGCCACATTCACACCCGCGTCCAACAGTTTCCGCAGGGGGGCAACGCCGCTCCCAAGCTTGAGGTTGCTGACGGGATTATGCGCCACGGTCACGCCCTTGTCGCGCAGAATCTCAATGTCGCTGTCGGTAACCCACACGCAGTGCGCGGCGGTCGTGGGGACATCCAGAACGCCCGTATCGCGGAAGAATTCGGTTGGCGTTTTGCCCCACCGCTCCATGCACTCCCGATGCTCGCGCTCGGTTTCGGAGAGGTGAATCTGCATTCCCGTTTTGATGCGCTTTGCCAGTTCCGCAACGTATTCGCAGGCTTTCGGAACGTTCGTATACTCGGCATGGAGCGAGAAGTCGACCAACAGTCTCCCCTCGTCGCACCCGTGGTACCACTCCGCCAGCCGCACCGCCTCCACGGTTCTCTGCTCCTTCGCCATATCGACCTCGGGGTCGAACGACACGAGCGACCGCGAAAGGTTTGCCTTGATGCCGCTTGCCAGTACCGCCTCGGCAACCGCGTCCTCGAACATATACATATCCGAAAAGGAAGCAATGCCGTTCCGGAGCATTTCGGCAATGGCGAGCATGGAGGCATGGTAGACCGCGCGGAAGGTCAGTTTATCCTCTGCGGGGAAAATGCGCGTTTCCAACCACTCTTTCAGCGGCAGATCCTCGCCGTAGCCGCGGAAGAGGGTCATGGCGGCGTGGCAGTGCGCATTGCAGAAAGCGGGCATCAGGAGGTTGCCCCCGCAGTCGACCACCTCGTCCGCCTTTTCGTTCTCTTTCTCTGGCATCGTCTCGGAAATCTCCGCAATTTTGCGGTTCTTGACTGTAACGTGCACCCGTTTGTCTCCGTAGCCGTACTCGGGCAGGAGCGTTGCGTTCTTCAGCAAAATTTTCATCTCAGATAAACTCCCTGTACAAAGAATCCGGTCCGATCAGCGCATCGGAAACCGTTTGAACCTTCCGCAGGCGGCAGAGAATCGTTTCCGCCTCGCTCCGCGCTTCCCCGCTCTCCGCCTCGCGATCCTCGCGGAGGAATTTTTCAAGGTAGGGCTTCAGAAGTCCGATTTCATACGGCATGGTGGAATCCACCGCGCGGTTACAGCTTCCGATATTGGGGAAGATGTTCTTCTCCTCGTTCTCCCGCACACTCTCCCAGATGGCAAAGGTGAAGGACGGCGCGGCGGCGCGGTGGATCATATCCCGCACCAGACGGCGCAACAGGCGGATTTCGTTCGGCTCAAACCGCTCCCCGCCCGTTTCGATTGCGGTCTGCGGGCAAACGCAGAAGTTGAAATACCCCTCCCGCCGCAGAAGCGCGTCAACCTGCGGGTAAAGGATCTGGATGCCCTCGAAGAGGAACACGTCCCCTTCCATCGGGCGCAGAATCTCGCCCCGTTCCCGCTGTCCCGTGCGGAAATTGAAGCGCGGCATTCTCGTCTCGCGCCCCGAGAGCAGGGAGAGCGTACAGGCGCGCATGAAATCGAGGTCGATGGTGTCGGGGGAGTCGTAATCCGGCTCCTGTCTCCCCTTTTCGCGCGAGGCGCGTTGGAGCGCTTCCTTGCTGTAATAGAAGTCGTCAACCGAGATGATATGAACCGCGCGCCCCTGTGCTTCCAGTTCTTTGGTCAGCATGGCGGCGGCTGTGGTCTTTCCCGAGCAGGTCGGACCTGTCAGTCCGAGCAGGCGGACATCGTGCAGAGAAAGAATCTCCTCCGCCAGTGCTTTGAGGGCGCGCTCAAACGCCGCGTCCCCCGCGCGCACCAGTTCCGCCAGTTCCGTTTTCTTCAGATCATTCGATACTGCAACAACATTCATTCAATCTCACCTCTCTTTTAAGACCTTGGGACTCTGTCCCAAACCCTGCCCAAACCCTTCTTGAAAGAAGGGGTTGGGAATCCCAAGAACTTTCCGCAACAGAATAACATCGTGCGAACATAGTGCGCAGAAATCCGCACCGTGCAAAGGGCTGTGCAAGAATCCCCTTGTTAAAAGTTCTTGCGGTCAAGGGGCTTCTTTCAAGAAGCCCCTTGTGGGGCTTGGGGCAAAGTCCCAAGGTCTTACACCAGTTCGTGCTCGCGGCAGAAGGTCTCGATTGCGGCGAGCTTTTCCGCAGTGCTTTCGTCGCGCAGGTATTCGTAAGGGTACTTCGGATAGAACAGCCGTTCGATTTTCGGCTTGCTGCC
The DNA here is from genome assembly GCA_963628215.1 of Eubacterium sp. CAG:180. Lineage (GTDB taxonomy): Bacteria > Bacillota > Clostridia > Oscillospirales > CAG-272 > UMGS1865. The sequence continues at coordinate 2,709 of CAVGEJ010000043.1, forward strand.
CGCCTTTGGGCGGTAATCCACCATCTTCGTCACCGCGCCCGCGCCCGCCGCGAAGATCGTGTGGACTTCCTCCATCATGTAGATGTTGTAGCGGCACTCCGCGCCCTCGAGCGCAAAGCCGACGTTCTCATAGTTTCCCACGGTGTTCTTCTGCCGATACATATAGTACGGCTTGTAGCCCTCCTGCTGCGCCTGCAACTGCGTGTAATCCACGCACTTGCCCGCGTCGCCGCCGCGCAGGGAGTAAACGTCCGCGTCCTGCCGCAGAATCTCGGAAGCCTTCTTCACGCAGAAGGTGTGCACCGTGATGTTCTCGGGGCGAAGGGAAACGATTTGGTCAAAGGTCTTGGAGAAGGTGCGGAAGCTGTCCCCGGGAAGCCCGACGATCAGGTCGGTGTTGATATAGGGAATGCCCGATTCCCGCGCCACGTCAAACGCGCGGAAGAAGTCCTCCGCCGTGTGGCTTCTGCCGATCTGCCGCAGGACGTCGTCGCAGAGCGACTGCGGATTCACGCAAACGCGGTTCACGCCGTATTCCTTTGCAACCGCGAATTTTTCCGCCGTGATGGTGTCGGCTCTGCCCGATTCCAACGTGTATTCTTCCAGTTTGGTCACGTCGGTATTCTCCGCGATTGCCGAAAGGAGCACGCGCAGCTGTTCCGCCGAAAGGATGGTCGGAGTCCCGCCGCCGATGTAAATTGTCCGCAGATTCAGCCCGAGCCGCCGGATCTCGCCGAGCATTTCGCGCACATCGCGCACAAGGTGCTCGAGGTACTCGGGAATCAGCGAGAGCAGGCGCGCCGAGGTGTAGGACACGAACGAGCAATAGGAGCACCGCGTGGGGCAGAACGGAATCGAGACATAGAGACTGCAATCCTTCCGTCCCGGTACGCCGATGATCTTCTGCTCGTTGAGCGCCACGTCCACCGCCAACGCCGCCTTCTTCGGAATCGCCAGATATTCGCCCGACAGAATCTTTTTGACCCTTGTTTTGCTGACCCCCGCCTGCAACAGTTCGGTTGCAACCTTGGAGGGACGCACACCGGTCAGCATACCCCACGACGGGCGGTAGCCGAGCAGCGTTCCGCAGGCGGTGATAATCGCCGCGCCACACGCTTTTTTCGCGGTCTTTTCGCGGCTGTCCCAAACGGAGAAATCCACCCGCTTGGTCGCGGTCTCGCTCGCGCCGTCCACGGTCACGGTCGCCTTTGCCTCCATTCCGCCGTCGCGCTCGGTGAGCGTCAGGCGCACCTCGGGCGCGGTCGGGTCGTTCTTCTCCGCCTCGCCGAATTTCGCGCCGGGGAAGAATATCATGCAGAGCGTCTGCACATAGTATACGTTAACGGGTCCGTCCAATATCAGTCTCATGACGACCTCTCCTTACTTCTTTTTCAGTTCTTCGGTGTCGAGCAGGATGGTAACCGGTCCGTTGTTCAGAAGCGACACTTCCATGTGCGCGCCGAACACGCCGTTTCCGACGTGCAAAACCGTTTTCTTCACCTGCGCGGTGAAATATTCGTAAAGCCGCTTTGCCTCCCCGGGCTTTGCCGAGGCAAGGAAATCCGGGCGGTTGCCGTGGCGGCAGTTTGCAAGCAGCGTGAACTGCGAAACGATCAGCGCCTCGCCCCCGATGTCCGGGAGCGAGCGGTTCATCTTGCCCGCCTCGTCCGGGAACACCCGAAGCCCCACCGTTTTGCGGCAGAGCAGATCCGCCTCCGCCTCGGTGTCGCCTTCCGCCACGCCGAGCAGAATCAGGAATCCTCTCCCGCATTCGCCGACGGTCTCGCCGTCGACTCTGACGCACGCGTGGTCTACGCGTTGAATGACTGCTTTCATGCGCCCTCCTTACGAAAATCCGCGGATGATGTTGTTCACACCGTTCAGCCCGCGCAGTCTGGAAACGATGGAGTTATAGTGATCGATATTCTTGCACCCCACCTTGAGGTTGACGATGGAGGTGTTGTCCCCGCGCCGCACCACGCCGACCTGCAGGATCGAAACCCGCATTTCCGCAAGCGCTCCGGTGATATCCGCCAGCATTCCGATGCGGTCGTCGCTGTAGACCTGAAGCAGCGCCTCGTAAACGCCGTGATCCGCGCCGCCTTCCTCGCTCTCCCAGTGCGCTTCCTTCCAACGGTCGTCGTTCTCGGGATTCTTCCGCCCCTGAATGACGTTCGGGCAGTCCAGTTTATGGATGGAGATGCCGAAGCCCTTGGTTACGAAACCGATAATCGAGTCGCCGGGCAGCGGATTGCAGCATTTTGCGAATTTGACCAGACACCCTCTCTCGCCGTCCACAATCACGCCGCTTCCGCCGTGCAGGTTCTTGGGCGCGGGACGGGTGGGAACCTGCTCCGCCGAGGTGATTTTCGGCGCTTCCGCCGCCTCGGGACGGAACACCCGCAGGCACTCCTCCTGAATGCGGTTCTTAACTTTCTCCATGCCGATTCCGCCGTAGCCGATGGCATTGTAAAAATCATCGGGGCTTGTGAAGCCGAAGCGCATGGCAACGGGCTGAACGATGTCGTTCCGCTGTCCTTCGCCGACGGACTTGCCCGCCACCCGCTTGATTTCGGTGTCCACTAGACCCCGCCCGATGGCGATATTGTCCGCCCGCTGTTCCTTTTTGAACCACGCGCGGATTTTGGAACGCGCCGACGAGGTTTTAACGATGTTGATCCAGTCGCGGCTCGGACCTTTGGAAGAGGCGGAGGTCAGCACCTCCACAATCTCGCCGTTCTGGAGCGTGCGGTCGATCGGCACGATCATGCCGTTGATCTTTCCGCCGATCATCTTGTTTCCCACCGCCGAGTGAACCGCATAGGCAAAGTCGATCACGTTCGCGCCGTTCGGCAGGGCAATGACGTCGCCCTTGGGCGTGAACACAAACACCTCGTCGTGACAGATGTCGGTCTTGAGCGCGTTCATGAATTCCTCAGGGTCGCGCTCGCCGTCCTCGGTCTCGATCAGGCTTGCGATCCACGCAAGCTTCTTGTCCATTTCTTCCTTGGTCGTCACGCCCGACTTGTACTTCCAGTGCGCCGCCATACCGTATTCGGCAAAGTGGTGCATTTCCCAAGTCCGGATCTGAACCTCGAACGGGATGCCGTCCCGCCCGATGACCGTGGTGTGAAGCGAACGGTACATATTCGGCTTCGGCGTGGAGATATAGTCCTTGAAGCGCCCGGGGATCGAGTTGAACATCTCGTGAATCAGACCGAGCGCGGTGTAGCATTCCAGTTCGGTGTCCACGATGATGCGCAGGGCGTAGAAATCGTAGATCTGGTCAAAGGACTTGTTCTGGTTGTACATCTTGCGGTAGATGGAATAGACCGATTTGATGCGCCCCTCGAGCGTGAAATGAATGTTGTTCTCGCGCATTTTGCGGTCAACCGCCGCGCGTACCTTTTCGATGAAGTTGAGGTTCTGCCCGTACTTCTCCTCGATATGCCGGCGAACCTCTTCGTAACCGATGGGGTCAAGATACTGCAGGCTGAGGTTCTCGAGTTCCTGCTTGATGCGCTGCATACCGAGCCGGTGCGCCAGAGGCGCGTAGACGTGCATGGTCTCCAGTGCGGTCAGGCGGCGCTTGGACTCGGGCTTTGCGTCAAGCGTGCGCATATTGTGCAGGCGGTCGCAGAGTTTGATGAAGATGACCCGCACGTCCTTCGACATGGCAAGCAGCATCTTGCGCAGGTTTTCGATGTGCGCCTCTTCCTTGTCCTCAACCCGCAGGGTAACGATCTTCGTCAGCCCGTCGACCAGCATGGCAACGTCCGTGCCGAATTTCTTCTCGATCTCGTGCAGATTGGTCTTGTCCGAGCAGTCCTCCACCGTGTCATGCAGGAGCGCGGCACAGATGGAATCGGTGTCCAGTTCCAACCCCGCCACAATCTCCGCCACGGCAATCGGATGGGAGATATACGGTTCTCCGCTCGCGCGCATCTGCCCGCGGTGCATCTCGTTTGCGTATTCGTATGCCGCACGGATCTTGTCCGTGTCGTATTGTTTTCCCGTCGCGCGCAGAATCTCCAACAGGCGCGTGATATCGGTGTGTACCGCCGTATTGCTCATCGTTACGACCCTTTCTATGATGCGGTCAGTCGGCTCTTGCCCGCAACGTGGCGAGCAGAACCGAACTTTCCAGATCTTTCTTCCCGCCCGAGCCGTCGGGGGACAGCAACAGGGTGTCGGGAACAGGCTCGCGAAGCTTGCATAGCTTCAGCTCGTCAAAGATCCGCAGAATCCACATCAGTTTACAGTAATTGAAATGCCCCGCTCCCTGCCCGTTGAGGCGCAGGAGCAGTCGCCGCACGGGGAACGTGCTGTGCCCCAGTGCCGCTTCCCGCCGCAGAAACCGCCAGACCGCCCCGCATTCGTCGCGGCTCGGCAGCAGATCCTCGGTTCTTGCAAAGCGCCCGCCCGCCTCAATCTCGGCGTACCGCCGCTTTTGGCGCTCCAGTTCCGCTTCGCCGTCCTCTGTCGGGCGCGCGTCGATCAGCGTCATCTGGAGCGACGTCTCCCCGCGGAACTCGTTGATGCCGAGGCGGAACATCAGATCCACCGGCTCTGCCGTGTCGAAATCGAGCGCCGCCAACGTCATGCCGAACCAGACCGCGCCCATGGAAATGCCGTCCTTCTCCACCGTCATGCGCAGGTGCTTCCCGCCCCCGATGGGCGAGACTCTGCGCAGGTTGGCGTTCCGCATGACGAACACGGGCGCGGGATTCGCCGTTCCGAAGGGTTCCAGTTTTTCGGTTTCCTCTACCAGTTTCTCGGTCAGTTCCGTCATGCCGACCTCGCAGTCCGCATCCAGACACACGCACAGCATCTCGTCGGTCAGGCGTTCCGCCGCGTAGGCGTTCAGCCGCTCCCGCAGAAGCGGGATGTTTCCGCGCCGCACGCTCAGACCCGCCGCCAGTTCGTGCCCGCCGAACCGCTCCAACAGATCCGCGCAGGCGGTGAGCGCTTCGACCAGATTCAGCCCCTTGACGCTTCTGCCCGAACCTTTTCCGATATCCGCCGCCGATCCGTCGCGGTCGGGTGACCCGTCATAGGTCACAAGGATGGACGGCAGTCCGTAGCGCTCGGTGATTCGCGACGCGACAATGCCGATGATGCCCTGATGCCAGTCGTCATCGTCCAACAGCAACACGCGCGGCTTTTCCTTTGCCGCCTGTTCCTCGATCTTCCGGTACGCCGCCTCGGCGATGCGGTTTTCCTCGGTCTGCCGCTCGGTGTTCAGTTCGCACAGTTCCTCGGCAAGGCGCAGGGATTTCTCCCCGCCCTCCGAGAGCAGCAGTTCTGCGGCAACAGTTGCGTCGCCCATTCTGCCCGCCGCGTTCATGCGCGGGGCGATTCCGAAGCCGATGAAGGTGGAGTTGACCCGTCGCGGCGCTCTTCCCTTCCCGTTTGCCGCCTCGATCAGCGCGGCGATGCCCGCTCGCGGCTCGCGGTTGATGCGCGACAGACCGTAGCTGACGATCAGTCGGTTCTCGTCCACCAACGGCATCACGTCCGCCACCGTTCCGATTGCCACCAGATCGGCGTAATCGTGGCAGATTCTGCGCACCGCCGCGGCGTCGCTCTCTCCCGCGCGCCGCGCCCGCGTGATCTCCATTGCCGACACCAGTTTGAACACCACGCCGACCCCCGCCAGTTCGTCAAACGGGTATTCGTCGTCCGGTCTGTGCGGGTTGACCGCCGCGCAGACATCGGGCAGGGTTTCGCGGCAGGCGTGGTGGTCGGTCACAACGGTTTCGATGCCGAGCGTTTTCGCATACGCGGTTTCGTCGACGGCGGTAATGCCCGTATCGACGGTAATCATAAGCCGCACGCCGGCTTCCGCAAGCCGATCCATTGCGCCGCGCGACAGACCGTAGCCCTCGTGCAGGCGGCTCGGGATGTAGTAAATCACGTCTGCGCCGCGTTCGCGGAGATAGAGGTAGAGCAGGCTTGTGGAGGTCACGCCGTCGACGTCGTAGTCGCCGTAAATGGCAATCTTCTCGCCCGCCGCCAGTGCCTTTTCGATTCTCGCCACGGCTTTGTCCATATCGCGCATGAGAAACGCGTCGTGGAATCTCGTTTCCTCCAGTCGCAGAAAGCGGGTTGCCGCCTCCGCGGTTTTGAGGTCGCGATTCCACAGGAGTTTTGCGGCGGTTGCCGAGCATCCCAGTTCCGCCGCCAGTTCCGCCGTTTGTCTGTCCGCTTCCCCGTCATGCGCAGGGTAGCGGATCGCCCATTTCCGACGTCGTTTTTCCATTCCCGCTTCCATTGGGATACTCTCCTTTCCGCCCGTTATTTCCCGGGCTGTTCGTTTTGTTCGTGTTGCTCGGGCTTGCTTCCCGGCTCGACAATTTCGGTGATGGTTGCTTCCGGGGGGCGTTTCCCGATAATACCCGAGACAACCCGCAGCCCCGCAAAGCAGAGGACGAAACCTGCCGCCGCGCCGACCGCCCGCCATACGGCACGTTCGGTCACGGCACAGGCGATGCCGAATCCCGCCGCTGTCAGAATCAGCGGGAGCAGGAACACGATTGCCGCCCACAAAAGCGTTTTCCCGTCCGGGGTTTCGATCCGCACGGTGTCGCCGATCTTTGCGCCGATCCCGTTTCCTGCCTTCGTTTTCATCGTTCTGATCTTCTCGCCGCCCAACAGACCGCAGACCGCGCATCCGCCCTCCGCATTCTTATGGCATCCCTCGCAGGCAGACGCTCTTCTGACCTCGACCGTTGCGATCTCCCCGCTTGTTTCGGTCACTCGCCCGATACTTTCCATGTGTACTCCTTTTAAGACCTCGGGACTCTGCCCCGAACCCCGCTTAGGTGACTTCTTAAGGAGAAGTCACCTAAGAACCTTCAAGACCTTCAACTCAATTGGTTTTTTGATTCTTTCTTTACGTCGTGTAGATTTTGGTGTAGCCGTATTCCGTGCTACTATTTCCGGCTGCTCCCGAGCAAAATCCCGTCAAGCGGGATTTTGGCGGCTGTCGCCTCTCTCCCGCTACCGGATAGAAATGGTTCAGGTTAGTTGAGGGGCGGCAAGCGGGTTGATTTGCGGGGCGCTCCCTTCGGATTGCGCCCCTATAGGGTGCAGAAGCCGTCAAGGATGTTGCATCGTAGGGAACGACCCATGTGTCGTTCCGATTCGGGGGAATGTTACCGGTTAACGGCTATACAATGTCATACACAAATACCGAACGCCTTCCACCCACAAATCAAGTGCGAAGCCGCACTCTGCAAATCCGTCGCACCTCCCAATCCACCCAAAAACTTCCCTGCACGGCAACCGCCGCACAAAAAGCAAGAAAAATTTATTCCCACCAACCCGGCGGTTGCCGTGCAGGGAAGTTCGGGGAGAGTCAGGGAGGTTTGGAGGGTATGGTGACGGATTTTGCTTGCAAAATCCGTCAATAGCGGCTTTGCCGCGTTGAACCCACCTCCGAAAGGGGTCTCCCTGCGCCTCCAAGGTCTTTCCCTACCCCCTCGGACGAAAGCGTGAAATCAAAGACTCGGCGACGCGGATGCCGTCGACAGCGGCGCTTGTGATGCCGCCCGCATAGCCCGCACCTTCGCCGCAGGGATAAATGCGATCGTGACCGAGCGCACAAAGGCGCTCCGCGTCCCGAAGAATCCGAACGGGAGCGGACGTCCGCGTCTCCGCCGCAGTCAGAACCGCCGTGCCCTTGTCGTAACCCGAGATCCTGCCCGCAAAACTGTGAAGCGCATAACGTAAGGACTCCAGAATGTACGACGGGAAAATCTCCCCAAAATCCGCAGGGCGTACCTTGCCGCCGCGATAGGTCGGCTGTACGTCGGCGGGCAAACTCCCGCGCCTGCCGCCGAGAAAATCGCCGATTGTCATCATCGGCGCATACCAGTCCCCGCCGCCCGCACGGAACGCCGCGCGCTCAATCGACCGCTGATACGCAATCGCGCCGCGCGCAAGACTGCCGCCCACAGGCTCGTAGTCCCCGCACCCGACCGATACCAGAACCGCCGCGTTCGCGTTCTTCCCGTCCCGCGCGTGATTGCTCATGCCGTTGACAACCAGTCCGCCGTCCTCCGAAGCCGCCGCAACCACCTCGCCGCCCGGGCACATGCAGAACGTGTAAACACCCCGCGCGCGCCGCGTGTCCGAGAGCGCGTACTCGGCATGTCCCAGATCGGGATGCCCCGCAGAATCGCCGTACAGCGCGCGGTCGATGTCCGCCTGCAAATGCTCCGCCCGAACGCCGACCGAAATCGGCTTCGCTTCCACCGCAAAGCCGCCCGCAATCAGTTCTTCATAGGTGTCCCGCGCGCTGTGACCGACCGCCAGAACCACCGCCGAAAAGGCTTCCTCGCCCTGCGGAGTCCGCACCGTCACACTGCCGTCCGCATTCTCCCGCAGCCCCTCCGCGCGGCAACGGTAGCGAACCTCTCCGCCCAACCGCTCGATTTCCGCAAGCATCCGCGCAACAACCGTGCGCAGAATATCCGTTCCGATGTGCGGCTTCGCAAGCGTCAGAATCTCGTCGGGCGCACCGAAACGGCGAAAGGTCTCCAAAACAAACCGACACCGCGGGTCGTGTATCCGCGTGACCAACTTTCCGTCCGAAAAAGTTCCCGCGCCGCCCGCGCCGAACTGCACGTTCGATTCCCCGTCCAGTTCCCCGCTTGCGCGGAACTTCTCCACTTTCGCCACCCGATCCGCTACCGCGTCTCCGCGATCGATGATCACGGGGCGGTAACCGTTCTGCGCCAGCAGGAGCGCCGCGAACAGCCCCGCAGGCCCCATGCCGACCACAAGCGGCGGTCTTTCCATCGGCTCAGTGCCGACGTGAAGCACGGGCTTGCCGTCCGCCAGAGGCTTCAGCCCCGCACGCGCGCATACGCGCGCGGAAAGCGGCTCGTCCGACTCCACCAGAACCGTGCAGACCAGACGGATGTCGTCCCGCCGCCGCGCGTCGACCGACCGCTTAAAAAGCCGAAAATGAAGCGATCGGGTATCCACTCCCGCGCGCTTCATCCGCTCCTTTGCCTGCCCGAACAGTTCCTCCTGCCCCTCCCCCGGACGGATAGACAGTCCGTCCGCGAGATAGCGGCAGGCGGAATTCTTCTCTGCCCCAATTGCCTCAATTGCCCCCGTTGCGCTCATTCGCCTGTTCCTTCTTCGGTCTGCCGGGATTCGGGGGAAAACAGTTCCGGCGCGTCCCGGTTATCCAGATTGACCACAAACAGCCAGATGATAATCGCCGCCAACAGGCAAAGCAACAGCGGAAGCAGCTGAATCCGTTTCAGGAAGTGGATCTTCCCCTCCTTCGGGGCGGTCATGTGACCGATCACGTTCTTCTTTTTCATGACTCCGATCCCTCCTCCTTCTTCCGCTCCCGCCCATCCTCGGGCGAGGTGTCCGGCTCTTGCGCCGACGGCTCTGCCGGTTTCGGCTCGGATGCCGCTACAGCCGGTGCAGACGCGTTTTTGATCTGCTCCGCCCGTTCCTCAAGCCGCTTGACGCGCAGATACCGACTGCCCGCAAGATAGGTCATGAGAATATCGGTCAGCGTCTTGCGATCCACGCCGCGCAACAGCTTCCCGTCCTGCGCAACCGACACAATGCCGGTCTGCTCCGAGACCACAATCACCAACGCGTCGCTGACCTCGGTCACGCCGACCGCCGCGCGATGCCGCGTTCCCATACTGCCGAAATCCATGTCGCTCGCCGTGGACGGGAGCACACAGCTTGCGGCGTAAATGCGCATATCGCGGATGATGACCGCGCCGTCATGCAGCGGCGCTTTATCGTAGAAAATGTTCCGCAACAGGTGGGAGGTCACGCGCGCGTCCACAATCTTTCCGCTCTCGGTGTAGTTTCCGAGTTTGGTCAGTCCCTCGAATACAATCAGCGCGCCCGTGCAGCTGTTCGACATCCGGCAAACCGCATCCACCGTCTCGGCGGCAACCTCTTTTGCGGCGGGATACTTGCGGCGCGGGAGCGAATCGGAAAGCGGCGCTGCAACGCGGGAGTTTCCGAGTTTTTCCAGACCCGTCCGGATCTCGGGCTGAAAAATGAGGACGAAACAAAAGGCGAACGCCGAAGCAAACAGGCGCACAATGTAGCCGAGCGCCGTCAGCTTCGTCAGCGTGACCGCCACGCCGAACAGAACCACCATCGCCAAGCCAACCAACACGCGCCCCGCGCGCCGCGACTTGCCATAGCGATAAAGAACGAACAGAAGCGCCGTCAGAAGCAGAATGTCAAAGACATCCCGTACCCCCATTTTCGCAAACGCGCCCGCAACATGCTCACCAAAAAAGGCTCCGATTCTATCCAGGAACTGAGCAACCATCCTATCCGACCTCCCGCCGATCGATCCCGCAGCGCCTTCTGCGCGCCGCGCGGATATGATTAATTATATTATAACATATTGACGAAAGGATTCCAATAGTTTTTGCAAAAAAAATTGCTCTTTTATGCAAAAAATCCGCTCCCATTCCGGCAATACCCCCTCCACGGCAACAACAGGCAATCAAAAACGATTGTTAAAGCTGCGTTTCACCATTTCCCCGAAAATCAACCGCACTCCACGGCAAAAAACTTCCCCGCAGACCCCCGCCGCCGGGCAAAGCGAATCGCATTTTCGCCAAGCCTGCGGCGGGGGTCTGCGGGGAAGTTCTCGCGGGAAGAGGGAGGTTCGGAGGGGGAATATCGCCTGCTTTCAAGAGGCTTCCTTCCCCCTCCGAGGTCTTCCTCATCTCTTCCAAACACCCCGTGTGCGGAGCATTTCGTGCTTGATGTCCCACAGCTTCTGAGAAAGATCCACATAGTAGTTGTGCGGGTTGCTGAAGCGGCGAACCTCGTCCCACATTCCCGCAATCTCCGCCGCGCACCGGTCGCGGATCTCTTCCAGAGACGGCAATTCGTAAACCTGCTTGCCGTGACGGAAAATCGGAACTAACAGCTCGGTCGCCGTGAAATTCGTCAACGTCTTGCGCTTCCACGTGTACTCGGGATCAAAAATTTCCAACGGCTTCGTGTCGTCCACAACCTCGTCGTGAACGCAGATCAGATCGGCTTCCGCCTTCCCCGTGTCGCGCCCGCGCAGGCGGTACACCTTCTTGAAATGCGGCGTTGTGATCTTTCCCACGTTCTCGCTGATCTTGATCTTCGGAATGATCGTCCCGTCGTCGGCTTCCACCGCGCAAAGCTTGTAAACCCCGCCGAAAACAGGGTCGCTCTTCGAGGTAATCAGCCGCTCGCCAACGCCGAACGCGTCAATCTCCGCGCCCTGACGGATCAACTCGCGGATCAGATACTCGTCCATCGAGTTGGACACCACAATCTTGCATTCCGTCCAACCCGCTTCGTCCAGCATCTGCCGTACCCGCTTGGTCAGATAGGTGATGTCGCCCGAATCGATCCGGATTCCGCACTTCGTGATCCCGCGCGGCTTCAGAACGTCGTTGAACGCGCGGATCGCGTTCGGAATACCCGACTCCAACACGTTGTAGGTGTCCACCAGAAGCGTGGCGTTCGTCGGGTAAACCTCGCAGTAGGCGCGGAACGCCTCGTACTCGGAATCGAACATCTGCACCCACGAATGCGCCATCGTGCCGGTTGCGGGAACGCCGTAAGCCTGATCGGTCACCGTGCAGGCGGTTGCGTTGCACCCGCCGATATATGCCGCACGTGCGCCCAGAATCGCCGCGTCCGCACCCTGCGCGCGGCGCGAACCGAACTCGCTGATCGCACGTCCCTTCGCCGCGCGCGTCAGGCGCGCCGCCTTGGTCGCAATCAGCGACTGGTGGTTCAGCATCATCAGAATGTAGGTCTCGACAAACTGCGCCTCCACCGCGCGCCCCCGCACCGTCAGGAGCGGCTCGCCCGGGAACACCACCGTCCCCTCGGGAATCGCCCAGATGTCGCCCTCGAAATGGAATCCGCGCAAAAAGTCCAGGAATCCCTCGTCGAAGCAGTTCTTGCTCCGCAGATAGGCAATGTCCTCGTCCGTAAAGTGCAGGTTGTTGATATACTCCACCACCTGCTCCAGTCCCGCGACCACCGCAAAGCCGCCGTTATCGGGGTTGTTGCGGTAGAACACATCGAAATACACAATGCGATCCTGCATCCCCTTTACAAAATACCCGTTGCCCATGGTCAGCTCGTAGAAGTCGCAGAGCATGGTCAGATTTCTTGACAGATCCTTCATTTTTACGCCTCGTTTTCCGTTTTTTCAATCCAATATTTTTCCAGCCACTCCTGCGGAATTTCACCCGTCGCAGGATCGGGTCTGCAACCGTCGAACAGGTCGTCCGCCGCCTCGACAATCACGTCCAGCATCTCAAGCCCGCGAATATACTTCAGCGGGATCGCCCGCACGCCGAGGAACGCGCCCAGAACCGTTCCGGTCACCGCGCCCGTTGCCGCGCTGTCTCCGCTGTGGTTAATCGCCGCGACCATCGCGCGCCCGAAATCGTCCCGGTACTTCAGCGCGCAGTAGAGCGCGATTGCCAGTACCTCGTCGGCGTTTCCGCCCTGCCCCAGTTCGCGGATCGCGTCGAGATCGTCGAGATCCTCGTCGGCAAGTTCGACCGCGCGGTCGACCAGTGCTTCCAACTCGTTCCAACGAACCGCGTCGGGGAACAGGTCTCCCACCGTTTCCATCGCGTCCTCGATCGCGTCCTCCAGATCCGCCTCGCAGTACGCGCCAAGATGCACGATGTGCGCCAGTACCGCCGCGGGGAGATAGCCGAGTTCATGCCCGTGCGTAATTGCCGCCGCTTCCGCCGCCAACAGGTCGATTTTCGGAAGCTGTCCTTCCCCGCTCCCGAAGAACAGCCCCACGGGCGCAACGCGCGTAAGTCCCCCGCTCCCCCGTTCGGCATTGACGGGATTCCGCACACTGCCGTAGCGGCCGTCCGACAGCTCCTCCGCGCAGACGATGTCGGGCGCGCGGCTGTTGTTCAGTTCGGGAATCCCGCAAAGCCACGCGCACGTGCCCGCCGAAGCGACCCCGTCGTTCTTTTCCTGCGCGCGATACCAATCGCGGTAGCAGTCGATCAGATACTGCCGGTAGGGTCGTGTTTTCTCGCCCGTCACCCGCCGCGCCGTGGAGGCGGCAAGCAGAGCGTTGGCGGTATAGAGAGACAGCTGCGTATTCGCCGACACCTCCGCAATCCCGCCTTCGTCCGGCGCGTATTCCGTGATGCCGTTCTCGCCCCAACGCCGGAAGATTTCGCTGTCCTCCGCATCCTTTACGGGATAACCGAGCGCGTCCCCGACAGCTCCGCCGCACAGACACCCGCGAAAGCGATCCCTGTTTCGCATATTGTTTCCTCCCGGGGGCGGCGCTTCCCGTTCCGTCCGTTCCGCAGACTCTGCGGATTCGGCTTCGGGTTTGCTCTGCCGCGCTCCCCTGTTTTACCGTTTTTCGTTTTTCAGCAATCGTAAATCGGGAATCGTGCGCAAAGCGCCGCGACCTCTTCCGCCACACGTGCGGAATTCCCCTCGGGGTCGCGCAGGATATCGGTCAGGAATCCCGCAATCTGCTTCATTTCCGCCGTGCCGAAGCCGCGCGACGTCACTGCGGGCGTTCCCACGCGCAGTCCGCTTGTCACAAACGGGCTTGCGGGGTCGTTCGGAACGGTGTTCTTGTTTGCGGTAATATGCACCGCGTCCAGTCTCGCTTCAAATTCCTTGCCCGTCACGCCCGTATCGCGCAGGTCGATCAGCATCAGGTGGTTATCCGTACCGCCCGAGACCAGACGAACGCCCTTTGTGGTCAACTCGTTTGCCAGCGTTGCGGCATTTTCAACAATCTGCTTCTGGTAGGCGCGGAAATCCTCGGTCAGCGCTTCTCCGAACGCCACTGCTTTTGCGGCGATGATGTGCATGAGCGGTCCGCCCTGCGTGCCGGGGAAGATTGCTTTGTCGATCTGCTTTGCGTACTGCTCGCGGCAGAGAATCATGCCGCCGCGCGGTCCGCGCAGGGTTTTATGCGTGGTGGTTGTCACGACGTCGGCATACGGAATCGGGCTTGGATGCAGTCCCGCCGCGACCAGTCCCGCGATATGCGCCATATCGACCATGAGGTATGCGCCGACCTCGTCCGCGATGCTTCGGAATGCGGCGAAGTCGATGGTTCTCGGATATGCGCTCGCGCCCGCGAGAATCAGCTTCGGGCGGTGCTCCTTTGCCAGCCTGCGGACTTCTTCGTAATCGATGGTCTCGGTCTCGGGGTTCAGTCCGTAGGGGACGATGTTGAAATACGTTCCCGAGATATTGACGGGCGAGCCGTGGGAGAGGTGTCCGCCATGCGCAAGGCTCATGGAAAGGACGGTATCCCCGGGCTTGAGGAGTGCGAAAAAGACGGCAAGGTTTGCGTTCGCGCCGCTATGGGGTTGGACGTTTGCGTGCTCCGCGCCGAAGAGACGGCAGGCGCGCTCCCTTGCAAGGTTTTCGACCTCATCGACGTACTGACACCCACCGTAGTACCGTTTTCCGGGGTAGCCCTCGGCGTACTTATTGGTGAGGACCGTTCCCGCGGCGAGCAGGACGGCTTCCGAGACGATATTCTCCGAAGCGATCAGCTCGATATTCTGCTGTTGGCGGTGCAGTTCGCGCTCGCAGGCGCTGTAGACCTCTTTGTCGTACTGCTCGAGTTTTTCAAAAAACATTTGGTGCTCCTTTCTGTTAAGACCTCGGGGCTCTGCCCCGAACCCTGCTTAGGGGACTTCTTAAGGAAGAAGTAACGCTTCGCTACTGGCGGTTGCT